>JABFXA010000476.1 GCA_013361955.1 Nocardioidaceae bacterium
GATCCGCGTCGACCACTCCTCGAACACCACCTCCTCGCTGTCCGTGCCGAGCCGCATCGTGTACGGCGGGCGGGCCCAGATCGCGAACGACGCGATCCGCAGCGGCGCGCCGACCCGCGCGGCCACCGTGCCCGCGGCGACGACCAGGTCCTCGGCGCTGGCGGTGCCGCCGTACGCGGCGGTGACCCGGGTGACCCGGGTGCCGGCCCGCGCCCGCAGGCCGCGCGGCGCGAAGGCGAGCGTGACCGGGGAGCTGTGCACCAGCCGGTCGGTGACCGAGCCGAGCGCGACGTGGCCGAACGGGCCCGCCGACGACGAGCCCAGCACCACCATCGCGGCGTCGTGCTGCTGCGCGAGCTCCAGCAGGCCGGCCGGCGCGGACCGGGCGCTGTGCCGGACGAACCGCGCGGGCACCCCGTCCGGGAGCTGCTGGCGGGCCTGCTCGAGGGCCTCGTCGGCGGCCTTGTCGAGGTAGGCGCGGTACTCCGCGTCGACGCGCGCCATGCCGGGCGTCCACGGCGCCGGCACCACCGAGCACACCACCAGGTCGTCGTTCGCCGACCGGGCCAGCATCGTCGCCAGATGCAGGCCGCCGGCGCCCCGCTCGTCCGGGGCGTATCCCACGATCATCGTCATGGCGGGCAGCCTCAGTCGTGGATCAGCCCGACGTGCTCATGCCGGCCCAGGTGCGAGTGCCGTCGGCCGTACAGGAAGTACCAGACCATCCCGACCGCGACCCAGACCACGAACACGTAGATCGTGACCGGCCGCAGGTCCTGGATGATCCAGATGCACCCGGCGATCGAGAGGATCGGCGTCACCGGGTAGAGCGGCACCTTGAAGCCGCGCGGCAGGTCCGGCTCGCGCTGACGCAGGACCATCACGCCGATCGACACCACCAGGAACGCCACGAGGGTGCCGATGCTGGTCATCTCGGCGAGGAAGTTGATCGGGATCAGCCCGGCGAGCAGCGCGATCACGACCGCCACGATGATCGTGTTCGGCACCGGGGTCAGGGTCCGCGGGTTCACCCGGTGGAACAGCTCGGGCAGCATGCCGTCGCGGGACATCGCGAACAGGATGCGGGTCTGCCCGTACAGCACCACGAGCGTGACGCTGAAGATCGACACCACCGCACCGGCGGCGAGCACCGTGGCCGGCCAGGTCGACCCGGTGACGTCCTCCAGGATCGCGGACAGCCCCGCCTCCTGGTCCTTGAACTTCGCGGCCGGCTGCGCGGCGACCGCGACCGTGGTGACCAGGATGTACAGCCCGGTGACCACCACCAGGGCGATCAGGATCGCCATCGGCATGGTGCGCCGCGGGTTCTTGACCTCCTCGCCCGCGGTCGAGACCGCGTCCAGGCCGATGTAGGAGAAGAAGATGATGCCCGCGGCCGAGGTGATGCCGCTGATCCCGAACGGCGAGAAGTCGGCCAGGTTGTCGGAGTTCCAGCCCTGGATGCCGAGCACCACGAACAGCAGGAGCACACCGATCTTGATCATGACCATCACGGCGTTCGTCTTCGCGGACTCGCTGGCGCCGCGGATCAGCAGCAGCGTGCACAGCGTGATCAGCACGACGGCCGGGAGGTTGAAGATGCCGCCCTGCTCCGGCGCCTGGGCAAGGCTGTCCGGCAGCTCGAAGCCGAAGAGGTTGTCGAGCAGCTCGTTGAGGTACTGCGACCAGCCCACCGCGACGGCGGCCGCGGAGACGCCGTACTCCAGCAGCAGGCAGGCGGCCACGCCGATGGCGGGCAGCTCGCCGAGCGTCGCGTAGGCGTAGGAGTACGACGACCCGGAGACCGGCACCGCGCTGGCCAGCTCGGCGTAGCAGACCGCGGTCAGGCCGGCGACCGTGCCGGCGATCACGAACGACCAGATCACCGCCGGGCCGGCGATCGGGACCGCCTGCGCCAGCACGAAGAAGATGCCGGTGCCGATGGTCGCGCCGATGCCGAACATCGACAGCTGGAACAGGCCGATGCTGCGGGCCAGCTCGCTGGTCCCCGCGTCCGTCCCCGTCTCCTGGGACATCTCGAGGACCGGCTTGCGGCGGAACAGCTGCTGGGTCAAGGTCGCCATCGCTCCTCCAGCGGGCGTCTGGCCCGAACGGAACGCAGCCGCCTCGATTCGAATATGGCACCGGCGGGCCGTCGCTGGAAGGGCCCGTCCGGACTGGCCCGGCCGGTCCAGGGCGAGCCGGGGCGAATGCCCTGCCTCGGTACGAACCACCGCGTCGCGGACACCGAACCGCCCCGCCCGCGACCGCGTAGACCCGGGTGTGCGAGCGACTTCGGCGGAAGCGGGTAAGACCCGGCCGCTTCCCTGCTACCAACGTGACATGAGCATCCGACCGACGGCCCCGCTGGGTCGCTGCCTCTCGGGTCGCACCACGGTCGACGTGGTGACCTGGCGGCGGTGTTGGCTGCTCGACGCCGGCTTCGCGCCGGAGCTGGCGGCGCGTCTGGCCGCCGACACCGCTGTCGACCTGCACGCCCTCCTCGAGCTGGTGGACCGCGGGTGCCCTCCGCACCTCGCGGCGCGGATCCTCGCACCCCTGCCCGTGCCGGACGGCCGGCGATGACCACGGTCGGGTCCGACTCGGTCGGCACGGCGGTGACGTTCTCCGGTGACTGGACGCGGGCCCTGTCCGTGCCCGGCCCCGACCAGGACGAGGCGATGCGGCACCTGCACCTGCTCCTGCTGCGCGCCTCGCGCACCCAGGTGCTGCGGATGCGCTCCTCGCTGGGGCCTGTCGGGTCCGACGTGGTCGAGGAGATCGTGCACCAGGCGGCCGACGACGCGATGATGGCACTGCTCGGCAAGCTGTCCAGCTTCGAGGGACGCAGCCGGTTCACGACGTGGGCGTACAAGTTCGCGGTGCTGCACGCCGCCACCCACGTCCGCCGCCGGGCCTGGCGCGACCGCGACGTGCACCTCGACGCGCTCGACGTCGTCCCGGACCGCGGCGCCACCTCCGAGCAGTACGCCGAGGCGGCCGATCTCGCGGACGCCGTACGGCAGGCGATCGACACCGTGCTGTCCCAGCACCAGCGCCGGATCCTGCTCGCTCTCGTCGTCGAGGAGATCCCCGTCGACGTCCTCGCGGACCGGCTCGGCGCGAGCCGCAACGCGCTCTACAAGACGCTGCACGACGCACGCAGGCGTCTTCGCACCCACCTCCGCGAGACCGGCCACCTCGCGGACCCCGACCAGCAGGCAGGCACGACATGAGCACCCCGCACACCCCGCTCGAGCCGGACGTGGTGACCCGGCTGATCCTCGACACCGACCCGTGGCTGTCCTGCGACGACTGCTTCCGGTTGGTCGACACCTACGTCGAGTCGCTGCTCGACGACGCCGGACGCGACCTCGCGGAGCGCGACGCGATGAGCGCGCACCTGCGGGGCTGCCCGGCCTGCCTCGAGGAGGCCGCCACCGTGCTGGTGCTGGCCGCCGAGGACCGCGGCTCCGACCCGGAGGCGGCGCTCGTCCACCTCGAGCGCACCATCGACCCGTCCGGCCGTCCGGAGCGGTGATGGCCGACGCCGTCCGCCTCGACCGGGTCACCCGTCTGTTCGACGGGGCGGCCGCGGTCACCGCACTCGACCTCACCGTCCCGGTCGGCGAGGTGCTGCTGGTCGAGGGGGCCAACGGCTCGGGCAAGTCGACCCTGCTGCGGGTCGTGGCGACGGCGCTCTCCCCCACCTTCGGCTCCGGCACCGTGCTCGGCGCCGACCTGGTCCGGCACCGGTCCTGGATCCGGGCCAGGGTCGAGCTGCTCGGCCACGAGTCGCGCTGCTACCCCGACCTGACCGCCGCCGAGAACCTCCGCTTCGTGTGCAGCCTGTTCGGCGCCGCGCCCGCCGGTGTCGGTCCCGCGCTCGAGCGGGCCGGGCTCGAGGACGTCGCCGACGTACGCGCCGGATCGTTCTCGCAGGGCATGCGGCAGCGGCTGGCGCTGGCCCGCACCCTGGTCCGCCGACCGGAGCTGCTGCTCCTCGACGAGCCGTACGCCGCGCTCGACGCCGACGCGCGCGGCCTCGTCGACGACGTCGTCACCGAGGGCCGCCGGTGGGGGCAGACCGTGCTGCTGGCCAGCCACGAGGCACCGCCGGCCGGCCTGGTCGACCGCACCGTGCGCATGGACGCGGGCCGGCTCGCCGCCGAGGTGCCGGCATGATCGCCGCGGTGGCGACGGCGGTCGCGACGAAGGACCTGCGCATGGAGCTGCGCAGTCGCTACGCCGCGGGCTCGGTGCTCCCGTTCGCGGTGACGATGCTGCTCGCGTTCGGGTTCGCGCTCGGGCCGGACCGGCCGCTGCTCGCGCAGACCGCGGCCGGGATGCTGTGGCTGTCCGCGACGTTCGCGGCCGTCGACCTGTTCCACCGCTCCTACCGCACCGAGACCGAGGCCGGCGCGCTCGACGGGCTGCGGCTCGCCCCGGGGCCGGCCGGCGCGGTCTACCTGGGCAAGGCGGCCGCGGTCGCCGCCCAGCTGCTGTGCCTGGTGGTCGCGACCGGCGTGGTCGTCGGCGTGCTGTTCGGGCTGCCGCTGGGCGCCGCGCCGGTGCTGCTGCTCCTGACGGCCGCCCTCGGGGTCGTCGGGCTCAGCGCCATCGGCAGCCTCTTCGGTCTGGTCAGCGTGCTCGGCCGACGGCAGGCCGCGCTGCCGGTGCTGGTGCTGCCGCTGGTCACGCCGGTGCTGATCGGGGCCATCCGGGCGACCGACGCGGCGGTGTCGGGGAGGACCGCCGAGGTCGGGGGCTGGCTGGGGGTGCTGGCCGCGTTCGACGCGGCCTTCCTCGCCACCGGCTTCCTCGTCTACGTGCATCTGCTGGAGGACTGAAGAACGGTCCACGGGGGTGGACCCGGCATCTCGGGAAGACGGCTGCGCCCGCAGCCCTGCGAACGACTGCTCATGTCGGAGAAAGGACCGATCCACCATGAACCATCCGTGGCACCCGCTCACCCGCCGAGAAGGGACCCGGCGCCGCGTCCTCGCGGTGGTCGGTGTGCTCTGCCTGGCCACCGCGGCCGCGACCGCCTCGGTCGCCACCGCCTCGAGCCACCTGACCAGCTCCCAGGCCGGCATCCAGGCGGCCGACGACAGCGCACCGGTCAAGACCTCGAAGCGGCTGATCGAGCAGGGCCGGCAGACGTTCCGGTTCGACACCTTCGGTGACGAGGACTTCTGGGGCGGCACGCTGCAGCTCGACCGGGCCATCGCCGGTGCCGCGAACGGCGGCGTCGGGCCCGGGGTGAGCCCGAAGACCGCGCTCGCGGTCGGCCTCAAGGTCGACTCGGACGCGCTCCCGCTCGCGGTCCGCACCGCGATCAAGGCCGGCCAGGTGAACCTCGACGACCCGGCCGTCACCCTGCAGCTGCTCAAGCTGAACTCGGTGGTCGGCGTCAAGGGCTTCTTCGACTCCGCGGGCAAGCTCCGCACGGTCGGCATCGAGTGCGCGCTGTGCCACTCGACCGTCGACGACTCGTTCGCGCCGGGCATCGGCCGGCGCCTCGACGGCTGGGCGAACCGGGACCTGAACGTCGGCGCGATCGTGTCGCTGGCCCCGAACCTGCAGCCGGTCGCGTCGTTGCTGCACACCGACGTGGCGACCGTGAAGACGGTGCTTGGCTCGTGGGGTCCGGGCAAGTTCGACGCCGAGCTGTTCCTGGACGGCAAGGCGTTCCAGCCCGACGGCCGCAGCGCCGCGACGCTGCTCCCGCCGGCGTTCGGCCTGCAGGGCGTCAACCAGCACACCTGGACCGGCTGGGGCTCGGTGACCTACTGGAACGCCTTCGTGGCGAACCTCGAGATGCACGGCAAGGGCACCTTCTTCGACACCCGGCTCGACAATGCCGAGCAGTTCCCGATCGCGGCCGAGAACCGCTTCGGGCACACCAAGGCGCCGGTCGACCGGATCACGCCGAAGCTCGCCGGGCTGCAGGCCTACCAGCTCGCACTGGCCGCACCCAGGCCGCCGAAGGGCAGCTTCGACGCCGCCGCCGCGGCTCGCGGCAAGAAGCTGTTCAACAGCACCGCGCAGTGCTCGACCTGCCACGTGCCGCCGCTGTTCACCGAGCCCGGCTTCAACATGCACCCGGGCAAGGACGTCGGCATCGACAACTTCGAGGCGGACCGGTCGCCGACGCACATGTACCGGACCAGCCCGCTGGCCGGGCTCTGGACGCACCAGAAGGGCGGGTTCTACCACGACGGTCGCTTCGCGGACCTGCTCCAGGTGGTCAAGCACTACGACCAGACCTTCGGTCTGCACCTGACGGCAGCTCAGGAGCGCGACCTGGTCGAGTACCTGAAGTCGCTGTGATGAACACCGTCGACAGGGTCCTCACCGCCGCCGGCACCCGGACCGCGCAGCGGCTCCTGGGCTGGGCGTCCGTGGGGACCTTGGCGGCCACCGCGGTGGCGGGACTGCTGCTGGTCCCGCCGGACGCCGAGCAGGGGGACGTGCAGCGGCTGATGTACGTGCACGTCCCCGCTGCCTGGCTGGCGTTCCTGTCCTTCGGCGTGGTGGCCGCCGCCAGTGCGGCGTACCTGCGCACCGGACGGATCCGCTGGGACCGGGTGGCGGTGTCGTCGGCCGAGATCGGCGTGCTGTTCTGCGCACTGACGATCGCGCTCGGCTCCCTGTGGGGGCGGCCGGTCTGGGGTGCCTGGTGGACCTGGGACCCGCGGCTGACCACCACCACCGTGCTGCTGCTGGTGTACGTCGGGTACCTCACGCTGCGCCGCGTCGCCGACAGCCCGGCACGCCGCGCGCAGTGGTCCGCGGTCGTCGGCCTGGTCGGCGTCGTGGACATCCCGATCGTGCACATGTCGGTGGTGTGGTGGCGCTCGCTGCACCAGGAGGCGACCGTGATCCGGCCGGGCACGCCCACCATGGACGGCTCGATGCTGGCCACGCTGCTGCTCGGCGTGCTCGCGTTCACGCTCGCCTACTCCTACCTGATGGCGGTCCGGCTGCGGATCGGCCGGCTGGAGGACTCCGCGGCGAGCGCCGTGATGACCACCCCGACGCCGCGGGCGACCGCGCCCCGGCGACCGGCCGCGGCCGTGGACGGGGGTGGGCGCGGTGCATGACGCGGGCTACGTCCTCGCGGGGTACGGCCTCACCGCCGGTGCCCTGCTCTGGTACCGGTGGCGCCTCGCCCGGCGCGCCGCCCGGGCACGACGGCTCGCGACCGCGATCCGGTCGCACGGTCGGGACGGGCTAGGGACCCGCCCGTGAGCGCCCCGACGACCACCTACGCACCCGAGTCGGTGACCCCGACCCGGCGGCGCGGCCCGAGCCCCCGCACCCGGCTCGTGGTCTGCGTCGTGGTGGTCGTCGCGGCGCTCGGCTGGATCGCGGTCCGCGGGCTCACCGGCAGCTTCGTCTACTACCTGACCCCCACCGACGTGGTCGTGCAGCACCAGGCCGACGTCGGCCAGCGGGTCCGGCTCGGCGGGCTGGTGGTCACGGGCAGCGTGCACCGGCCGGCCGACGGCAGCCTGCGGTTCGTGGTCACCGACGGGCACCGCTCGATGCCGGTGGTCAGCACCGGCGACGTGCCCGAGCTGTTCCGGGCCCGGCAGGGCGTCGTGCTCGAGGGCGCACTGGGCACCGACCACCGGTTCCACGCGGACACGCTGCTGGTCAAGCACGACGGCAGCTACCGGGCCCCGGACCTGGACCGGTGACGTGATGGGCGCCGCGACCGTCGGGACCGCCGGGCTCGGGGTGGCTCTTGCGCTGGCCGTGCTCGGCTGCGCCCTCGCCGTGGTCGGCGGGCGGCGCGGCGCGGCCGGTCCGGTGCGGGCCGCCGGACGGCTGGCGGTGGCGGTGCTCGTCCTCGGGGTCGTCGTCGACCTGGCGATGCTCGCCGCGCTGCTCGGCGACGACTTCTCGAGCCGGTACGT
>JABFXA010000343.1 GCA_013361955.1 Nocardioidaceae bacterium
AGTCCGCGCCCCCGGCCCGCGCCGCCCGGGCGGCCGGGACCAGCCCGTGCCCGTAGCCGTCGGCCTTCACCACCGCCATCAACGCCGGGTCGCCCACCCGTGCTCGCAGCGTCGCGACGTTGTCGCGGATCGCGTCCAGGTCGACCACGATCTCCGCGCGGGACCGCATCTCCGGCAAGGCACTCATGACCACCCCATCATCCCAAACCCCCTCCGCCGAGGCGCGCGTAGTTGTGGCAGGTTTCCCGCCGAGGCGCGCGTAGTTGCGGCGACGCACCGCAACGACGCGCGCCTCGGCGTACATCTACGCGCAAGTACGCGCGCCTCGGCGTCACCGGGGCGACAGGAGGGAGCGGAGCAGGACGGGGAGGGCGGCGGCGACGTCGGGGGCGGTGACCGGTCCGCCGTGGCCGGCGAGGGAGGCGGCGGCGCCGTGCAGCCAGGACCCGACCGCTCCGGCGTCGAACGGGTCGAGGCCGGCGGCGACCAGGGCGCCACACAGCCCGGAGAGCACGTCGCCGGCACCGGCGGTGGCCAGCCACGCCGGCCCCACCGTGGTCACGCGTACGTCGCCGCCGGGGCGCGCGACCAGGGTGTGCCGACCCTTGAGCAGCACCACGGCGTCGTACCGCTCCGCGGCCCGACGGGCGAAGCCGAGCTGGTCGGCCTCCACCTCCTCGCGCTCGACGCCCAGCATCCGGGCCAGCTCGCCGGCGTGCGGCGTCAGCAGGGCCGGTACGTCGAGCGGGCCGGTGACGTGCGCCATTCCGTCGGCGTCGACCACCACCGGCACCCCGTCGTCCAGCGACTCCCGCAGCGCGGCTTCGGCGTCGTCGCCGCCACCGGACCCGATTACCCACGCCTGCACCCGGCCGTCGTTGACCACCACCTCGGGGTGCGCGGCCCGCACCAGGTCGGCGGCCCCACCCTGGTACCGGACCATCCCGGCCAGCCCGCAGCTCGCCCCGGAGACGCAGAGCACCCCCGCGCCCGGGTACGCCGCCGACCCGGCGCGCACCCCCACGACGCCGCGGGTGTACTTGTGCGCGTCGGGCGTCGGCCGTGGCAGCAGCGCCAGCACGTCGTCCTCCTGCAGCGCAGCGACGGCCGCGGGAGGCGGGTCCAGGCCGATGTCGACCAGGTGCACCACCCCGCAGGCCACGGCCGCCGGGTCGACCAGGTGCGCCACCTTGTGGGTCCCGAACGTCACCGTCACGTCGGCGCGCACGTGCGGGCCGTCCAGCCGGCCGCCGTCGACGTCCACGCCCGACGGCGTGTCCACGGCCACCATCGGCACCCCGTCGAACGCCCGCAGCGCGGCCACCGCCGTCTCGCGCAGCCCGGGCCGGCCGCCGATCCCGACGATGCCGTCCACCACGACGTCCGGCCGGCGCGCACCGGCCACCTCGACCACCCGACCGCCGGCCGACCGCAGCGCCGCGAGGCCACCGGCATGGGTCTTCTCCGGCGACAGCAGCACCGCCTCCACGCCCACCCCCCGGCGGGCCAGCATCGCACCGGCGTAGAGCGCGTCGCCGCCGTTGTCACCGGAGCCGACGAGCAGCAGCACCCGCGCGCCGTACGCCGTCCCGAGCAGGTCGAGCACGGCGTGGCTCAGCCCGGCCGCGGCGCGCTGCATCAGCGTGCCCTCGGGGAGCCGCGCCATCAGCTCGCGCTCGGCGGCCCGGACCTGCTCGACGGTGTGCGCGCTCCGCATGGCGGCGGCTCAGCTCTCCAGCACCACGACCGCCGAGGCGATGCCGGCGTCGTGCGAGAGCGACACGTGCACGGTCCGCACGCCCAGCTCGTCGGCCCGGGCGCGCACCGAGTCGCGGATCTCGAACCGCGGGTCGCCGCTCGCCTCGTTGACGATCTCGGCGTCCCGCCAGCCCATCCCGGTCGGCGCGCCGAGCGCCTTGGCCAGCGCCTCCTTGGCCGCGAACCGGGCGGCCAGTGACGCCAGCGGCCGGCTCTGCTCCTGGTCGGTGAACAGCCGCTCGACCAGCGCCGGGGTGCGCTCGAGCGTCTGCCCGAAGCGCGCGATGTCGACCACGTCGATGCCGACGCCCAGGACGCTCACTCGACGGTGACGGACTTGGCCAGGTTGCGCGGCTGGTCGACGTCGTGGCCCATCCGGGTGGCCAGCTCGCAGGCGAACAGCTGCAACGGCACCACGGCCACCATCGGCTGCAGCAGCGTGGGCACCTTCGGCAGCCGCACCATCACGTCGGCGTACGGCGCCACGTCGTCGTCGCCCTCCTCGGCGAGCACGATGGTCCGCGCCCCGCGGGCCCGCACCTCCTGGATGCCGCTGACCATCTTGTCGTGCAGGAAGTCGCGGCCCTGGGGCGGCACGATGCAGAACACCGGCACGTCCTTCTCCACCAGCGCGATCGGCCCGTGCTTGAGCTCGCCGGCGGCGAAGCCCTCGGCGTGGATATAGGCGAGCTCCTTGAGCTTGAGCGCACCCTCGAGCGCCACCGGGAAGCCGGCGTGCCGGCCGAGGAACAGCACCGACCGCGCGTCGGCGAGGTTCTCGGCGAGCGCCAGCACCTCGTCGCCGCGGTCGAGCAGCGACTGCACGTGGCCGGGCATCTGCTCGAGCTCGCGCACCACCGCGGCGATCTCGTCGCCCCAGCGGGTACCGCGCACCTGCGCGAGGTACAGGCCGAGCAGGTAGCAGGCGACCAGCTGGGTCATGAACCCCTTGGTCGACGCGACGCCGATCTCCGGGCCGGCGTGGGTGTAGATCACCGCGTCGGACTCGCGCGGGATCGTCGAGCCGTTGGTGTTGCAGATCGCCAGCACCTTGGCGCGCTGCTCCCGGGCGTGCCGGATCGCCATCAGCGTGTCGGCGGTCTCGCCGGACTGGCTGATCGCGACCACCAGCGTGTCGCGGGTCAGGATCGGGTCGCGGTAGCGGAACTCGTGGGAGAGCTCGACCTCGCAGGGGATCCGGGTCCAGTGCTCGATGGCGTACTTCGCGACCAGGCCGGCGTAGAACGCGGTACCGCAGCCCACGATGATGATCTTGTCGACGCCGCGGAGCTCGTCCTCACTGATCCGCAGCTCGTCGAGCTGCAGCGCGCCCTGCTCGTCGTGCCGGCCGAGCATCGAGTCCGCGATGGCGTTCGGCTGCTCGTGGATCTCCTTGCGCATGAACCAGTCGTAGCCGCCCTTCTCGGCGGCCGAGAGGTCCCAGTCGACGTGGTACGGCTTGCCCTCGGCGGGGTTGCCGTCGAAGTCGACCACCTCGACGCCCTCGCGGGTGATCGTGACGACCTGGTCCTGGCCGAGCTCGAGCGCGTCGCGGGTGTGCTCGATGAACGCCGCCACGTCGGAGGCCACGAAGTTCTCGCCCTCACCCACGCCCACGACGAGCGGGGAGTTGCGGCGCGCGGCGACCACCCGGTCGGGGTCATGCGCGTCGATGGCCACCAACGTGAACGCCCCGTCGAGCCGGCGGCACACCTGCCGCATCGCCTCGGTCAGCGAGTGCCCCTCGGTGACCGCGGCCTCGACGAGGTGCGCGGCGATCTCGGTGTCGGTCTCGGAGCGCAGCTCGTGACCGGCCCGCTCCAGCTCGGCGCGCAGCGGCGCGAAGTTCTCGATGATGCCGTTGTGCACCAGTGCCACCCGGCCGGTGGCGCCGAGGTGCGGGTGTGCGTTGACGTCGTTGGGCGCGCCGTGGGTCGCCCAGCGGGTGTGCCCGAGACCGGTGGTCGCCTTCGGCAGCGGCTGGTCGCCGAGCGACTTGTCGAGGTTCGCCAGCTTGCCGGCGCGCTTGTCCCAGGCGATCTCCCCGTCGTGCACGAGCGCGACGCCCGCGGAGTCGTAGCCGCGGTACTCCATGCGCCGCAGGCCCTCGATCACCACACCTTCGGCCTGCTGGGGGCCGACGTAACCGACGATTCCGCACATGGCGGGAACTCTACCGGCGGGGTCGTCCGGCCCTGCGCTCTGGCAACATGTCCGGCCGTGGCGACCGAGCGGGAGCAGGGCCCGTACGTCGAGCTGTCCCGCGACGCGTGGGCGGCCCTCGGCGCGTCCCCGGACGAGTGGGGCCAGCCGCTCACGCCGGCGGAGATCGAGCGGGTCCGCGGGCTCGGCGACGAGCTCGACCTCGACGAGGTGCAGCAGGTCTACCTGCCGCTCTCCCGCCTGCTGAGCCTGTACGTCGGCGCCGCCGCCGCCCTGCACCGGGCCCAGGAGGACTTCCTCGACCAGCCGCAGCCGCCGCGCACCCCGTTCGTGATCGGCCTCGCCGGCTCGGTCGCGGTGGGCAAGTCGACCACCGCCCGGGTGCTGCAGCAGCTGCTCGCGCACTGGCCGGAGCACCCGGCTGTGTCCTTGGTCACCACCGACGGGTTCCTGCTCCCGAACGCCGAGCTCGAGCGGCGCGGCCTACTCGCCCGCAAGGGCTTCCCGGAGTCCTACGACCGCAAGGCGCTGCTGCGGTTCGTGATGGACATCAAGTCCGGCCGCGACGAGGTCGAGGCCCCGACGTACTCCCACCTCGTCTACGACGTGGTCCCCGACCGGAAGGTCGTCGTCGCCAAGCCCGACATCGTGATCGTCGAGGGCCTCAACGTGCTGCAGCCCGCGCGCGTGCGCGCCGACGGGAGCACCGGCCTGGCGATCAGCGACTTCTTCGACTTCTCCGTGTACGTCGACGCGGCCACCACGGACATCCGGCAGTGGTACGTCGACCGGTTCCTGCGGCTGCGCGAGACCGCGTTCCGCGACCCGGCGTCGTACTTCGCCCGCTACGGAAGGCTCAGCGAGCAGGAGGCCGTCGACACCGCGCACCGGATCTGGGACTCCATCAACGGCCCCAACCTCAAGCAGAACATCCAGCCCACCCGCAGCCGCGCCACCCTGGTGCTCCGCAAGGCCGCCGACCACTCCGTGCGCTGGGTGCGGCTCCGCAAGCTCTGAGCGACCCCCGCTGGTCGAGGGGCGAGCGGGCTATCGCGAGCCTCGGGACCACGGATGGTTCCGAGTCTCGCTTCGCTCGCACCTCAACCAGCGTCGCGCCGCAGGAACTCCGGCACCAGCGCGACGGCGCGGAACCCGAGCCGCTCGTTGATCCCGATCATCTGCGCGTTGACCTCGGAGTTCTGGGTGACCACCTCGGTGACCTCGGGCCGGTGCTTCTGCAGGGCGCGCAGGTTCGCGACCTTCACCGCGGCGCCCAGGCGGTGCCCGCGGTGGTCGGCGCGGACCAGCGTGCCCCACTGCGACGCCCGGTGGCCGGCGGGGCGGACCACCAGGTCGCTGTGCGCCACCGCCTCCCCGTCGCGGACCGCGAAGCTGCGGAACACCATCCGCCCGACCGCCCGGTCGCGCTCCACGTCGTGCCGCACCGCGTCGGGCGTCACCTGCTCCGGCTCGAAGTCCATCTCTCCCGTCGGCGAGTCGACGACCAGCTGGTTGAGCAGGTGGCAGTACGACGCCAGCAGCTCCTCGGGCACCTCGCCGACGTACGACCGCACCTCGTATCCCTCCGCGTACGCCGCCCCCTCGGCGTCGATCTCGTCGAGCAGCGCCTCGGGCAACGGCAGTGAGAGCATCCGGACCACCTCGGTGTTCGCGGGGGTGAACCCGTGCGCCTTCGCGAACCGCAGCACCGGCGCGGTGTCCCGCTCCTCGAAGGCCACCGACGTGCCGCTCATGATCTCGGTGCGGCCCAGGCCGCGGACGTACTCCACCAGCCCCTCCAGCAGCTCGCCGCCGATGCCGCGGCGGCGCAGCTCCGGCTCGACGACCGGGATCACCATCGCCTTGTCCAGGTTGTCCTCGAGCGAGCACCAGACCACCCCGGCGCCGACCATCCGGTCGCCGTCGAAGATGCCGAGCATCTCGTGCCGCTGGCCCGGCGTCTGCTGCCGCAGCGCGACGGCCATCTCCTCGAAGGTCCAGACGTTGTTCCAGGGCCGGCCGTCCTCCATGTCGCCCCGGTAGCCGATCTGGTGCGCGCGGCGCAGCTCGGCCTCGTCGTCGAGGCGGAGCGGCCGGACCAGCATCAGATCTCCTGCTCGAGCACGAAGTGCGGGCTGACCGCGACGATCTCGAAGCCGAGCGCCTCGTTGATCGAGACCATGTACTTGTTCGTCTCGGCGTTCTCGGTGTCCACCCGGGTCACCTCGGGGCACTGCTCCTGCAGCGCGCGCAGGTTGGCCACCTTGACCGCGGCGCCGAGCCGGTGACCGCGGTGCTGCCGGTGCACGTACGTCGCCCACTGCAGCGCCTCGTCGCCGGAGGGCACCACCGCGAGGTCGGTCATCGCGACCGCCTCGCGGTCGCGCACCGCGAGCGCGTGGAACACCCGGCGGCCCATCCGCTTGTTCTGCTCCGACCGCTCCCGGGCGCTGTCCGGGGTCATCCCCGCGGCCTCGTAGGTCACGTCGCCGCTCGGCGCGTCCACGCCGAGCAGGTTCACCAGGGCGCAGTACGACGGCAGCAGGTGGTCGGGCACGTCGCCGACGTACGTCTCGATCTGGTAGCCGTCGTGGTGCGCGCGGCCCTCCCCGTCGAGCCGGTCGAGGAGGTCGGCCGGCACCGGCAGGTCGAGGCGCCGGAAGATCTCGCTGTAGGACTGCCGGAAGCCCAGCGAGAGCGCGAACGCCACCGGCGGCGCGTCGGGGTCCTCCGGGCCGGCGTACGCGGCGTTCATCGACACCGTCGGCCGGCCCAGCTCGCGGCAGCGCGCGAGCATCGCCCCGACCAGCGCGGTGCCGGCCCCCGCACGGCGCCGCGGCGGGTCGACCATCGGGTAGGCCCAGGCCTTGTCGACGTTGTCGCGCAGCGACAGCCCGAGCACGCCGCTGGCGACCACCCGGTCGCCGTCGACGACCACGAACCCCTCCATGCGCTGGTCGGCGGTCGGCTCGCGCAGCGTGGTGAGCAGCTCCTCGCGGGACCAGTGCACGTTCCACGGTCGGCCGTCGTCCATCTCGGCGCGCCAGCTGACGTCGTAGAACTGCTGCACCTCGGCGTCGTCGGCGAGGTCGAGCGGTCGGGCGTCCATGTCCCGGACCCTAGGACGGCGTCCGGGCCCCGTCACCTGGTTATCCGCGCACCCTCGTCGGGCACACTGCGGACGTGCCGCCTCTCTCCGTCCCTCTGCCGTCCGGCCGCCCGTGGTGACCGCCCGGGTGGTGCCGGTCACCACCGAGATGGACGGCGACGAGCTCGACGCCGAGGACGCCTGGCACCTGGCCCGCCGGGTCGGTCTGCGTCCGCTGCTGGTGGGCGCGTTCGTCCGGCTCCGGTACGCCGACGGGTTCAGCCACAGCCGCGCGCTCGCGTTCCAGGCCTCGCTGTCGGTGGTGCCGTTCCTGCTCGCGCTCTCGGGGCTGGCCGCCGACGTCGACCACGAGCGACCGGCCCGGGTCATCTCCCGCACCATCGAGCGGCTCAGCCCCGGCGGCGGCTCCCGCGACGCGCTGGCGACGGCGGTGGTCGGCGGCGACCGGGCCGGCGAGATCGCGCTCAGCATCGGGGTGGTCGTCGCGTTCCTGTCGATGACCGCCGCGATGGCCCAGGTCGAGCGGGGCACGAACCGGATCTACGGGATCACCCGCGACCGGCCGGCGGTCGCGAAGTACGGCCGGGCGCTGGTGCTGACCGCGGTGCTGGCCGCTCCGGTCGGGGTCGGCTTCCTGCTGCTGGTGGCCGGCGGCTCGTTCGCGGACGCGATGCGGGAGAGCTACGGCTGGTCGGCCGGCACCGTCCGGATGTGGAACCTGGCCCGCTGGCCGGTGGGCCTGGTGCTCCTGGTGGTCACGATCGCGGTGCTGCTCGACCACGCACCTCGGCGCCGGCAGCCGGCGCTGTCCTGGCTGGCTCTCGGCTCCGGGGTGTCCGTGCTGCTCGCGATGCTGGCCACCGGCCTGCTCGCGGCGTACGTCGGGCTGAGCGCGTCGTTCGGGGCCGTCTACGGCCCGCTCGGCGGGATCTTCGCGCTGCTGCTGTGGTCGCTGCTCAGCTCGGTCGCGCTGTTCGCCGGGGCGGCCGTCTGCGCGCAGCTGGAGGCGCTGCGGGCCGACCAGCCGGACCCGGCGCACGACGACCCCGGCCGGCCGCCGACGCACCGCGTCGGCTAGGGCGCCCCTAGCCCAGGGTCTTCTGCAGCTCGACGCAGCGCTCCACGTCGCGGTACCCGAGCTGGGTGTTCACCGCGTTCATCGGGGCGTTCACGTCGGCGTTGCCGGTGAGCAGCACCCGGCACTGCGGGAACGCCTCGCGGATCTGCCGGTGGTTGGCGAGCTTGACGGCCAGGCCGAGCCGGTGACCGCGGTGCGCGGGCTCCACCAGCGTGCCGCTCTGGTGCCCGCGCTGCGCGGCGCGGACGTTGACGATCGCCTCGGTGACCGCGACCAGCCGGCCGTCGGGCGAGACCGCCCCGGCGCTCAGCTCGTGCCGGCCGGTGAGCCGGTTGCGCTCCTCGCGGGCGGCGACCCGCTGGGCGTCCCAGACCTCGTTCTGCACGTCCATCTCGCCGGTCGGCGCCTCGTCGAAGAACATCTCGTTCAGCCGGCAGTAGTCGTCGAGGTACTCGTCGGGGACGTGGTCGCGCCAGGTCACCACCCGGTAGTCGCCGACCGCCTCGGCGGCCTTCGCCTCCAGCGCGGCCCAGGTGGGCTCGGTCTCCACGAGGTCCACCACCTTCATGGCGTCCTCGAGGCCCGGGGCGTAGCCGGTGGCCTCGGCGAACCGGGTACCGGGCGACTCCTGCCCGATCGGCGCGTAGGCCTCGGTCATCAGGGTCCGGCGGGCCTGGCTGCGCGCCACCTGCACGCACTCGGCCTCCAGCGCGCGGCCGACGCCCCGGCGCTGCCAGGACGGGTCGACCCACACCTCGACGTACGCCGCGTGCAGGTTGTCCAGCAGGTTCAGGTCGACGCGACCGGCGCCGACCATGGTCGACCCGTCGTACGCCCCGAGCAGCTCGAACCGGACGTCGTCGCGCCCGTGCACGTAGGACATCCGCGCGGACTCCCACGGCGCGAAGAAGTCGTACGGCCGCGAGGCGGCGTCGGCGAGCTTGCCGATCTCCCAGTAGCGGTGCAGCGACGGCTCGTCGTGCACGTCGACCTCGCGAATCTCCACGACCGCAAAGCGTACGGAGACGCGGGCCCTCGCGCAGTCGAATAACGCTAAAGCGTGAGCTGCCGGCGGACCACGTCGGCCAGCCGCTGCGCGACGTCGCGGGCGGTGTCGGCGGTGGGCGCCTCGACCATCACCCGCACCAGCGGCTCGGTGCCCGAGGGGCGCAGCAGCACCCGGCCGTCGTCGCCGAGCTCGTACTCCGCCTCGGCGACCGCCGCGGCGACCACCGCGTCGTCGTCGGCGCGGGCCTTGTCGACGTCGGGCACGTTGACCAGCACCTGCGGCAGCCGGGTCATCACGCCCGCCAGGTCGCGCAGCGACGACCGCCGCTCCGCCATCCGCGAGAGCACCTGCAGCGCGGTGAGGATGCCGTCGCCGGTGGTGGCGTGGTCGGTCATGATCACGTGCCCGGACTGCTCGCCGCCGAGCGTGTAGCCGGCCGCCTTCATCGCCTCGAGGACGTAGCGGTCGCCGACC
The DNA here is from genome assembly GCA_013361955.1 of Nocardioidaceae bacterium. Lineage (GTDB taxonomy): Bacteria > Actinomycetota > Actinomycetes > Propionibacteriales > Nocardioidaceae > Nocardioides_B. Next base: position 9,592 of record JABFXA010000343.1, read on the forward strand.
TTGGTCTGCCGGACGCCGATGTTCTCCCCGCGCATCGCCTGCACGAAGCCGAGGTTGCTCATCACGGTGGCGACCACCGTGTCGGCCTTCAACGAGCCGGCGTCGCGCATCGCGAGCGCGAGGACGGCCAGGATCTGGTCGCCGTCGACGACCTCGCCGGTGTGGTCGACCGCCAGGCAGCGGTCGGCGTCGCCGTCGAGGGCGAAGCCGACGTCGGCGCCGTGCTCGAGCACCGCCGCCTTGAGCACGTCGAGGTGGGTGGAGCCGCAGCCGTCGTTGATGTTCAGCCCGTCGGGCTCGGCGCAGATCGCGACCACGTCGGCCCCTGCCTCGCGCAGCGCCAGCGGGCCGACCTCCGAGGCCGCGCCGTGCGCGCAGTCGAGCACCACCCGGATGCCGTCCAGGGAGTGCGGCAGGGTGCCGTCGAGGTGTGCGGCGTAGTCGGTCACCGCGTCGTCGTACGTCGTGACCCGGCCGACGCCCGCACCGGTGGGCCGCTTCCACGGCTCCCGCAGCCGGGCCTCGATCGCCTGCTCGATCGCGTCGTCGAGCTTCACGCCGCCGCGGGCCAGGAACTTGATGCCGTTGTCGGGCATCGGGTTGTGGCTGGCCGACAGCATCACACCGAGGTCGGCGCCGAGGTGGTCGGTGAGGTAGGCGACGCCCGGGGTCGGCAGCACGCCCAGCAGGTGCACGTCGACCCCGGCCGAGGCCAGGCCGGCGACCACGGCGGCCTCGAGGAACTGGCCGGAGATGCGGGTGTCGCGGCCCACCACGGCGAAAGGCCGGTGCCCCTCCCGCCGAGCGGCGGAGAAGGCACCGGCCTCGCCGAGGACGTGTGCCGCGGCGACGGAGAGGTCGAGAGTGAGCTCGGCGGTCAGCGAGGAGTTCGCGAGCCCACGGACCCCGTCCGTGCCGAAGAGTCGTCCCATCGGGGCGTGACCCCCGGGATCAGCGCTTGCTGTACTGGGGCGCCTTGCGGGCCTTCTTCAGACCCGCCTTCTTGCGCTCGATGACGCGGGCGTCGCGAGTCAGCAGCCCGGCCTTCTTCAGCGACGGTCGGTTCGCCTCGACGTCGACCGCGTTGAGGGCGCGGGCCACGCCGAGACGCAGCGCGCCGGCCTGGCCGGTGATGCCGCCACCGTGGATCCGCGCGATCACGTCGAACCGGCCGACCAGGTCGGTGGTCACGAACGGCTCGTTGACCACCTGCTGGTGCAGCTTGTTCGGGAAGTAGGAGTCGAGGGCCCGGCCGTTGACGGTCCACTGGCCGGAGCCGGGGACGAGGCGGACGCGGGCCACGGCCTCCTTGCGACGACCGGTCGCCGACGCCGGCGCGATGGTCGCGGGGCGGGCGGGGGCGTCGGCGGACGGGGCGCTCTCCGAGCTGTAGGCGACGCCCTGCTCGTTGGCCTCGTAGGTCTCCTCGACCTCGGTGGTGCTCTCAGTCACGTGGATCCTCGCTGCTGGTGGCTGCTGGTTGCTGCTGGGTTACTGGGAGATCTGGGTGATCTCGAAGGGGACGGCCTGCTGCGCCTGGTGCGGGTGGTCGGGGCCGCCGTACACCTTGAGCTTCTTGAGCATCTGCCGACCGAGGCGGTTCTTCGGGAGCATCCCCCAGACCGCCTTCTCGATCGCCCGGCGCGGGTCCTTCTCGAGGAGCTCGCCGAACGGCGTGGACGACAGGCCGCCCGGGTAGCCCGAGTGCCGGTAGGCCAGCTTCTTGGTGGCCTTGTCGCCGCTCAGCGCGACCTTGCTCGCGTTGACGATGATCACGAAGTCGCCGCCGTCGACGTGCGGAGCGAAGGTGGGCTTGTGCTTGCCCCGGAGCAGGTTCGCCGTCTGCACGGCGAGCCGGCCGAGCACCACGTCGGTGGCGTCGATCACGTGCCACTGGCGCTGGATGTCAGCGGGCTTGGGGCTGTACGTACGCACGGTCATGGCTCACTTCGGTCGAGATCGGTTGTCATCGGTGTCGCGGTCGAGGCGTCCACCTGCGCGGGAACGCGCTCCAGCCGCACCTCGCGGATCGGAAGGTCCGCAGGGGGCAGCCGCGACCGTCAAGAATACCGGCGGCGTGTCACCGAGGTCAAAACGGACCCTGGGTTTCGTCTCGCAGGTGTAGCAGGCTTAGGTTAGCGGGTAAGTCAGCGGCATCAGCAGACCCCGGCACGACTCCCCCGGGCCGCCGTCTGCCCGCCACGAACTATCCCCGGTCCGACGTACCCCGTCCCCGGCCGGGCCCACGAGCGAGGAGCCGACGTGTCCGACAGCACGGCCACTGCTTCCAGGACCGAGGGCGCCGCGACGACCGGCGACTCCCTGACCATCCGTGACAACCGCACCGGCCAGTCCTACGACGTGCCGATCTCGCAGGGCACCGTCAAGGCCGCCGACCTCGGCAAGATCCGGGCCGGCGACGACCAGCCCGGCATCGCGGTCTACGACCCCGGCTTCGTGAACACCGCCTCGTGCAAGAGCGCGGTGACCTTCATCGACGGCGAGAAGGGCATCCTCGAGTACCGCGGCTACCCGATCGAGCAGCTCGCCGAGAAGTCGTCGTTCCTCGAGGTGACCTACCTGCTGATCCACGGCGAGCTGCCCACCCGCGAGCAGTACGAGTCGTGGGTGCACGAGATCACCTACCACACCTTCGTGCACGAGAACGTCCGCAACTTCATGGAGGGCTTCCGCTACGACGCCCACCCGATGGGGATGCTGATGGCCTCCGTCGCGGCGCTGTCGACGTTCTACCCGGAGTCGCGCAACATCTCCGACGCCGACAACCGGCACATGCAGATCGTCCGGCTGATCGCGAAGATGCCGACGCTCGGCGCCTGGTCGTTCCGGCACGCGCAGGGCAAGCCGTACGTCTACCCGGACAACGACCTGTCCTACACCGCCAACTTCCTGGCGATGCTGTTCCGGATGAGCGAGAAGAAGTTCGAGGCCGACGAGCGGCTGGTCAAGGCCCTCGACGTGCTGTTCATCCTGCACGCCGACCACGAGCAGAACTGCTCCACCAACGCCGTCCGCTCCGTGGGCTCCAGCCAGGTCGACCCGTACTCCGCGACCGCTGCCGGCATCGCCGCCCTCTACGGCCCGCTGCACGGCGGCGCCAACGAGGCGGTGCTGCGGATGCTGCGCCGGATCGGCTCCGTCGACAAGGTGCCGGAGTTCATCGAGGGCGTGAAGAACGGCAAGGAGCGCCTGATGGGCTTCGGCCACCGCGTCTACAAGAACTACGACCCGCGCGCCACCATCATCAAGAAGGCCTGCGACGACGTGTTCGAGGTGACCGGGGTCAACCCGCTCCTGCAGATCGCGCAGGAGCTGGAGAAGATCGCGCTCGAGGACGAGTACTTCGTGCAGCGCAAGCTCTACCCCAACGTGGACTTCTACAGCGGCCTGATCTACGAGGCGCTGTCGTTCCCGCCGGAGATGTTCACGGTGCTGTTCGCGATCGGGCGCACCCCGGGCTGGCTCGCGCAGTGGCTGGAGCTGGTCCAGGACAAGGAGCAGAAGATCGCCCGGCCGAAGCAGATCTACACCGGCGACCGCACCCTCGACTTCGTGCCCGCCTCCGAGCGCTGGAAGTGACCGCTCGTTGACCGGTGCGCCGGGGGCGGTGGTCCTCGACCTCGGCGACGTGCTGATCCGGTGGCGGCCCGAGGAGGCCGTCGCGGCCGGGATGGGTGCCGAGGAGGCGGCCCGGTTCCTGGCCGCTGAGGACCTGGACTTCCGGGCCTACAACCACCAGCAGGACCTCGGCCGGAGCTTCGCCGAGGCCGAGGCGGAGCTGCTCCGCACCCACCCGCAGTGGCACCCGCACGCGGTCGCCTACCGCGAGAACTTCGCGCGCAGCCTGTCGGAGATCCCCGACAACGTGGCGGTGGTCCGCGACCTGCACGCGGCCGGCGTACCCCTGTTCGGGCTGACGAACTGGTCCGCCGAGCTGTTCCCGGTGGCGCTGCGGACCTTCGACTTCCTGGGGCTGTTCGAGGACATCGTGGTGTCCGGCGCCGAGCGGGTCGGCAAGCCCGACCCGGCGGTGTTCGCGCTGCTCGGCGAGCGGGTCGGCCGGCCGCTGTCGGAGTGCGTGTTCGTCGACGACGTCGAGACCCACGTCGAGGCGGCGCGGGCGGCGGGCCTGGACGCCTTCCGGTTCACCCCGGACTCGTCGCTCCGCTCCGCGCTGCGGGATCGGGGTCTTCCCGTCTGACCCGCCGGCGTCCCGCGTCGGTGACCTCGCGGTCCAGCGCGGCCCGCTGCACCTCCAGCAGCGAGACGCTGGCCCGCTCGGCCTCGAACGCCGCGCGGCCGCCGCGGATCCCGAACAGCCGCTTGGTCCACAGGATGTAGCCGACCGCGAGCAGGTTGAGCACCAGCGCGGCGAGCCGGAACCAGGTGACCTGCTCCAGGAGCTCGTAGACCTCCAGCGGCACGAACACCCCGGTGCCGACCACCGCGACGTACTCGCCCCAGCGCTCGAGCAGCCACAGCCCGACCGCCTCGACGAGCTCCAGCACGCCGTACGCGAGCACGCCGACGGTGACCCAGACCAGGGTGCCGTGCGGGGTGTGCAGCAGCCGCTCGATCAGCCGGACCGGGCCGGCCGTCTGCAGGTCGATGCCGGCGCGGTCGGCGACCGGGCGCAGTAGCGGCAGGTAGGTGTCCACGACCTGCTGGAGGGCGTGCCGGGAGCCGTCGAAGGCGTAGATGCCGTAGCCGAGGAGCAGCAGCAGCACGCCGCGGACCCCGCGCTCGACCGCGATCAGCCGCAGGATCGCGGCGTCCCGCAGCGCCGCCCCGCGCAGCACGGTCGGCGCCCGGTCGGCCGGGCCGGCGGCGTCCGGCTCGCCGATCACGAAGCACCCGCAGCGCAGGCAACGCCAGGCCTGCCCCTCCGGGGTGTCGACCTGGAGCCGGTCCGCGAGGTCCTCCTCGTCGGGTCGGTACGTCGCGTGACCGGTGCGGCTGCAGGTCCTCAGCTCGCGGTCGAAGTGCGCGAAGGGTCTCCAGGACACGGCGCCAGCCTAGGCCGCCGTACCTGTTCGGAACCTGACGGATGTATCAGGACCGGCGACGGCCGGCTCCTCGCCCGCATGACTCCTCATCCGCTCGCCACGTGGGTCCAGTCGTCCGTCTCGCCGCAGCGGCACGCCGTCCGCCGCCGTCGCCGGCTCGCCGCCGCCCGCCTGGTGCTGATGGCCTCGCTGCCGCAGTCCGGCGAGACCGCCGAGCCCGGCGTCACCACCCGCCGCTCCCTCTGACCGCCGAAGCGTCACTCCGGTCCCCGCGAGAGGTCACTCGGCGACGGGCCGACCCACCAGCATCGACGCGAGCTGCTCGGGCGGGAACGTCCCGGCGGTCTCGACGTCCAGCCGGGCCCCGAGCCCGTCGAGCACCTTCGTGAAGAACGCCCGCGCCGAGGCCGCGAACACCACGTCGGCCACGTCGGCGTCCGAGAGGCCGGCCGCGCGCAGCACGTCGACGTCCTCCTGCTCCACCGACGAGGCGTCCGTCGCCACCTTGGCCGCGAACGCGTAGACCGCCCGGTCCTGTGCCTCGAGCCCCGACCCGTCCGGCCGCTCGGCGATCGCGGCCACCGCCTGCTCGTCCCCGCACACGTCGCGGAGGAACTTCGAGTGCGCCGCCGTGCAGTACGTCGAGCGCAGCGCCCGCGCCGCCGCGATGGTGGCGAGCTCGAAGCGACGCCGGTCCATCCCGTCGCGCACGGCGAGGTTCAGCCGCTGCCACGCCTCGGCCACCTCGGGCCGGGTCGCGAAGGCGCCGGCGTAGTTCGGCAGGAAGCCCCACGCCGCTCGCTGGCTCCGGTAGTAGTCGGCGAGAGCGCCCTCGGCCTGCTCCTCCGCCACGGGGTCGATGAACATGCCCCCCAGTCTGCGCCGAGGCGCGCGTCGTTGTGGCCGGAACGCCGTCGAGGCGTCACCGGGACCGCAACTGCGCGCGCCTCGGCGTCACCGGGCGCGCTGGACCCGGCCCTCGTCCCAGACCGGCTCGTCGGGCTCGTAGACGGAGCCGTCGGCGCCGTAGACCAGGAACCGGTCGAAGCCGCGGGCGAACCAGCGGTCGTGGGTGACCGCCAGCACGGTGCCCTCGTAGGCCTCGAGCCCCTCCTCCAGCGCCTCGGCCGACTCCACGTCGAGGTTGTCGGTCGGCTCGTCGAGGAGCAGCAGCGTCGCGCCGGACAGCTCCAGCAGCAGGATCTGGAAGCGCGCCTGCTGCCCGCCGGACAGCGACTCGAACCGCTGCTCCGCCGCGTGCGCGAGCTCGTAGCGGTCGAGCGCGCGGGAGGCCTGCTCGCGCGGCATCCCGTCGCGGTGGTCGTCGCCCCGGTGCAGGATCTCCAGCAGCGTGCGCCCGACGAGCTCGGGGTGCTCGTGGGTCTGCACGAACCAGCCAGGGCGGACCCGGGCGCCGAGCTTCGCCTTGCCGGTGTGCCGCACCGGCTTCACGGGTACGTCGCCGACCGGCCGGTGCTCGACGTCGGGGTCGCTGCCGCCCGCGGCGAGCAGCCGCAGGAAGTGCGACTTGCCGGAGCCGTTCGACCCGAGCACGGCCACCCGCTCGCCGTACCAGACCTCGAGGTCGAAGGGCTTCATCAGCCCGGTGAGCTCGAGCCCCTCGCAGACCACGGCGCGCTTGCCGGTGCGCCCGCCCTTGAGCCGCATCGTGACCTGCTGCTCGCGGGGCTGCGCGGTCGGCGGGCCGGCCTCCTCGAACTTGCGCAGCCGGGTCATCGCGGCCTGGTAGCGCGAGGCCATGTCGGAGTTGTACGCCGCCTTCTGCTTGTACATCAGCATCTGCGCGCGCAGCTTGGCGTGCTCCTCGTCCCAGCGCCGCCGCAGCTCCTCGAACCGCTCGAACCGCTTCCGCCGCGCCTCGTGGTACGACGCGAAGCCGCCCGGGTGCGTCCAGACCGTGTTGCCGGCCGCGCCGAGCTCGACGGTCACGACCCGGGTGGCGGTGTTGTTCAGCAGCTCGCGGTCGTGGCTGACGTAGAGGATGGTCTTCGGCGACTCGTTGATCCGCTCCTCGAGCCAGGTCTTGCCCGGCACGTCGAGGAAGTTGTCGGGCTCGTCGAGCAGCAGCACCTCGTCGGGGCCACGCAGCAGCGCCTCGAGCACCAGCCGCTTCTGCTCGCCGCCGGAGAGCGTGGTGAGCTCGCGGTACTTCGACCGCGCGTAGGGCACGCCGAGGGCTGCGGTGGTGCAGACGTCCCAGACCACCTCGATGTCGTAGCCGCCGGCGTCGGCCCACTCGGCCAGCGCCTCGGCGTACTGCATCTGGGTCTTCTCGTCGTCGTGCTCCATCATCCGCAGCTCGCACGCGTCGACGCGGGCCGCGGCCTCGCGCACCCGCGGCGGCGCCACCGACAGCAGCAGGTCGGCGACCGTGGTGGACCCGTGCGCGACCATCTGCCGCATCACGCCGAGCCCGCCGGAGCGGGTCACGGCACCGCCGTGCGAGGCCAGGTCGCCCGTGACGATGCGCAACAGCGTGGTCTTGCCGGCGCCGTTGGCCCCGACCAGGGCGACCTTCGCCCCCTCCCCGACCCGGAACGAGACGTCGTCGAGCAGCACCCTGCCGTCCGGCAGCTCGTACCGGACCCCGGCGACGTCCACGTGACCCACGGGCGACGATTCTCCCCGCGGACCGTCGTCGCCGCGACCGGTTATCCGTAGAGTCCGGACATGGGCAGCGACTCGGACACCCGCCCCGTGTACGTCCTGGTGGACGGGGAGAACATCGACGCCACGCTCGGCAACTCCATCCTCGGGCGCCGGCCGCGCCCCGAGGAGCGCCCGCGGTGGGACCGGCTTTTGCAGTTCGTGCGGGAGCGGTTCGGGGCGGACCCGGTCGGGCTGTTCTTCCTGGCGGTCGGCAGCGAGCTGCCGATGACGTTCGTGCAGGCGCTGCTGTCGATCGGCTACCGGCCGGTGCCGCTGACCGGGCCGCCGTCGGACAAAGTGGTCGACATCGCCATCCAACGGACGCTCGAGGCGCTGCGCGACCGCGCCGCGGACGTGGTGCTGGTCAGCAACGACGGCGACTTCGTCGAGGGCGTCGAGGCGCTGCTCGACGGTCGTCGCCGGGTGGCCGCGGTCGGGTTCACCGAGTTCCGCAACCACGCGTTCAGCCTGCTGACGCGCAAGGGGCTCGAGTGCGTCGACCTGGAGTTCGACGTCGACGCGTTCACCGCCGAGCTGCCGCGGATCCGGGTGATCCCGATCGACGAGTTCGACCCGTTCGAGTTCCTCTGACTCAGGCGGTGGCGTCCTCCGCGGCCGAGCGGCCGGCCTCCAGCCGCGCCACCGGCACCCGGAACGGCGAGCAGGAGACGTAGTCGAGGCCGACGTCGTCGAAGAAGTGGATCGACGCCGGGTCGCCGCCGTGCTCGCCGCAGATGCCGAGGTGCAGCTCCGGGCGGGCGGCCCGGCCCTGCTCGACGGCGGTGCGCACCAGCGTGCCGACGCCCTCGGTGTCGAGCGACTCGAACGGCGAGACCGCGAACACCCCGTGCTCGAGGTACGCCGAGAAGAACGACGCCTCGACGTCGTCGCGGGAGAAGCCCCAGGTCATCTGGGTCAGGTCGTTGGTGCCGAACGAGAAGAACTCGGCCGACCCGGCGATCGCGCCCGCGGTCAGCGCCGCCCGCGGCAGCTCGATCATGGTGCCGACCAGGTGCGGGATCGACACGCCCTGCTCCTGCTCGACCTCGCGGGCGATCGTGCGGATGGTGTCCTTGACCAGGTCGAGCTCGCGGACCGTCGCGACCAGCGGGATCATGATCTCCGGCCGCGCGTCGCCGCCTGCCTTGATCCGGTCCGCGGCCGCCTCCAGGATCGCCCGGGCCTGCATCGCGAACAGCCCCGGGATCACGATGCCGAGCCGGACGCCGCGCAGACCGAGCATCGGGTTCGCCTCGTGCAGCCGCTGCACCGCGTCGAGCAGCCGCCGCTGCCGCTTCTTGCGGTGCCCGCGGGTGTCGGCGACGGCCATCGCGACGGAGAGCTCGGTGAGGTCGGGCAGGAACTCGTGCAGCGGTGGGTCGATCAGCCGGATCGTGACCGGCAGCCCGTCCATCGCCTCGAAGATCTCCGCGAAGTCGGCTCGCTGCAACGGCAGCAGCTCGTCGAGCGCGGCGTGCTGGCCGGCCTCGTCCTCGGCGACGATCAGGTTCTCGACGAGCTTGCGGCGCTCGCCGAGGAACATGTGCTCGGTGCGGCACAGGCCGATGCCCTGCGCCCCGAACCGGCGGGCGCGGGCGGCGTCCTCGCCGGTGTCGGCGTTGGTGCGCACCACCAGGCGCCGCCGCTCGTCGGCGTGCGCCATCAGCCGGGCGACCGCGTCGACCAGCGGGTCGTCGACCTGCTGACCCTCGAACCACTGCACGACCGCCGAGTCGGTCACCGGCACCGCGCCGAGGAACACCTCACCGGTGGTGCCGTCGATCGAGATCACGTCGCCCTCGTGGACCGTCGGTCCGCCGCGCACCGCGAACTGGCCGCTGCGCGGGTCGACGTCGAGCGCCTCGGCTCCGCAGACGCAGGTGCGGCCCATCCCCCGCGCGACGACAGCGGCGTGCGAGGTCTTGCCGCCCCGGCTGGTCAGGATCCCGCGCGCGACCATCATCCCGTGCAGGTCGTCGGGGCTGGTCTCCTTGCGGACCAGGATCACGTCCTCACCGCGCTCGGCCCACTCGACCGCGGTCGCCCAGTCGAAGACCGCCTTGCCGACCGCGGCACCCGGTGAGGCGTTCATGCCGGTGGCCAGCAGGGTGCGCTCGGCACGCTCGTCGAAGCGCGGGAACATCAGCTGCGCGAGCTGCTCGCCGGTGACCCGGGCCAGGGCCTCGTCGAGGTCGATGAGGCCCTCGTCGGCCATGTGCACGGCGATCCGGAACGCCGCTTCGGGGGTGCGCTTGCCGACCCGGGTCTGCAGCATCCAGAGCTTGCCGTGCTCGACGGTGAACTCGATGTCGCACATGTCCCGGTAGTGCTGCTCGAGCGTCGTCATGATGCCCAGCAGCTCGTCGTGCGCGGCCTTGTCGACGTCGCCGAAGTCGGCCAGCGACACGGTGTTGCGGATGCCGGCGACGACGTCCTCGCCCTGCGCGTTCTGCAGGTAGTCGCCGTACACGCCCTGGTGGCCGGAGGCCGGGTCGCGGGTGAACGCGACGCCGCTCCCCGAGTCGGAGCCGCCGTTGCCGAACACCATCGCCTGCACGTTGACCGCGGTGCCGAGGTCCTCGGGGATCCGCTCCTGGCGGCGGTAGAGCACCGCCCGGTCGGTGTTCCAGGAGTCGAAGACGGCCCGGATCGCGAGGTCCATCTGCTCGCGCGGCTCCTGCGGGAACGGCGAGCCGGTGTGCTTCTCCACCACCGTCTTGTACGTCGCGACCAGGTCGCGCAGGTCGTCGACGCCGAGGTCGACGTCGGCCTCCGCGCCGACCTTCTCCTTCAGGCCGTCGAGGGCCTCGGTGAACTCCTCGGCGTCGATGCCGAGCACGGTGGTGCCGAACATCTGCAGCAGCCGCCGGTAGGAGTCGAACGCGAACCGCTCGTCGCCGTCGGCGAGCGCGGCCAGCCCCTGCACGGACTCGTCGTTGAGCCCGACGTTCAGGACAGTCTCCATCATCCCGGGCATCGAGAACTTCGCCCCCGACCGCACCGAGACCAGCAGCGGGCCGTCGGGCTGGCCGAGGCGGCGGCCCATCGTCTTCTCGAGCCGCTCGAGGTGCGCGGTGACCTCGGCGTCGAGCCCGGCGGGCAGGTCGCCCTCCGCGAGGTACGCCCGGCAGGCGTCGGTGCTGATCGTGAAGCCGGGCGGCACCGGCAGCCCCAGGTTGGTCATCTCCGCGAGGTTGGCGCCCTTGCCTCCGAGCAGGTCCCGCTGGTCCCTGCTCCCCTCCGAGAAGTCGTAGACGTACTTGGTTCGCTCCGCGTCGCTGGCCATGTCCCGTGTCTACCCCCTTCGCCGATCGGGCAACAGGGCCCTTTGCCGAGGTACTACGACCATCGGGCCCCTGCCGTTCCTGCAGGCGGACGTCGCGCCGGTCGATGTACTCCCCGGACGGTCCCCCGGCCGTCGCGAACCCCCCCGAGAGGACCCTCCATGCGCTTCGTCGCACGCACCCTCGCGGCCGCCCTCGTGGCCGCAGCCCCCCTCGCCCTGGCCCCGGCCGCCGGAGCCGCCACCTCGGCCTCGTGCACCGGCGGCGGCTTCACCGTCACCACCCCCGACGGACGCAACGTCAGCAACGCCAAGATCTCCAACGCCGCCCTCACCGCGGCCACCCGCCTGCACGTGCAGGGCCGGTACGTCGAGTTCGACGTCGCCCCGGTCACCGGCAACGTCTACGACTACGTGTACACCGGAGCCGCCAACCCGCAGTCGATGACGCCGGGCGTCCGCACGCCAGTGTTCGCGTCCAAGACGGTCGACCTGGGCGCCGTGCTGCGCGGCGAGACCGAGTCGAAGTCCGACCAGGGCGACCTGGTGCTTCTCTCGCGCGGCAGCGGCGGCAAGGTGAAGATCCAGGCCAAGGACTGCGCGACCGGCGGCATCTTCCAGCAGGAGGTCGAGGCCGGCCGCGCGGTCACCTTCACGCACACCCTGGCGCCGGGCATGGCCTACTTCGTGAACCCGCACACCGGCAAGGTCAACGTCGGCAACGGCGGGGTGTTCCGCGGCAAGGACTCGCCGCAGGTGGCCACCCGGCTCTCCCAGACCGACACCGTCTCCACCTGGACCGTCGCCAGCGGCGGCCGGATGGGTGGCGTGCTCGGCGAGGACGCGGTGGAGCTGTCCGCCGGAGCGACCTCGTGCGTGCAGCAGTGCCAGGCGCAGAACCGGATCCGTGGCTCACTGCCGGTCACGGACCCGGCCTTCGCCGGCTGACCCGGGGGCCGTCCGTCGCGGAGGAGGTCACTCCTCCGTGACGGACGCCCACAGGTTGATCCCGGCCTCCACCGCGTCGTCGTCGATCGCGGTGAGCTCGTCGTCGGTCAGCGGCGGGCCGTCGAGCGCGTCCAGGTTGGTGTCGAGCTGCTCCACCGAGGACGCGCCGATCACCGCCGAGGTCACCCGTCGGTCGCGCAGCGCCCACTGCAGCGCGAGCTGCGCGAGCTTCTGGCCGCGCTTGCGGGCGATCTCGTCGAGCCGTCGCACGTGCCCGAGGGTCGCGTCGTCGAGGTGGTCCTTGCCGATCGTGCTGTCCGACCGGGCCGCTCGGCTGTCCGCCGGGACGCCGTCGAGGTAGCGGTCGGTCAGCACCCCCTGGGCCAGCGCCGTGAACACGATGCAGCCCATGCCCTGCTCCTCGAGCTCGTCGAGCAGGCCGCGCTCGATCCACCGGTTGAGCATCGAGTACGACGGCTGGTGGATCAGCAGCGGCGTGCCCAGCTCGCGGGCGATCGTCGCCGCCTCCTTGGTGCGCTCGGGTGAGTACGACGAGATGCCGACGTACAGGGCGCGGCCGGAGCGGACCGCCGTGTCGAGGGCCATCATGGTCTCCTCGACCGGGGTCTCCGCGTCGAAGCGGTGGCTGTAGAAGATGTCGACGTAGTCGAGGCCCATCCGCGCCAGCGACTGGTCGAGCGAGGCGAGGACGTACTTGCGGGACCCGCCGCCCTGGCCGTACGGGCCCGGCCACATGTCCCAGCCGGCCTTGGTGGAGATCACCAGCTCGTCACGCAGGCCGGCGAAGTCGTCCTTGAGGTAGCGGCCGAAGTTCTCCTCGGCGCGCCCGTACGGCGGGCCGTAGTTGTTGGCCAGGTCGAAGTGCGTGACGCCGCGGTCGAACGCGCGCCGCAGGATCGCCCGCTGGGTCTCCTCGGGGCGGTCGGTGCCGAAGTTCTGCCACAGGCCCAGCGAGAGCGCGGGCAGCTTCAGCCCGCTCCGCCCGGTGTAGCGATAGTCCATGGCGTCGTAGCGGTCGTCGGCCGGGGTCCAGGAGCTCATGGGTTCCACCCAACCACGTCACGCTCTCGACCCGATATCGGATAGGTGTTGGTGACCCAGGGGTCACCAACACCTATCCAATGTCGGAGGGGACGGTCGCTCACCCCAGCCGGGTCAGCTGCTCCTGGGTGAGCACCAGCTCGGACGCCTGCGCGGAGGCGCGGATGGTCTCGGGCCGGCTCGACCCGGGGATGGGTACGACGACCGGCGCCTTGGCCAGCTCCCAGGCGAGCGCGACCTGCTGCGGGGTGGCGTGCACCTCGTGGGCCACCTGCTGGAACGCCTCGTTGCGGGCGCCGAGCTCGGCCGCGCTGCCGATGCCGCCGAGCGGGCTCCACGGCAGGAACGCGATGCCGAGCTCCTGGCACAGCCGCAGCTCCGGCTCGCTGCTGCGGAACGCCGGCGAGAACTGGTTCTGCACCGACGCGAGCCGGCCGCCGAGCACCTCTTGGGCGGAGCGGATCTGGTCCGGGTCGGCGTTGGAGATGCCGGCCATCACGATCTTGCCCTCGTCGAGGAGGTCGCGCAGCGCGCCGACGGACTCCTCGTAGGGCACGTCCGGGTCGGGACGGTGGAACTGGTAGAGCCCGATCGCCTCGACGCCGAGCCGGCGCAGCGAGTCCTCGCAGGCCTGCCGGAGGTGCTCGGGCCGGCCGTCGGTGCTCCAGTCGTCGTCGGGCGACGTGCGCAGGTGCCCGCCCTTGGTGGCGACGAGCACGCCCGACGTGTCCGCGCCGTACGACGAGAGCGCCCGCGCGACCAGCGACTCGTTGTGGCCGACGTCGACACCGGGCAGGTGGTAGGCGTCGGCCGTGTCGATCAGGGAGACGCCGGCCTCGAGCGCGGCATGCACGGTGGCCATCGCCTGCGCCTCGTCGGGGCGGCCCTCGATCGAGAGGGGCATCCCGCCCAACCCGATCGCGCTGACCTTGGTGTCGCCGATCTGCCGCAGCTGCATGGTGGCTCCTCGTGGTGGGCTGCAGCACTCGTACCCAGCGCGGGACCCCGCTACGCCCGCGGCGGCAGCGCGCGCGACTCGTCGAGGGCCAGCCGGCTGAACGCCAGCACGTCCGCGGCGAGCTCCTCCTCACGGCCGCGCCAGGCCCCCGACTCCTCGCCGATCGCCCGGTGGGTGAGCGCCTCGGCGATCACCGGCCGCCACCTCCCGCCGAACACCTCGAGCGCGTGCGCCCCCGCGCCGTCCTTCGAGGTGAGCCGTCCGGTGGCGAGCAGGTGGTGCAGCCGCGGGATGCCGAGCACGAACCACTCGACGAGGTCCGGCCGGGCGCCCTCGTCCGGGTGCGCGACCAGATCGTCGACCAGCGGCGCCCAGTACTCGTCGAGGTTGCGACGGGAGTACTCCCACAGCGCGGCCGGGTCCGTCCACACGTCCGCCGGGTCGGGTCCGCGGACCGCCAGACCGTGCCACGCGAGCTCGTGCCAGGTCACCGGGTTCACCTCGAACCGGCCGGCGTCCTGCCAGCTGCCCCTCAGCACGCACGGCACGTCCGGGCAGTCGTACGGCGACCGCGCCAGGTCCGCGGGGGTCAGGAACACGCCGTCGAACGCCGGCCGCGGGAACGTCTCGGTCACGTGCGCGTGCGCGTTCCGCATCAGCGCCGTGGTGCCCGGGTCCGGCCGCCGCGCGGTCACCGCGACGAAGTCCACGTCGCTGCGGCCGTCGTGCCACTCGCCGAAGCCGAGGCTGCCGTGGAGGTACAGCCCCTCGACGAGACCCGGCGCCGCCTCGTCGACGAGTGAGAGGAAGGTGCCCGTCACCTGGCGGACGGGGTCGGGCAGCGGCGGCACCGGGCCACCCTCTCAGAGCCGGCCCAGCACCAGCTCCACGGAGGGCCGACGCGCCTCGACGTACGCCGCGACGGAGTCGGTGGTCGGGTGGCCGAGCGCCTCGTTGCGGCCCCGGGTGGGATCCGGCAGACCAGTGCCCGGACCAGCAGCTGGTGCCAGTGCGGCACGTCGGCCCAGTCGTCCAGCAGCGACGACGGCGCACCCTCCCACGCCACCGCGTCGCCGGCGACGATCGCCAGCGCGAACCCCGCCGGCCGGTGGTACGGCGGCCAGTCGATGACCGCGCCGGGGAGGCCGCCGGCGCGCAGCACCTTGCCGCCGAGGTCGCCGTGGATCACCTGCGCCGCCAGTGAAAGGTCCACGCGGGCGGCCAGCGGACCCCGGCGTCGGCCGGCCAGCCGGCGTACACCTCGCAGGTCCAGGCGTGCTGGCCCGGCGGGCCGTCGACCGGCTTGAGCACCAGGTCGCCGGCGCGCCAGGTGCGCCGCATCCCGCCGTCGAGGCGGT
>JABFXA010000413.1 GCA_013361955.1 Nocardioidaceae bacterium
GCGACCGAGACGGGCTCGCCGTCGACGTACCCGACCCAGACCCGCGTCGCCCCGCCCAGGAGCCCGGGCGCGAAGATCCCGCCCTCGGGCGTGCCCGGCATCGGGTATCCCTCGACCAGCACCCGCTCGGCGACCGCGAGCGCCGCGGGGTCGAGCGCCTCGCGCACCTCCACACCGTCGGGATCGGGCCGGGGCCGCGGCGCCGGCAGCCGGACCATCAACGGCGGGTGCCCGATCAGCGACAGGCCGTGAGGGGCCAGGTCGGGGGTGAGCCACGGGTTCAGCAGGAAGTACGGCGTGCCGGTCGGCACCAGGTCCGCGACCTCGGCGAGCACGCCGTCGGCGTCGGACAGCGGCTGGGTGAGCACGACGGCGTTCGTCAGCGCGCCGCCGTGGCCGACCACCGCGCCGGCCCAGCGGTCGGTGCGCCGCCAGGGCCGGCCGAGGGCCTTCGCGACCTCGACCGGCCACGAGGCGTGCACGAACACGGCGCGGCGCTTGAGGGTGTCGTCGACCGGGACGTCGGGCTCCCAGCCGTTGGTGAGGTGCTCGCCCTCCGCGGGCAGGATCGACTCGGTCACCCCACGATGGTGGTGTGTGAGGTCAGTCGGCGGACAGGTCCGAACGGGCCAGATCCGGCCTGGTGTCGCGAGGCGGGGCGGCGGGCTCGAGGACGTGCGCGACCACCAGCAGCCCGACCGCGAGCACGCCCACGGCCAGCAGCGGCAGCACCGGCCGGTCGGGCGGCCGGACCATCAGGTAGAGCACGGCGCCGAGGGCCAGCACCCCGGTGAGACGGGCGACCCAGAAGAGGACCAGCCGATGCAGACGGCGGCGGTCGAGCGGCACGTCGCGTCGGTACCCAGCGCGGCCGTCATGACGCCCGCGCGAAAGTGCCCAAAATCAGTTCTGTTTGCCGTCGGAGCCGTTGTCGTCGTCGCCGTTGGTCTTGTTCCCGAACGCGCCGCCCATCCAGTCGCGCACCGAGCCGGCCAGCCCGGACAGGTCGCGCAGCAGCTTGGTCAGCGCGTCCTGGCTCTGCCGGAACGCCTCGGCGTAGTGGCGGGCCGCCTCCTGCGCCGCCTCGGACATGTCCGCGGAGTCGTCGTCCTCGCGGCGCGGGTAGTCGCCGGAGAGCACCCGGGTGTAGGCCCCGGAGTCGACCCACTTCCGCAGCTCGCTGGCGCGGACGACGGTGAACGGGTGCGTGGCGCGCTCCACGAGCAGCAGCTTGAGCAGCGAGTCGCGCAGGTCGCCCGACGCGTCGTACTCCTGGCCCTGGGCGAAGAACGACGGGGTGTCGAGGTGCTCGAGCTGGCCGCCGCTGGCGAGCTTCATGTGCACGCGGAACGCGACGGCCGGGTCCTGGGTGGCGAGCAGCCCGGCGCGGTCGGCGGAGAGCTCGGCCTTGCGCGACCACTCCATCAGTGCCGCGATGATCAGCCGGATCGCGATCGACAGCAGCAGCAGCGCGCCGCTGAGCGTGAGCGCCCGGATCAGCAGCGTCTGGTAGACGGCGTGGCCGCTGAGCGCGTGCCCCACCTCGTGGCCGAGGACGAACCGCATCTCCTCCTCGTCGAGCAGGTCGACGAGTCCCGAGGTCACCACGATGATCGGCTTGTCCATGCCGATCGTGACCGCGTTGGGGAACGGGTTCGCGACGACGTACAGCTCGGGGACCTCCTGCGCGTCGAGCCCGGTCGCGGCCTCGAGCAGGAGCACGTGCAGGAACGGGTACTGACGCTCGTCGACCCGGATCGCGGAGCCGAGGTACTGCAGCCGGACGGCGCGCTCGTTGAACAGCCCGGACAGCCGCTTGAGCAGCGTGTCGAAGCCCTTCAGCTTGCGCAGCGCGACGAGCGCGCCCTTGTCGGCGGGGTGCTCCCACGCGCGGGAGCTGATGCCGGGCAGCGGGACGCGTTGCCGGACCGGGTGCGAGGTCATGGCGCACAGTCTGCACCGGCGCGGGCCCCGCCGTGAGGGGTTCGGCGGCTTCGGTGCTCAGGCGTCGGTGCGCTGCTGCGGGATGTGCAGCCGCTCGCGACGCATGGCCTCCTGGTGGGCGAAGATGTCCTCGAGCACGGGGGGATAGGGCTCCGGCTCGGCGGCGCGCTGCGCCGGGATCCGGCCCCAGCCGCGCCGGCCCTTCGACTCCGTCGAGGCGGCGGTCGGCTCGGGCTTCGGCTCGGGGTCCTTCGCGAACGTCTCCAGCGCGGGTGCCTTGGCCGTCAGCGTCGGGTCGGTGGTCACCGTGAGGGTGACCCGCGGCCACCAGCGGTTGCGGTCCTCGCGGGCGATCACCGTGGTCTCGCCGTACGCCTCGCGGGCGAAGGACAGCGCGGACTCGAACGACCCGCCGGTGACCCGCCACGTCGGCGGCTGCCCCGACACCTCGATGCGCTCGGGGATCGCCTCGAGCACCTCCACGATGCCTTTCCCGAGCGGCATGCGAGCCCCTTCCGTTCGACCTGCCGGTCAGGCTAGTGGACGGTACCGCTCCCGGGACTGCTCGGCACCCGGCGCGTTGCAGGTGGTGACCGCATCGTGACCGACTACCCGTCCCGGGGACGGGGCCCGTGATCGGTAGTCCGTGTCAGTTGGCAGGTTTCTGAGCCCCCGCGCCATGCCAACTGACACGGACTATCCGTCCCCGGGGTCGCGCCCCGCCCCACGAGTGCGCAGCCGTTTCGCGGCATCGTTCGGTTGTGGGAGTGACCCTTGACACAACGGGTCTAAACCGGTTTAGTGAGGCGGCATGAGCCGGCCCACGATCAACGACGTCGCCCGCGCAGCGGGGGTGTCGAAGGGTGCGGTG
This sequence comes from Nocardioidaceae bacterium, assembly GCA_013361955.1. Taxonomy (GTDB): domain Bacteria; phylum Actinomycetota; class Actinomycetes; order Propionibacteriales; family Nocardioidaceae; genus Nocardioides_B. Next base: position 2,816 of record JABFXA010000413.1, read on the forward strand.
TCGTTCGCGCTGAACGACCGGCCGGGCATCTCGCCGGCCACCCGGGCGCGGATCCTGGAGGTGGCGCGGGACCTCGGCTGGACCCCGTCGACGCGGGCCCGGGCGCTGTCGGTGTCGCGGGCGCTCGCCGTCGGCCTGGTGCTGGCCCGTCCGCCCGAGGTGCTGCGCGCCGACGCGTTCTTCCCGTCCTTCATCGCCGGCCTCGAGACGGTGCTCTCCCAGCACGGGCACGCGCTGCTGCTGCAGGTCGCCGAGCACGACGACCTCACGGCGTACCGCCGGCTCGCGCAGGAGGGCCGCGTCGACGGCGTCCTGGTCACCGACCTCCGGGTCGACGACCCGCGGCCCGCGCTGCTCGAGGAGCTCGGGCTGCCGGCCGTGGTGGTCGGCCCCGCCCTCGGTGCGAGGTACGCCGCCGTGCTCGGCGTCGACGACGCCCCCGGCATCGAGGCCGCGGTCGAGCACCTGGTGTCGCTCGGGCACGAGCGCATCGCGCACGTCTCGGGCCCGCAGGTGATGGTGCACGCGCGGTCCCGCCGCCAGGCCTGGGCCGACGCGCTCGAGACCGCCGGGCTGGCGCAGGGGCCGGTCGTCGAGGCCGACTTCTCCGCCGAGTCCGGTGCCGTCGCCACCCACGAGCTGCTCGACCTCGTCGAGCCGCCGACCGCCATCGTCTACTCCAACGACCTGATGGCGATGGCCGGGATGTCGGTGGCGCTCTCGCGCGGCCTGGCGGTGCCCGGCGACCTCTCCGTGACCGGCTACGACGACATGGAGATGGTCGCGCACCTGCAGCCGCCGCTGACCACCGTGACCACCGACGTCGTGGCCTGGGGCAAGGCCGCCGCGGCCCGGCTGCTCGAGGTCATCGGCGGCCTCGAGCCGGACCCCGTCGAGCTGCCGCCGGCCCGCCTGGTGGTGCGCGGCTCCACGGCGCCACCGCGCCTCGTTTGAACCCACGATCTCCCGCCCACTCCTCAACCTCGGAAGCAAGGAGCTGCACGATGAGAACGAAGATGATCGCGACGTCAGCCGCGGTGCTGGCGCTCGGACTGACCGCGGCCTGCGGGGGTGGGGGTGACTCCAGCGGCGCCACGAGCGCCACCGGCCCGATCAAGATCTGGATGTCGAACAACCCGGAGGAGATCACCTGGGCCAAGGCGATGGTGAAGGAGTGGAACGCCGCCCACCCCCAGGAGAAGGTCACCGCGCAGGAGATCCCGGCCGGCAAGACCTCCGAGGAGGTCATCGGCGCCGCGATCACCGCCGGCAACGCGCCCTGCCTGGTGTTCAACACCAGCCCGGCCGCCGTCCCGCAGTTCCAGAAGCAGGGCGGGCTCGTGCCGCTCGACGACTTCGACGGCGCCACCAAGTACATCGAGGACCGCTCGGGTGACAGCGCCGAGCAGTACAAGTCGCCGGACGGGAAGTACTACCAGATCCCGTGGAAGCAGAACCCGGTGATGATCTTCTACAACAAGGACCTGTTCAAGAAGGCCGGCGTCGACCCGGAGAACCCGCCGCTGGCGACGTACGACGACTTCCTGGCCACCAGCAAGAAGATCGTCGACAGCGGCGCCGCGCCCAACGCGATCGCGCCGGCCCCGTCGAGCGAGTTCTTCCAGTCCTGGTTCGACTTCTACCCGCTGTACGCCGCGCAGTCCGGCGGCAAGCAGACCGTCGAGGACGGCAAGGCCACCTTCGACGACACCGCCGGCAAGGACGTCTGGGACTTCTGGGCGACCATGTACAAGGACGGCTACGCGCCCAAGGAGGCCTACAACGGCGACGCGTTCGCCGACAAGAAGGCCGCCATGGCGGTCGTCGGGCCGTGGGCCATCGCGGTCTACAAGGACGCCGTCAACTGGGGCGTCGTGCCGGTGCCGACCAAGGACGGCATGGACGCCGGCCAGGTGCACACCTTCACCGACGCCAAGAACGTCAGCGTCTACTCCGCGTGCAAGAACCAGAAGACCGCCTGGGACGTGCTGAAGTTCGCGACCAGCAAGGAGCAGGACGGCAAGCTGCTGGAGACCACCGGCCAGATGCCGATCCGCAAGGACCTGCCGACGACGTACGCCGACTACTTCGCGCAGCACCCGGAGTACAAGATGTTCGCCGACCAGGCCTCGCGCACCGTCGAGGTGCCGAACGTGCCGAACTCGGTGCAGATCTGGCAGGAGATCCGCGACAACTACTCGTCGTCGGTGATCTTCGGCAAGAACTCCGTCGACGACGGGCTCAGCACCGCGGCCGACAAGGCCACCGAGCTCGCCGGCCAGTCCTGACCCCGACGGCATGACGACGACGACCCAGGCGCCCGTCCGGGGCGCGGCGGAGCCCGGACCCGGAGGGAGGCGGCGGTGGACCGAGAAGGTCCTCGGCCGCCAGCCCCTCGGCATCCTCTTCGCCGCGCCCTACGCGGTGTTCCTCGTGGCGATCTTCGCCTACCCCCTGGTGCTGGCGGTGTGGATCAGCTTCCACGACTACTTCTTCGCCGCGCCGGGGGCGCAGGTGGACCGGCCCTTCGTCGGGCTGGACAACTACCGCGCGGTGCTGGGCGACCCGGACGTGCAGCGGTCCTTCCTCAACGTCGCCGAGTTCCTGGTGATCAACGTGCCGCTGACGGTGGTGCTGTCGCTGGTGCTCGCCACCGCGCTCAACGCGGCGGTGCGCGCCCGCACCTTCCTGCGGGTGTCGTACTACGTGCCGTACGTGACCGCGAGCGTGTCACTGGTGGCGGTCTGGCTGTTCCTGTTCAGCAAGGACGGTCTGGTCAACCAGCTGCTCGGCCCGCTGGCGCCGAACCCCTCGTGGCTGGTCAACGAGGCCCTGGCGATGCCGGTGATCGCGCTGTTCGTCACCTGGAAGCAGCTCGGCTTCTACATCCTGCTGTACCTCGCCGCGCTGCAGAACGTGTCCAAGGACCTCTACGAGGCGGCGTCGGTCGACGGCGCCGGCCGCCTCGCCAGCTTCAGGAACGTCACCGTGCCGGGCGTGCGTCCGGCCACCACGCTGGTGGTCATCCTGGCCACCATCACCGGCGCGAACCTGTTCACCGAGCCCTACCTGCTGACCAACGGCGGCGGCCCCGACGGCGCGTCGGCGTCCCCGGTCTTCGTGATGTACCAGAAGGGCATCGAGCAGGGGAACCCCGACACCGCCTCCGCGATCGGGGTGGTGCTGGTGATCTGCGTGCTGCTCATCTCGCTGGTCAACCGCAAGCTGCTGGAGCGTGACTGATGGTGTCGACAGGCTCGACCACCCGGGACCCCCGGGACGCGGTCCCCACGCGCAGCGACGCCCGGGACGACGACTCGACACCCTCGACCGCCCGGGGCGGCCGCCGGCTGCTCGGCACGCTGGTGCTGTTCGCCGGGGCGCTGGTGTTCCTGTTCCCCTTCTACTACATGGTGGTCGGCTCGCTGCGCGCGAAGGCGGACACGTCGGTCGCCGGAGCGCTGCCGTTCGGCGACTTCACGTTCGACAACTTCATCGCGATCGACAGCCGCGTCGACCTGCTCGGGTCGCTGCTGAACTCCGCGATCTTCACCGGCGGGGTGCTGCTCGGCACGGTGGTGTTCGGCGTGCTGGCCGGCTACGCGCTGGCCCGGCTGCACTTCCGGGGCCGGGGCACGCTCTTCGCGGTGATGCTGCTCGTGCAGATCGTCCCGTTCCAGCTCCTGATCATCCCGATCTACGTGATGATCGTGCGCACCTACGGGCTCGCCGACTCCTACCTCGGCATGATCGCGCCGTTCCTGATCAACTCCGCGGCCGTGTTCGTCTTCCGGCAGTTCTTCCTGCAGCTGCCGGACGACCTGTTCGACGCGGCCGCCCTCGACGGGGCGAGCGAGCTGCGGATCCTCTGGTCGGTGGCGCTGCCGCTGGTGCGGCCGGCGCTGCTCACCGTCGTCCTGATCACCTTCATCGGACCGTGGAACGAGTTCCTCTGGCCGTTCCTGGTCACCAAGGACACCTCGATGCAGCCGCTCGCGGTGACCCTCGCCAACTACATCAGCAACATCGCCGGCCGGGCCGCCAACCCGTACGGCGCGATCCTCGCCGGCGCGGTCGTGCTCGCCGCGCCCGCCGTCGCGCTCTTCGTGGTGTTCCAGAAGCGGTTCACCGGCTCGGAGCTCAGCAGCGGCGTCAAGGGCTGACACCACCACCTCTCGGGAGACCTGTCATGCAACGCATCCTCGCCGCGCTCGCGGCCACGGCCACCGGTGCCGCCCTGCTCGTCGCGGCACCGCGGGCCACCACTCCGCCGGCCGACGCGGCCCCCGCGCGGCTCACCAACCTCGCGCACCTCGACTTCCTCGGCGACACGGTCGCGCCCCCGCAGCAGGCCCGGCACACGACGTACCGGCTCGCCGCGGAGCCGGACCTGGGCGTGCTCTGGACGTACGCCGACCGCCAGGCCGACGGTTCCTACAAGCGGATCGGCGGCGGCAGCCACGACGCCGGCACGGACACCTACGGGCAGGGCGCGTTCAACGCCGACGACGTCGCACGGGCGGCCGTGGTCTACCTGCGCGACTGGCGGCAGACCGGTGCCGCCGCGAGCCGCGAGCACGCCTACGAGCTGCTGCGCGGGCTCACCTTCCTGCAGACCGCGAGCGGCCCGAACGCCGGCAACGTGGTGCTCTGGATGCAGCCCGACGGCACCCTGCACCCGAGCGCCGAGCCGCGCGAGGAGCCCGACCCGTCCGACAGCGACGCGTCGTACTGGCTGGCCCGCACCGTGTGGGCGCTGGGCGAGGCCTACCCGGCGTTCCGGCGCGACGACCCCGCCTTCGCGCGGTTCCTCAAGGACCGGCTCGACCTGGCGGTGGGCGCGCTCGACCGCGAGGTGCTCGACGAGTTCGGCAGGTTCGAGAACGTCGACGGCCGGCGTACCCCGGCCTGGCTGGTCGTCGACGGCGCCGACGCGTCGGCCGAGGCGGTCCTCGGCCTGGCGTCGTACGTCGGGAGCGGCGACGCCACGCCCACCGCCCGGCGCGCGCTGACGCAGCTGAGCGACGGCATCGCGCGGATGTCCGCCGGCGACGCGCGGCGCTG
>JABFXA010000048.1 GCA_013361955.1 Nocardioidaceae bacterium
ACGCCCGGGCCGCACCCAACAGACGAACGAGACCCGGTGGTTCGCGACGCGCCGCCGCAGCGCCCGGCGCACCCCCGGAGCACCCCCCAGGAGCAGCCACAGCTCACCAGAAAGCGCCCGGTCACCAAAACCATTCCCCACCCCCAGACACAGTCCCCCTGATGGCGACAGGCCAGCGGGCTCGCACCTCAACGAGCGGAACGGCACGTCAACCAGCGGCGATTCAGACCCAGCGACCCCGCACCCGCTGCGCCAGCTGCGGCAACGTCTCGCCGTGCAGGTCGGCCTCGGCGGCGGTGGCGAGCAGGGTGGTGGTGGCGAGGGCGATGACCGCGGTGACGGCCGCCATCACGTTCACGTCCGGGCCGGCGATCTTCTCCAGCACACCGGCGGCCGTGGGTTCGTCGTGGTCGGCGACCGCGTCCAGCAGCCGGGGGATGGCGGCGAGCGGACCTTCGCCGTCCATGTTCAGTCCGACGCCGAACCCGCCGGCGTACCCGACCTCGAGGGCCTGCAGCGACTCGGCCAGCTGGTCGGTCAGCGCCGCCGCGAATGAGACCAGCGCGGGACCGGCGACCAGGCCGGGGCAGTGGTCGACGACCACGGCGGTGGCCTCGTCGAGCTCGCCGGCGTGCAGGCAGGCGAGCAGGTCGAACACGTCGACGCGGAGCCGCGTCCTGGCGGAACCCGGCGGTCCGACATGTGGCTTTTGCGACGGCATGGCCAGGAGTGCCCCGGTGCCGGGTGGTTCACACCCACGGTCGGTCAGGACCGGGCCGCCCGGGCCGCCTCCTCGACGCGGTCGCGGTACGCCGCCCACCAGTCGGCGTCGTGGTCGGGCAGGTTGCTGGAGTCCTCGCGCATCCCGGCCACCCCGTCGATCTGCTCGCGGAGCACGTCGGCATGGCCCGCGTGCCGGCAGGTCTCGGCCAGCACGTGCACGAGCATCCCGTGCAGCGTGACGTCGGGCCGCTGCCACCAGGGCACGTGCCCGCGCGCGTCGAGCGCCAGCGCCTCGATGGTCTGGTCCGCGTGCCGGCAGGCGCGCTCGTAGCGGTCCACGATCTCGGCCCGCGACTCGGACGCGGTCGCCCACATCTCGACGTTGTCCTCGGCGTCGTCGTCCCACCACGTGAGCGGCTCCGGGAAGGGCCGGTCGAACGTCCTCCCGAAGTACCACGCCTCCACGATCGAGAGGTGCTTGACCAGCCCGAGCAGGTTGGTGCCGGTGGGCGTGAGCGGCCGGCGTACGTCGTACTCGCCGAGCCCGTTCGCCTTCCACAGCACCGCCTCGCGGGCGTTGCGCAGGTAGCTGTGCAGCATGTCCTTGGCGGCAGTGTCAGCGTCGGTGTCCACGCGACCACCCTGCCGCCTCGCGCCGACATCCACGTCAGATCTTGATTCGTTCAAGAAAAACCGGCAGACTCCGAGACGTGTCGACGACGTCCCGCTACGAAGCCATGCTGCGGGAGGCCGAGATGCGCGTGACGCGCCCCCGACTGGCCGTCCTGAGCGCCGTCCACGAGCACCCGCACTCCGACACCGAGTCGATCATCGGCATCGCCCGTGCCGACCTCGGCGACGTGTCGCACCAGGCCGTGTACGACGTGCTGCGGGTGCTCACCGCCGCGGGACTGGTCCGCCGCATCCAGCCGTCCGGCACCGTCGCCCGCTACGAGGCGCGGGTCGGTGACAACCACCACCACGTGATCTGCCGGTCCTGCGGTGTGATCGCCGACGTCGACTGCGCCGTCGGCGACGCCCCGTGCCTGACCGCCTCGGAGGACCACGGCTTCGTGATCGACGAGGCCGAGGTCATCTACTGGGGGCTGTGCCCCGACTGCTCCCCCTCCCAGAGTTCCTGAGCACGACCCGATCCCGGAAGGATTCCCGTGACTGACAAGCCTGACGCCGAAGTCGGCGAGATGAACGTCCAGGAGGCCGGCGGCTGCCCGGTCGCCCACGGCCGGATGAACCACCCCACCGAGGGCGGCACCAACCGTGACTGGTGGCCCAACCAGCTCAACCTCTCGATCCTGCGCAAGCACAACGACGTCGCGAACCCGATGGGCGGCGACTTCGACTACGCCGCGGAGTTCCAGACCCTCGACCTGGCGGCCGTCAAGGCGGACCTCACCGCGCTGATGACCGACTCGCAGGACTGGTGGCCCGCGGACTTCGGTCACTACGGCGGGTTCTTCATCCGGATGGCCTGGCACAGCGCCGGCACCTACCGGATCGACGACGGCCGCGGTGGGGCCGGTGCGGGCATGCAGCGCTTCGCGCCGATCAACAGCTGGCCCGACAACGGCAACCTCGACAAGGCCCGCCGGCTGCTGTGGCCGGTGAAGCAGAAGTACGGCCGCAAGCTCTCGTGGGCCGACCTGATGGTGCTCGCCGGCAACGTCGCGCTGGAGTCGATGGGCTTCGAGACCTTCGGCTTCGCCGGCGGCCGCCCCGACGTGTGGGAGCCGGACGAGGACGTCTACTGGGGTCCCGAGCAGGTCTGGCTCGGCGACGACCGCTACACCGGCGACCGCGACCTCGAGAAGCCGCTGGCTGCCGTCCAGATGGGCCTGATCTACGTCAACCCCGAGGGCCCGAACGGCAACCCGGACCCGATCGCCGCGGCGCGCGACATCCGCGAGACGTTCCGCCGGATGGCGATGAACGACGAGGAGACCGTCGCGCTGATCGCGGGCGGTCACACCTTCGGCAAGACCCACGGTGCCGCCGACCCCGACCGGTACGTCGGCGCCGAGCCCGAGGGCGCGCCCCTCGAGGCGCAGGGCTTCGGCTGGAAGAACTCCTTCGGCACCGGCAAGGGGCGCGACGCGATCACCAGCGGCATCGAGGTGACCTGGACGGCCACGCCGACGCAGTGGTCGAACAGCTACTTCGACAACCTCTTCGGCTACGAGTGGGAGCTGACCCACAGCCCGGCCGGTGCCAGCCAGTGGCAGCCCAAGGACGGGGCCGGCGCGAACACCGTGCCCGACCCGGAGGACGGCTCGCTGTCGCGGCCGCCGACGATGCTGACCACCGACCTGTCGCTGCGTCTCGACCCGATCTACGAGCAGATCTCGCGTCGGTTCCACGAGCACCCCGACGAGTTCGCGGACGCGTTCGCGCGGGCCTGGTACAAGCTCACCCACCGCGACATGGGTCCCCGTGCGCGGTACCTCGGCCCCGAGGTGCCCGACGAGGAGCTGCTCTGGCAGGACCCCGTGCCCGCCGTCGACCACCCGCTGGTCGACGCCGCCGACGTCGCGGCGCTCAAGCAGCAGGTGCTCGACTCCGGCCTGACCGTGTCCGAGCTGGTCTCCACCGCGTGGGCGTCGGCCTCGACGTTCCGTGGCAGCGACAAGCGCGGCGGCGCCAACGGCGCGCGGATCCGCCTCGAGCCGCAGAACGGCTGGGAGGTCAACGACCCCGACCGGCTGGCGACCGTGCTCAGCCGCCTCGAGGGCATCCAGCGGGCGTTCAACGAGTCCGCGTCCGGCGGGAAGAAGGTCTCGCTGGCCGACCTCATCGTGATCGCCGGCAACGCCGGTGTGGAGGCGGCGGCGAAGGCGGCCGGCCACCAGGTCGAGGTGCCGTTCACCGCGGGCCGCACCGACGCCTCGCAGGAGCAGACCGACGTGGAGTCGTTCGCGCCGCTCGAGCCGACGATCGACGGGTTCCGCAACCACCTCGGCAAGGGCCACCGGCTGCCGGCCGAGTACCACCTGATCGACAAGGCGAACCTGCTCACGCTGAGCGCGCCGCAGATGACCGTCCTGGTGGGCGGCCTGCGGGTGCTGGGCGCGAACGCCAAGCAGTCGCCGGTCGGCGTGCTCACCACGACGCCCGGCTCGCTGACCAACGACTTCTTCGTGAACCTGCTGGACATGGGCACCGAGTGGACGCCCACGTCCGAGGACGCGGAGACGTTCGAGGGCCGCGACCGCACCTCCGGCGAGCTGCGCTGGACCGGCAGCCGGGTCGACCTGGTGTTCGGGTCGAACTCCGAGCTGCGGGCTGTGGCCGAGGTCTACGCCAGCGACGACTCGCAGCAGAAGTTCGTCGACGACTTCGTCGCCGCATGGGTCCACGTCATGGACCTCGACCGGTACGACGTCGCCTGACCGAGGCGCACTGACCCGGCGTACCACGTCCGGCACCACCCACCCGGGTGGTGCCGGACGTGTCGACTAAAGGCCGGGTAGTCCCGGCGACCCTGCCGGTGGCCGGGACGGACTATCGACGTTTCGGGGGGCGCGCACCCCCACGCCGCGGCTGCCGCCGACCGGCGCTCCTGGGCAGGATGGGCCGTGCAGCCGGGGGGCTGCCGGGGGCGTGACGAGCGGACCGGGGGGTGCGCGGACACATGAGCAACAGCATCCGCATCAGGGTGTGCGGGCAGACGCGGGCGATCACCGAGTCGGACGAGACGGTCGAGAAGCTGGGCGGCAAGCCGCGCCAGGTCCTCGAGATCCTCGCGCTCTCGGTGGGACGACCGGTCTCCAAGGACCGGCTGGCCCAGCTGCTGTGGGGCGACGAGCCGCCGGCGAAGTACGTCGGGACCATCGAGAGCTACGTCTGCGTGCTGCGCCGGCTGCTGGGCAGCCAGGGCCGCGACTCGGTCGTCCAGACCACGACCACCGGCTACCTGCTGCGCCGCGACCGGGTCGTCGTCGACCTGGACATGTCCCGGCGGCTGCTGCACCGGGCCCGCAGCGCCGGCGCTGCCGACATCGAGCGCCTGGTCGAGGCCGCGTTCGCCCTGCTCGACGGCGAGCTGCTCGCCAGCGAGACCAAGGCCGCGTGGGTCCGGGCCGAGCGCGCCCTCGTCGAGCGGGAGCTCGTCGAGGTGCTCTCCGACGTGGCCGAGCACGCGCTCGAGCTGGGCGAGGTCGCGCTGGCCGTGCGTCTCGCCGCCGAGGTGGTCGTGCGCGACCCGCTCGCCGAGCGCGCCTACCAGGTCCAGCTCCGCGGGTTCCTCGCGCAGCAGCGCACCGGCGAGGCGCTGGCCTGCTACGCGTCGCTGCGCGAGACCCTGCGCGACGAGCTCGGCACCGAGCCGACCGCGGAGACCCGGCGCCTCTACGAGCAGGCACTCGCCGGTGCCCGCCGGCCCTCCGAGACCTCCTCCCGTGCCGACCTGGCCACACTCGTGCGGCTGCTCCGGCAGGCGCTCGAGTCGACTCCCGGCGTGCGGGTCCCGGAGCGCGACGAGCCGCTGACCGCGCTCGCCGTACGGGTGCTGCAGGCGGCCTGACCCGCACCCGTCCGGTCGCCCTCCCTACCGGCCCGCAAGGTCCGGTGGTCGGCGAGCGGGCGGGGAAGCGGCCACCCCGACCCTGCTGGTCCCGCGCGGTCCCGCAAGGTCCGGTGGTCGGCGAGCGGGCGGGGAAGCGGCCACCCCGACCCTCCCGGAGCCCCGGTCCGGGTGGCCCCCTTGGTGACGGAGTCCGCTCGGCCGCCCTACCTGCCGGCCCCGCGCGGTCCCGCAAGGTCCGGTGGTCGGCGAGCGGGCGGGGAAGCGGCCACCCCGACCCTCCCGGAGCCCCGGTCCGGGCGCCCTAGTGCCGCACCGGCCGCCCATCCTGCTCACCGACCACCGACCTGCCGCCTCCCAGGCCCCCCTCGGGGGGATTGCGGAGGGTCTGAGAGACGGAGTCGACGGGTTGTTGACCGGAGCCTCTTCCGGTCACCTTGTGAGGAACTTGTGAGAGAGGCCAGGAGCCGGCGGGCTACGACGCGGCTCAGAACCGCGCGACCGCTCCGGTGGCCGTGATCTCGTCGGCCACCTCGTTGATCGCGACGTCGGCCAGGTCGGCGAGCTCGCACAGGTAGTCGAACGCCGCGTCGCGCTCGAGGTCGAGCAGGTCGGTCACCACCGCGAGCGCAGCCTCGACCTCCGGGCCGTGTTCGAGGGTGTTCCTGAGGTGCTCCAGCCGTCTGTCCGGGACGGACCGCTCCATGACAGCAAGTGTTACCACCAGTCACGGTCCCACGCACGGGTCGGACCAGCAGTTCTCCGGACGTGGTGAAGGACCCTGGACCGGGCTTTCGAGCAGGGGTCCATGGGCCCTTCGGCGATCAGTATCGGGCCGGGATCGGTCGCTCGGCAATGACGACTTCTCGCCACGTGCTCGGCGGCGTGTCGATCACTCGTTCTCGGGGCCGCACGCCGTGGGGCCGGGGAGCGGCGCCAGGGTGCGGTCCAGTCCACGGTGCAACCAGACCGCATGCCCGCAGAGCATCGCGACCAGGTGGTAGTGCCCCTGGAGGGCGGACTGGACGTGGCCGTGCGGATCGAGCCCCCAGGTGTCCGGCGCGTCCCACTGCACCACCCAGGTCGGGGCGGCCACCCGACCGTTCGGTGCGGCGCCGACGAGCCGGGCGTCCAGGTCCGAGGTGAGCAGGTGCAGCCGCGGGTCGAGGGTGCGGGTCGGCAGCGACCAGGCGTACGGGTAGCCGGGACGGAGCCCGGTCGCGGCCACCACGTTGGCGTGCGAGTACGTCACCACCACGGTGTCCGCCGGCACCGCCGACGTACCGACCCAGGTGCCGGTGGTGTACGCCGTGTCCGGGGTCGCTGCGGCACGGAGCGCGGCCGCGGGCGAGGTGAGCACCGTGAGCGCGACCACCGCGGCCACCAGCACCCGGGTGACGCCCCACCCCGGCATCCGAGCATGTACGGCGAGCCCGGCTCCCAGCGCGACGGTGGGGATCAGCGCGATCAGGTAGTGCACCCAGAAGTTCGCACCGCCGAGGACGCCGGCCACCTCGACGGCGGCGGTCACGGCGAGCGCCCAGGGGAGTGGCTCGGGCCCGCGCAGCCGGCGCCGGTTGCGGAACGCGAGATGTGCCAGGAGCAGCAGCACCCCGCTGACCGCGCCGAGCTCGACGAGATGACCGAGCCGCTTCGACGGGGCCGCCAGCGACCAGTGCGCGATCACCGAGAGCGCCCGGCCGCGGAAGCCGAACATCGCGAACAGCATCGCCCCGACCCCGCCGTGCGCCTGCGCCCAGACCATCGCCGTGGCGGCCACGACCGAGGCGCCGACGAGGAGACCGCCAGCAGCGGCGACCACCCGCACCGGCCGGTAGGTGAGGCGGTTGTGCGCGGTGGCCAGTCCGAGGCCGCACAGGACCGCGGCGAAGACGAACCCGTCGACGAAGTTCTGCTTGACCAGCACCGCGCCGGTCGCGGCGACGCCGGCCGCGACGCCGAACCAGGCGGCCTGGCGGTCCGTGGCCGCGGCGCGCAGCGCGTGCAGCAGCGCACCCAGGCTGAGGGCGACCAGCGCCGCGGCGAGCAGCTCGCCGTTGAGCCGTTGCGCCTGCAGGAAGACCGACGACGCCAGCCCGAACGCCGTCCACGCCGCCCAGCGCGCGGAGGTCCGACCGCCGATCACGTTCGCGCCCCACGCCACGGCGGCGACCAGGACGACGGCGACCGCGGTGGCGACCAGCCGGACGCCGTACGGGCCGAGCAGCCGGGCCAGTGCGAAGACGGCGATCAAGCCCGGAGGGCGGTCCACCCAGGACGGGCCGTAGAGGTAGCCGCCACCGTGGTTCCAGAACCGGGCGACCATGTCGAAGCCGCCCTCGTCGGGTCCGAGCTGGCGGCTCAGCGAGAACAGGTGCACGACGGCGGTGGCGATGCACGCCAGCACGACGGAGCGGGGGCGCAGCCGGCCGAGCATGCCCGACGGCAGTGGCCGCTTCCGGACGGGCGGCTGCTGGATCCGCGGTGACGCGACGGTGTCGGGGCTGGCCACGTCTCCGAACCGTAGGAAGCCCTGGTGACGGCAGCCTGAAACCGACGCGGCTCAGAGACGGGTCAGAGCAGGCTCTGCAGCTGCGCGACCTGCCGCTGGTGCACCTCCATGTCCTGCTTCGCGAAGGCCACCGCCTCGGCGTTCGCCCCGTCGTCGATCTCGCGCTGCGCGAGGGTGACCGCGCCCTGCTCGTGCGCGATCAGCCTGCGGAGCCAGGCGTCGACGAACGCCCTGCCGCGCAGCGCGGTCACCCGCTCGACGTCGGCCGCGTCGAGCACGCCCGGGATCGAAGGGTCGAATGTGACGTGCTTGCCCTCATCGGCATGGTCGAGCCCGGTCTCCGGGACCTTCTCCTGCCAGCCGTCGAGCATCCGCTCCACCTGGGCCAGCTCGGTGACGCGGCGCTCGCGCGCCCGGTCGGTCCACGCCACCGCGGCCTGCGGCACCGGGCGGGCCAGCGGCAGGTTGATCAGCTGCACCGTCTGGGCGTGGTGCTCGGTGACGTCCTTCGCCCAGCTCGTGTCGGTCTCGTTGGGGTCGCTCCCGCAGCCGGAGAGCCCGATCGTCAGGCCGACCGCGGCGGCCAGCGCCGTCGCGGCGCGCGTCGTACCTGGGTTGCCCACGTGTGCTCCTGGGGGTGAGTCGCACGGAGCCGGCAAGTCTAGGAGACATGAGAAAGGAGAGGACCAGGTCCTCTCCACTTTCAACGTATAACGCAGCCGGGGGCTTGCCGCAAGACCCCGGTGGTGACCGAGAATCGCGGCCGCACCCGCGCCCGATCGGAGCCTCCCGTGAACTCGCTGACCACCAGCGCCTTCGACCTTCCCGAACGCCTCGCGGCCAAGGCCGACCCGGCCCTCGTCGCCGGCGACGAGGCGCACTTCGCGGCCATCGCCGAGAGCCTCGAGCGGTCGGTCGCGGACCTCACCGAGCGGCTCGACACGGTGCGCAAGGCACCCGGCGGGCAGGGCCAGCAGGCGCTCGACCGCGACCAGGAGGTGCACCGGCTGACCGCCCGGCTGCGTGGCCTGCGCCGGTTCGGCCTCGACCTCTGCCTGGGGCAGATGGTCGCCGAGGACGACCCCGACCCCGTGTACGTCGGACGGCTCGGCCTGAAGGACGCCGAGGGGCGACCGCTGCTCGTCGACTGGCGCTCGCCGGCCGCCGAGCCGTTCTTCGGCGCCACGCACGGCAACCCGATGGGGCTGGTCAGCCGCCGCCGCTACCGCTGGAACCGCGGCCGGGTCAGCGACTACTGGGACGAGGTGTTCACCCCCGACGGGCTGGTCGAGCACGGCGCCGCGCTGGACGACCAGTCGGCGTTCGTCGCCAGCCTCGGCGGGCACCGGTCCGGGCGGATGCGCGACGTGCTCGGCACCATCCAGGCCGACCAGGACGCGATCATCCGCGCGGGCTCGCGCGGGGCACTGGTCGTCGATGGCGGCCCCGGCACCGGCAAGACGGTGGTCGCGCTGCACCGGTCGGCGTACCTGCTCTACTCCGACCCGCGGCTCGGCCACCGGCGCGGCGGCGTGCTGTTCGTCGGCCCGCACCAGCCCTACCTGGCGTACGTCGCCGACGTACTGCCCAGCCTCGGCGAGGAGGGCGTGCAGACGTGCACGCTGCGCGACCTGGTGCCGGAAGGGGCCGACGCCGTGCCGGAGAGCGATCCGGAGGTCGCGCGGCTGAAGGCGTCGCGCGCGATGGTGGACGCGATCGAGCCTGCGGTGCGGTTCTACGAGGACCCGCCGACCGAGGGCATGGAGGTCGAGACCCAGTGGTCGGACCTGTGGCTCAGCGCCGACGACTGGGCGGACGCGTTCCGGTCGCCGGAGCCGGGCACGCCGCACAACGAGGCGCGCGACCAGGTGCTCGACGAGCTGGTCAGCATCCTCGTCGACAAGCACGACGGCGAGGAGGTCGATCCCGAGGTGCTGCGGGCCGCGCTGCGCCGCAACCGCCTGCTCGTCGGCGCGCTCGACCGGGCCTGGCCGATGATCGAGGCCACCGACCTGGTCGGCGACCTGTGGTCGGTGCCGGCGTACCTCCGGCTCTGCGCGCCGTGGCTGTCATCCGACGAGGTCCGGGCGCTGCGGCGCGGGGAGCCCCAGGCGTGGACGGTCTCGGACCTGCCGCTGCTCGACGCGGCCCGGCAGCGGCTCGGTGACCCCGAGGCGTCCCGGCGCCGCCGTCGCGACGAGGCGGCGTTGGCCGCCCAGCGCGAGGAGATGGCCCGGGTGGTCGACCACCTCGTCGCGACCGACGACTCCGAGATGCGGGTGATGTCGATGCTGCGGGTCGACGACATGAGCGGCGCCCTGGTCGACCGGGCCGCGATCGGGGGCGCCGACCCGGACCTGCTCGCCGGCCCCTTCGCGCACGTCGTGGTGGACGAGGCCCAGGAGCTCACGGACGCCGAGTGGCGGATGCTGCTGCTGCGCTGCCCGTCGCGCAGCCTGACCATCGTCGGCGACCGGGCGCAGGCGCGGTACGGCTTCACCGAGTCGTGGCAGGAACGGCTGGAGCGCATCGGCCTCGACCGCGTCCGACTCGCGTCGCTGAGCATCAACTACCGCACCCCGGAGGAGGTGATGGTCGAGGCCGAGCCGGTGATCCGCGCGGCCCTGCCCGACGCCAACGTGCCGACCTCGGTCCGGCGCAGCGGGCTGCCCGTCCTGCACGGTTCGGTGGCCGAGCTGGACACGATCCTCGACGAGTGGCTCGCCGAGCACGCCGAGGGCGTCGCGTGCGTCATCGGCCTCCCGTCGTACGCCGGGCGGCCGCGGGTCCGCTCGCTGTCCGCCGAGCTGTGCAAGGGACTGGAGTTCGACCTCGTCGTGCTCGTCGACCCCGACGGCCTCGGCACCGGGATCGAGGGCGCCGTCGACCGGTACGTCGCGATGACCCGCGCCACCCAACGGCTGGTCGTCCTCACCAGCGAGCCGCTTGTCGCGCCCTGAGCCGAGCACCCTCCGTTTGTCCTTGCCCGCAACGGGTATCGCACCTGCTTCGCCAGCACCCGACGAGGGAGGAACCATGAAGGCGGTCGTCTACAAGGGCACCCGCGAGGTCGCGGTCGAGGAGGTCCCGGACGCGAGGATCGAGAAGCCGACCGACGCGGTCGTGCGGATCACCACGACGAACATCTGCGGCTCCGACCTGCACATGTACGAGGGGCGGGCCGGCGTCGAGGAGGGCAAGGTCCTCGGTCACGAGAACATGGGCGTCGTCGAGGCGGTCGGCCCGGCGGTCGACCGGGTGCAGGTCGGCATGCGGGTCTCGGTGCCGTTCAACATCGCCTGCGGGACCTGCCGCTCCTGCAACGAGGGCTGGACGTCGTTCTGCGAGCGCACCAACCCGGTCGACGGCATGCAGGGCGCGGCGTACGGCTACGCCAACATGGGCCCGTACGACGGTGGCCAGGCCGAGCTGCTGCGGGTGCCCTACGCCGACTTCAACCTGCTCGACCTGCCGGCCGGCCCCGAGCACGAGAACGACTTCACGATGCTCAGCGACGTCTTCCCGACCGGGTGGCACGGCACCGTCCTCGCCGACCAACAGCCGGGCGACCGGGTCGCGGTCTTCGGTGCCGGACCGGTCGGGCTGCTCGCGGCGCACAGCGCGCGGATCCGGGGTGCCAGCGAGGTGTTCGTCGTCGACCAACAGCCGGACCGGCTCAAGCTCGCGGCGCACGCCGACTGCACCCCGGTCGACTTCTCCGAGGGCGACCCGGTGCAGCAGATCCTGGAGGCCACCGCGGGACTCGGTGTCGACTGCGGCATCGAGGCGGTCGGCTGGCAGGCGCACGACCCGACCGGCGAGGAGCACCCCGAGCTGGTGCTGGACAACCTCGTCTCGGTCGTGAAGGCGCACGGCGGGATCGGCGTCGTCGGCGTGTACGTGCCGCAGGACCCGGGCGGTCCGAACGACCTCGCCCGGGACGGCCGTCCGGCCTGGGACTACGGCTCGTTCTTCAGCAAGGGCCAGCGGATGGGCACCGGCCAGGCGCCGGTGAAGCGGTACAACCGGCAGCTGCGGGACCTGATCCTCTACGGACGCGCGAACCCCGGCTTCCTGGTCTCCCACGAGCTCCCGCTCGACGAGGCCGCGGCGGGCTACCGGAACTTCGACGAGCGCCTCGACGGCTGGACCAAGGTGCTGCTGCATCCCGACTCCTGAGAAGGGGTACCTGGGCCGGGTGCCCCCCAGCTCACGCCACCCGGCGGTCCTGGTGGTCGGTGCCCTCGGCGTGGTGTTCGGGGACATCGGCACCAGCCCGCTGTACGCCTTCCGCGCGATCCTCGGCGAGGGCGACCCGCGCGACCCGGTGATGGTGCTCGGCATGTGCTCGCTGGTGATCTGGTCGCTGCTCCTCGTGGTCACCGCCCTGTACGTCGGGCTGCTGCTGCGCGAGGACAACGACGGGGAGGGCGGTCTGCTGGCGCTGCTCGCGCTGCTGCGCCGCTCGCACCTGCAGGGCCGGCGGCTCCGGTGGGCGGTGCTGCTCGCGATGGCCGGCGCCGCGATGTTCCTCGGCGACAGCGTGATCACCCCGGCGATCTCCGTGCTGTCCGCGTCCGAGGGGCTGACCGTGGCCAGCCCGGCCTTCGAGCCCTGGGTGGTGCCGGTCGCTCTGGTGCTGCTGGCCGGTGTGTTCGTGCTGCAACGCATCGGCAGCGGTGCGATCGGCCGGTTCTACGGCCCGGTGATGGTCGTCTGGTTCGCCATCCTCGCGGTGTTCGGGGTGGTCGCGCTGGCCGGCAACCTCACCGCGCTGCGGGCGCTCGAGCCGTGGACCGCGGCGCGCTTCGTGGTGGCGGATCCGGCGGTGGCGTTCCTCTGCCTCGGCTCGGTCGTGCTCGCGGTCACCGGGGCCGAGGCGCTGTACGCCGACCTGGGGCACTTCGGCCGGTCCGCGATCACCCGCTCGTGGCTCGTGGTCGTGCTGCCCGCGCTCGTGGTGGCCTACCTCGGCGAGTGCGCGTACGTGCTCGAGCACCCGTCGGCGGCCGCCGAGCCGTTCTACGCGGTGGTGCCGGAGTGGGCGCGCATCCCGGTGCTGGTGGTCGCCACGCTCGCGACCGTGATCGCCTCCGAGGCGGTGATCGCGGGCGGCTTCACGGTGCTGCACCAGGCCGGGGGCCTGGGCCTGCTGCCGTTCCTCCGCACCCGACACACGTCGGCGCGACAGGGCGGCCAGATCTACGTGCCGTCCGCGAACTGGACGATGGCGGTCGCCGTCCTCGGCGTGGTGCTGCTGTTCCGCAGCTCCGAGAAGCTGGCGTCGGCGTACGGCGTCGCGGTGAGCGTGACGATCATGGTGACGATCTCGCTCTACCTGCTGCTCACCCGGGCCCGGCGTGCCGACGGAGACCGCTGGCGGACCGCGGCGGGGTTCGCGATGCTGCTGGTGATGGCCTGGTTCGTGGCCGCGGCCGTCCCGAAGGTCCCCTCCGGCGGCTGGCTGCCGACCGGCATCGGGATCGTGCTGCTGCTCGTGATGTGGTCCTGGGTGTCGGGCCGGCACGACCTGCAGGCCGCTCTGCGCGGCGAGGAGGTGCCGGTCTCCGACCTGCTCGACCGGGCGTCGGGCGACGGGACCAGGGCGCTGCCGGGTGCCGGTGTCTACCTCACCGATCGGGCGGACGTCGCCCCGCTCGCGCTGACCGCGCTGGTGGAGCGCTGGCAGACGATGCCCACCACCACCGTGCTGCTGTCGTGGCGGGTCGAGGACAGCCCGTCCGCGCCGGCCCATGAGGCGGCCGCGACGGTCCGCCGCTTCGACGGCCCGGTCGGGAGGGTGCTGGCGGTGGACGCGGTGCTCGGGTACCAGGAGCGGCTCGACGTCGAGCACGTCCTCGGCGAGGCGCGGCGCCAGGAGCCCGAGATGTGCGAGGCGCTCGACCTCGACCAGGCGACGTACTTCGTCTCCGACGAGATCCCGCGGCCCGGTGGCCGGTGGCCGGTCCGGTGGCGGCACCGGCTGTTCCAGCTCGTCGACCGGCTGTCCACGGACCGCGTGGAGCAGCTCGCGCTGCCGCGGGACCGCACCGTGGTGCTCGGCCGCGAGGTGCGGCTCTGAGGCCTACGCGCGGGCCCGGCGGCGGACGAGGCCGGCGGTGAGCGCGCCGAGCGTCGACCCGGCG
This sequence comes from Nocardioidaceae bacterium, assembly GCA_013361955.1. Taxonomy (GTDB): domain Bacteria; phylum Actinomycetota; class Actinomycetes; order Propionibacteriales; family Nocardioidaceae; genus Nocardioides_B. The sequence goes on from JABFXA010000048.1 coordinate 13,919, forward strand.
AGCAGCCCGAGCACGCCGTGGTGCTGCGAGGCCCACGCCTGCGCGCTGGTGCCGTGGCTGCGGGAGTCGAAGCGGCCGTGCGCCCCGAAGTCGTGGCCGGAGCCGCCGTCGGCCGGCTCCCACAGGTTCGTCGGCTGGTCCGGCTCCCGGGCCTGGCCGGTCTGCTGCGCGTCGAACCCCGTGCGGGCGAGGTACCGGTCGAGGATCCCCGGCGCGACCGCGTTGGCGACCAGGGTGGCGGCGGTGCTGGCGCCGACCCAGTACTCGCGCCGCCGCGGGTGGTCGGCGGCGTGCCGGACGGCGCGGGCGGCCACCTCGGGCTGGTAGATCGGCGGGACCGGCTGGGCCTTGCGCGGGAGACGGGACAGCACCCAGGAGAACTGCGGGGTGTTCACCGCGGGCATCTGCACCATGGTCACGTGCACGTCGGAGCCCTCGTGCAGCAGCTCGGTGCGCAGCGACTCGTGGAAGCCCTGGATCGCGTGCTTGGAGCCGCAGTACGCGCTCTGCAGCGGGATCCCGCGGTACGCCAGTGTCGAGCCGACCTGGACGATCGTGCCCCGGTCGCGCGGGTGCATCCGGCGCAGCGCGCTGCGGGTGCCGTTGACGAAGCCGAGGTAGTTGACCTCGGTGACCCGGCGGTACTCCTCGGGCCGGATGTCGAGGAAGCGCGCGAACACCGACGTGAACGCGACGTTCACCCACACGTCGATCGGACCCAGCTCGCGCTCGACGCGCTCCGCGGCGGCCTCGACCTGGCCGGGATCGGCCACGTCCGTCAGCACCGGCAGGGTGACGCCGCCGGCGGCCTCGACGTCCCGCGCGGCGGCCGCGAGCCCTTCCTCGCCGCGGGCGAGCAGTGCCACCGCGTCACCACGGCGCGCGAACTCGAGCGCGCTGGCGCGGCCGATGCCGGCCGTCGCCCCGGTCACCACGACGACGCTACGCGCGGGCGGGGGAGTGGTGGTCATGAGGTCTCCTCTCGCGGAGTGGTGGGTCGGGCGAGGGTGGTCGCGGCCTCCATCAGCAGCGCGTGCACGAAGGCCTGCGGCACGTTGCCGCGCAGCTGCCGCTGGACCACGTCGAACTCCTCGGTGAACAGGCCGGGCGGGCCGACCGACGCGCGGGTGCGCTCGAACCAGCGCGCCGCGTCGGTGACGTGGCCGAGCCGGTGGTGGGTGAGCGCCATCCAGAACCCGCAGAGCAGGAACGCGCCTTCGTAGTCGTTCAGTCGCCCGGGGCCCTGCCGGAACCGGAACAGGTAGCCGTCCTCGGCCAGCTCGTCGGTGATCGCGCGCAGCGTGCACAGGCTGCGCGGGTCGTCGGCCGGCAGCGCCCCGCGCAGCGGCGGGACCAGCAGCGCGGCGTCGACGCGGTCGTCGGAGCTCGAGCGCTGCCAGTGACCCGATGGGTGCAGGCAGCGGCGGGTGGCGTCCGCGACGAGCCGGTCGGCGAGCCCCGGCCAGCGCTCGGTGTCGGGACCCGGTCGCACGGCGGCGTAGGCACGCAGGCCGGCGGCGCACGTGAGCCGGGAGTGCGTCCAGTGCTGGTCGTCGAGCTCCCAGACGCCGGCGTCGGGCTCGCGCCAGCGCTCCGCGACGGCTCGGGCGGCCACCCGGGCGGCCTGGTGGACCGTCTCGTCGTCGCGGCCCAGGCGGGCGGCGTGCGCGAACAGCAGCAGCGCCTCGCCGGGCGCGTCGAGCTGGAACTGGTGGTTCACCCGGTTGCGGTCCGCACCTCGCCGCCGGGGTAGCCGGGCAGGTCGAGCGGCCGCTCGTCGGGGACCGGCCCACCGTCGACGGTGTACGCCGGTTTGAGACGCGGCCCGTCGCCGAGGAGCCGTTCAGCCACGAACCCGACGGCCGCGTCGAGCAGGCCGTCGGCGCCCGCGACCGCCGCGGCCTGCCCGGCGTAGCACTGGTCGCGGATCCACGCGTAGCGGTAGTCGTAGTTGCGACCCGACCGCGCGTGCTCGGGCAGCGACATGGTGGCCGCCGCGGCCATCCCGCCGTCCTGGCTGGTGAGGCCGCGCATCACGGCGTACGAGTGCTGGACCTCCTCTGGCGCCAGGGACGACGCCAGCCGCGGCTGGTCGTCACGCCAGGCCTTCTCGGTCCCGGCCCAGGCCTGCTCCGCGGACACCGGGGGGCCTGGGCCGGCGCTCGCGGAGCACACCTCGAGGACCAGGTCGTGGCGCCGTCCCTCGGGGACGTCGAGGTCGCCGACCAGCCGGTCGTCGGCCACGGTCATCGCGTCGCAGCCGGCCCGGAACCTCAGCGCCGGTGCCTCGTCGCCGGTCGTGCCCCAGGTCCCCGGCGCGAGCCGCCGCAGCGGCAGCCGCCTGCCGAACCCCGGTCGCGGGTCGAGCACGACACGCACGTGCGCGTCACCCTCGAGCGCCTCCACGCGGCGCAGCAGCACGAGCCGGTCGCGGTACGCCGGGCGGGCCAGCGCCTCGCGGCACTCGACCACGCCGTCGCTGGTGACCCAGCGGCTGCGCCACACCAGTGTCCCGGGCTCGTAGTGCCCGCCCCACACGAACCGGCCGTCTCGCGGGGTGACCGCGAAGTGGCCCGGCCCGCCGACGAGCGACGCGAACAACGCCTCGTCGTGCCACCGGGGGAAGCACAGGAACGCGATGTCGCCGCGGGGACCGACCAGGGCACCCCGCTCGCCGTCCGCGACCAGCGCGTACTGGCGCAGGGTCTCGGGCGGGAAGGCCAGCCGTTCGGGATCGTTCATCGTCGACCGGTACCCGAACTTGCATGCGTTAACGCAAGGAAATTTCGGAACTCAGGTGGCCCAGATGGCCAGGTCGCCCTCGAGCCCGGCGGGCGCGTCCTCGGCGGCCATCGCCGTCGCGGCCAGGGTGAACTCCTGGAGCGCGGCCACCAGTCGGCGCTGGCCGGCGGGTGGCATCTCCGCGACGACCGCCGCCAGCAGTCGCTCGCGGTGCGCCATCACGTCGGCCACCAGCGACCGGCCCCGCTGGGTCAGCGCGAGCGAGGCGCGGCGCCGGTCGTGCGGGTCGACCTGCTTGTCCACCAGGCCGGCCGCCACGAGCTGGTCGCACGTGCGGCTGGCGTTGGATGCGTTGACGCCGAGACCGGTTGCGACCGCGGTGAGGTGCAGCCGGCCGTGGGTGGCGAGCATCACCAGCACCCGCAGCTGCGGCACGGTCACCGACCGGTTCACCGCCGACAGCGACTGCACCACCGCGGCGGTGATCAGCCGGCTCGCCGCCATCACCGGGGCCAGGTCGACCTCGACGGCGGACGGGGTGCGGGTGTTGCGTCGCGGGGTCACGGCGGCAGCCTATCCGGTCGCACAGGCCTCCTTTCCTTGCGTGAACGCAAGAGAAGTGGGTACGGCGGGCGCATGGTGTCACAGACCCAGCTGCACCAGGCCCGTGACCTGCTGAGGGAGCGCGTCGACGGCGAGGTCCGCTTCGACGCGGGCTCGCGGGCGGCGTACTCCACGGACGCGTCGAACTTCCGCCAGGTGCCGATCGGGGTGGTGGTCCCGCGGACCGTCGACGACGCGGTCGAGGCGGTGGCGGTCTGCCACCAGCTCGGTCTGCCGATCGTGTGCCGGGGCGGCGGCACCTCGCTGGCCGGCCAGTGCACGAACACCGCCGTGGTGATCGACTTCTCGAAGTACTGCCACCGCCTGGTCTCGGTCGACGTGGAGAACCGGCGATGCGTGGTGGAGCCCGGCATCGTGCTCGACCGGCTCAACGACGAGCTCGCCGAGCACGGCCTGCGGTTCGGGCCGGAGCCGGCCACGCACATGAACTGCACGCTCGGCGGGATGATCGGCAACAACTCCTGCGGGGCCACCGCGCAGCGGACCGGCAAGGTCGTCGACAACGTGGTGAGCCTCGACGTGGTCCTGCACGACGGCACCCGGTTCATCGCCGGGCGCACCGACGACGAGGCGTACCGCGACGTCGAGCGGCGCGGCGACCGGCGCTCGCAGATCTACCGCACCCTCCGGCGGGTGGCCGCGGACCACGCCGACCTGGTGCGCGAGCGCTACCCGGACATCCCGCGTCGGGTGTCCGGGTACAACCTCGACTCGCTGCTGCCGGAGAACGGGTTCGACCTGGCCCGCTTCCTCGTCGGGAGCGAGTCGACGCTGGTCACCGTGCTCCGCGCCGAGCTGGAGCTGGTCCCGGTGGTCGCCGCGAAGAGCCTGGTGGTGCTGGGCTACCCCGACATCTTCAGCGCCGCCGACGCGGTCCCCGCGATCGTCGAGCACGACCCGGTCGCGCTGGAGGGGGTGGACCACTACCTGGTCCACGACGAGGTGCTCAAGGGCATGAACGCCGCGGCGCTCGAGGAGCTGCCGCCCGGCACCGGCTACCTGATGGTGCAGCTCGGCGGCAGCGACCAGGACGAGGCCGACGCCCGCGCCACGGGCCTGCTGGACGCGCTCGCGGGCACCGATCGGGCACCGCACACCTCGATGTTCGACGACCCCGACCGCGAGCACGAGCTCTGGCAGGTGCGCGAGGCCGGGCTCGGCGCCACCGCGCACGTCCCGCACCGGGCGGACACCTTCGAGGGCTGGGAGGACTCGGCCGTCCCCGTGGACCGGCTCGGCGACTACCTGCGAGAGCTCCGCGGGCTCTACGAGGAGTTCGGCTACGCCTCCGACACCGGCCCCAGCCTCTACGGCCACTTCGGGCAGGGCTGCGTGCACACCAGGATCCCGTTCGACCACTACTCGGCGGACGGCGTCGCGACGTACCGGCGGTTCATGGAGCGGGCCGCCGACCTGGTCGCGTCGTACGGCGGGTCGCTGTCGGGCGAGCACGGCGACGGCCAGTCCCGCGGCGAGCTGCTCACGAAGATGTTCGGCCCGGAGCTGGTCGGCGTGTTCGGGGAGGTCAAGGCGCTGTTCGACCCCGACGAGCTGATGAACCCGGGCAAGGTGGTCCGTCCGGCCAGGCTCGACGAGCACCTGCGGCTCGGCGGCGACTGGGCGCCCGACGACCGGCAGGACCTGTTCTTCCGGTTCCCGCACGACGGCGGCTCCTTCGCGGAGGCGGCGAACCGGTGCGTCGGCGTCGGCAAGTGCCGGCAGGACAGCCATGCCGGCGGCGCGGTGATGTGCCCGTCGTACCAGGTCACCCGCGAGGAGGAGCACTCGACCAGGGGCCGGGCGCGGCTGCTGTTCGAGATGCTCGACGGGCACCGCGACGGGCCGATCACCGACGGCTGGCGCTCCGACGAGGTGCGGGAGGCGCTCGACCTCTGCCTGGCCTGCAAGGGCTGCAAGCACGACTGCCCGGCCTCGGTCGACATGGCGACGTACAAGGCGGAGTTCCTGGCGCACCACTACGCCGGCCGCCTGCGCCCGCGCGCCGACTACGCCACCGGCTGGCTGCCGCTGGCGGCGCGGGCCGTCGCCCGCACCCGTACGGCGCGCCTGGTCAACGCGCTCACGCACACGCCGGGCGTGCACCGGCTGGCCACCGGAGCCGCCGGGCTGGAGCACCGGGAGGTGCCGCTGTTCGCGACCCGGACCCTGCAGCAGTGGTGGCGCGACCGGCCGGACGACGCACGGCGCGGCGACGGCCGCCGCGGCCGGGTGGTGGTCTGGCCGGACACCTTCACCAACAGCTTCGCGCCGCACGTCGGGCAGGCCGCGGTCGAGGTGCTCGAACGCGCCGGCTGGGCGGTGGACATCCCCACCGAGCCGGTGTGCTGTGGGCTCACCTGGATCTCCACCGGACAGCTCGCGACCGCCAAGCGGGTGCTCGGCCGCACCGTGGAGGCCCTGGCCCCGCACGTGCGGGACGGGGGGCTGGTGGTCGGCCTCGAGCCCTCGTGCACGACGGTGTTCCGCGCCGACGCGGCCGAGCTCTTCCCGACCCACCAGGACGTGCACCGGCTCCCCGACCGGACCGTCACCTTCGCCGAGCTGCTGACCCGGCACACCGACGGCTGGTCGCCGCCCCGGCTGGACCGCGACGGCACCGTCGACGCGCTCGCCCAGGTGCACTGCCACCAGCACGCGGTGCTCGGCTGGGACGCCGACCGCGAGCTGCTCGAGGCCGCCGGGGTCTCGGCGGAAGCACTGGAGTCGGGGTGCTGCGGGCTGGCCGGGAACTTCGGGTTCACCGCCGGTCACGGCGAGGTCAGCGAGGCGCTGGCCGAGCGGGTGCTGCTGCCGCGGCTGCGCGAGGCACCCCCCGGCTCGGTGGCGCTCGCCGACGGCTTCTCCTGCCGCACCCAGATCCACGAGCTGGACTCCGGAGGGCACGAGGCGGTGCACCTCGCCGAGCTGCTCGCCACGGCGTACGGGGAGCCGCCGCGGGTGCGCCCGGAGCCACCCCGGTGGGCGCGCGTCGCATCAAGAATCACGGATCGGGCACGGACGACCGGTCCCCGCGCGCACTGACACCGAACGACCGGCCGGCGAGGACCGGCCGAGGAGGAGGGATCCCGCATGGCAACGACAGTCGCCGACTACCTGCTGGCCCGGTTGCGCGAGTGGGGCGTCGACCACGTGTTCGGCTACCCGGGCGACGGCATCAACGGGCTGCTGGGCGCGTTCGGTCGGGCCGACGACCAGCCGCGGTTCGTGCAGTCGCGTCACGAGGAGATGAGCGCGTTCGAGGCGGTCGGGTACGCCAAGTTCAGCGGACGCGTGGGCGTCTGCGCGGCGACCTCCGGCCCAGGCGCGATCCACCTGCTCAACGGCCTGTACGACGCCAAGCTCGACCACGTGCCGGTCGTCGCGATCGTCGGCCAGACGAACCGGTCCGCGATGGGCGGCAGCTACCAGCAGGAGGTCGACCTGCTGTCCCTCTTCAAGGACGTCGCCAGCGACTACGTGCAGATGGTGACGGTCCCGCAGCAGCTGCCCAACGTGATCGACCGGGCGATCCGCACGGCGATGACGCGGCACGCGCCCACGGCGGTGATCGTGCCGAACGACGTGCAGGAGCTGGCCTACGAGCCGCCGGGCCACGAGTTCAAGATGGTCCCGTCCAGCCTCGGCATCGACTGGCCGACCCCGGTCCCGGACGACGCCGCGCTGAGGAAGGCGGCCGACGTCCTGAACGTCGGGCGCAAGGTCGCGATCCTCGTCGGGCAGGGCGCCCGCGGCGCACGGGGCGAGGTCGAGGAGGTCGCCACCCGGCTTGGCGCCGGGGTCGCGAAGGCCCTGCTGGGCAAGGACGTCCTCTCCGACGACCTGCCCTACGTCACCGGCGCGATCGGCCTGCTGGGCACCCGGCCGAGCTACGAGATGATGAAGGACTGCGACACCCTGCTGACCGTCGGGTCGAGCTTCCCCTACACGCAGTTCATGCCGCCGCTCGACCAGGCCCGCGCGGTGCAGATCGACATCGACGGCGCCATGGTCGGCATGCGCTACCCCTACGAGGTCAACCTCGTCGGCGACGCCGCCGCCACGCTGCGGGGGCTCATCCCCCTGCTGCACCGTCGTGAGGACCGGTCCTGGCAGGAGTCGCTGTCCCGCAAGGTGGCGGGCTGGTGGGACACGATGGCCGCCGAGGCCGGCGTGCCCGCGAGCGCCGAGGGCATGGTGAACCCGATGCGGCTGTTCGCCGAGCTGTCGCCGCGGCTCCCCGACGACGCGATCGTCGCCGCCGACTCCGGGTCGTCCGCGAACTGGTACGCCCGGCAGCTCCGCTTCCGCCGCGACATGCGCGGCAGCCTCTCGGGCAACCTCGCGACGATGGGACCGGGCGTGCCGTACGGCATCGGCGCGAAGTTCGCGCACCCCGAGCGCCCGGTCATCGTCTTCGAGGGCGACGGCGCGATGCAGATGAACGGTCTCGCCGAGCTGGTCACGATCCGGCGCTACTGGCAGGACTGGCACGACCCGCGGCTGGTGGTGGCCGTGCTCCACAACAACGACCTGAACCAGGTCACCTGGGAGCTGCGCGCGATGGGCGGCACGCCGAAGTTCGTCGAGTCGCAGGCGCTGCCGGACATCTCGTACGCCGACTTCGCCGCGTCGATCGGCCTGGAGGCCCGCACCGTCACCGACCCCGACGAGATCGCCGGCGCCTGGGAGGCCGCGCTCGCCGCGGACCGGCCGACGGTGCTCGACGTGCGGTGCGACCCGAACATCCCGCCGATCCCGCCACACGCGACGTTCGAGCAGATGAAGGACGCGGCGGAGGCGCTGGTCAAGGGCGACCAGAACCGCTGGGCGGTGATCAAGGAGGGCCTGCGCACCAAGGCCCAGGAGCTCCTGCACTCGTCGTGATCGGGTCGGTGCGCACCCGCGTCTACACGGTGCCGACCGGCGACCCGGACGTCACCGAGGCGGACGGCACGCTGGCGTGGGCTTCGACGACGCTGGACGTGGTGGAGGTGACCGCGGGCGACAGCACCGGGGTCGGCTGGACCTACGGCCCGCCCGCGTGCGCGGACGTCGTCGACGCGACGCTCGCCGACGTGGTCACCGGCCGCGACCCGCTCGACGTGCCCGCGGCGCACGAGGCGATGGTCCGGCAGCTGCGCAACCAGGGTCGCCCGGGCATCGGTGCGATGGCGCTCTCCGCCGTGGACACGGCGCTGTGGGACCTCAAGGCACGGCTGCTGGGGCTGCCGCTGCACCGGCTCCTCGGCGCGGTGCGCGACGACGTGCCGGTGTACGGCAGCGGCGGCTTCACGACGTACACGGACCGGCAGCTGGTCGATCAGCTGGACTCCTGGTGCTCGGCCGGCGTCAGCGCGGTGAAGATCAAGGTCGGCGAGTCCTGGGGCAGCCGGCAGGACCGCGACGCCGAACGGGTGCGCGTCGCCCGGGCCGCCGTCGGCCCCGACGTCGACGTGTTCGTCGACGCCAACGGCGCCTACACGGCGGCCGGTGCGGTCCGCTGGTACGACCGCGTCCGCGAGCAGGGCGTCAGCTGGTTCGAGGAACCGGTCAGCTCCGACGACCTCGACGGCCTACGCCGGGTGCGTGAGGAGGTCGACGCCGACGTGACCGCGGGGGAGTACGGCTACGACCTCACGTACTTCGCGCGGATGCTCGACGCCGGCGCGGTCGACTGCCTGCAGGTCGACGTGTCCCGCTGCGGGGGAATCACCGAGTGGCTGCGGGTCGTCGCGGTCGCCGCCTCGCACCACGTCGAGGTCTCGGCGCACTGCGCACCGAACCTGCACGCATCGGTGGCCGCGGCAACGCCCGGGCTGCGGCACGTCGAGTGGTTCCACGACCACACCCGCATCGAGGGCCTGCTGTTCCACGGTGCGTGCACGACGCCCCGCGACGGCGCGATGCCGCTCGGTGACGCACCCGGCAACGGGCTCGAGCTGGACGTCGCCGCCGGCCGGGAGTACCGGGTCCGGTGACACCGACGCCGGCCCTGGCCACCCTCTGCCACGACCCGTTCTTCGAGCCGGGCTGGATCTACGAGCGCAAGCTCGACGGCGAGCGCTGCCTGGCCGTGAAGCGCGACGGCCGCACCGAGCTGCGGTCGCGGACCGGCCGCGACGTCACCGGCAGCTTCCCCGAGGTCGCCGAGGCGCTCGACGCGCAGGCCGCCGACGGCTTCGTGCTGGACGGCGAAGTGGTCGCCTTCGACGGGCCGCGCACCAGCTTCTCGCGGCTCCAGGGCCGCATCCAGATCAGCGACCCGCAACGCGCGCGGCGCACCGGGATCCGCGTGCACCACGACGTGTTCGACGTCCTCGAGTCGGACGGCGAGGACCGGCGCGACCTGCCGCAGCGCGAGCGCAAGGCGCTGCTGCGTGCCGAGTGGACCGGTGCGAACCAGCTGCGCCACCCGCGCTACCTCGGGCTGCGGCGCGACAAGGCCGCGAAGGACGTCGTCCGCGAGTGAACCGGGAGGAAGCGTGCACGTAGAGGGCGTGGAGATCACCAAGGCCGACAAGGCGTTGTTCCCCGACGGCACCACGAAGGGCGACCTGGCGGAGTACTACGCCGGCGTCGCCGACGTGATGCTGCCGCACCTGGCCGACCGGCCGGTGAACATGCAGCGCTTCCCCGACGGCGTCGACGCCGGCGGGTTCTACGAGAAGAAGGTGCCGTCGTACTTCCCGGACTGGGTGCGCACCGTCGAGGTCGCCACCGACCAGGGCCGGCAGCGCCAGGTCGTGGTCGACGACGCCCGGTCGCTGGTGTACCTCGCCCAGCAGGCCTGCCTCACCCCGCACACCTGGCTGAGCCGCACCGACGACCTGGACCGCCCGGACCAGCTGGTGCTCGACCTCGACCCGTCCACCGACGAGGTCGAGCCGGTCCGCCGCGCCGCCCACCTCGTCGGCGATCTGCTCGACGACCTGGGCCTCACCGCCTACCTGAAGACCACCGGCTCCCGCGGCTACCACGTGCTCGTCCCGCTGCGTCCGCACGACGGCTTCGACGAGGTCCGCGGCTTCGCCCGCGAGGTCGCCCACCTGCTGGTCTCCCGCGAGCCGGACCTGCTCACCGTCGAGCAGCGCAAGGCGAAACGCGGCGACCGGGTGCTCGTCGACGTGATGCGCAACGGCTACGGCCAGACCGCCGTGCCGCCGTACGCCGTCCGCGCCCGCGACGGCGCACCCGTCTCGACCCCGATTGAGTGGGCCGAGCTCGCGACCACCGACCCCGCGTCGTACACGCTGGCCTCGGTGCGGCGCCGCCTCGCCCAGCGCGACGACCCGTGGAAGGGCCTGCGCCGGCACGCCCAGTCCCTGGCCAAGCCCCGCGAGAAGCTGTCCCGGCTCGCTGGTTGAGGTGCGAGCGGGCGGCGGATTCAACCTGTGTTTGCAACACCGGGTTTGTTGTCGTGTTCGGACAGTAGCTTGTCGAGGGCTTCGGCGGGGGTGGCCC
>JABFXA010000339.1 GCA_013361955.1 Nocardioidaceae bacterium
CCTGAGCCAGAAGATCACCGTCGACGTACGCGGCGAGCTCGCCGAGCTGAAGACCACCGTGAACACCATGGTCGACCAGCTCTCCGCGTTCGCCGCGCAGGTGACCCGGGTGGCCCGCGAGGTGGGCAGCGAGGGGATCCTCGGCGGCCAGGCCGACGTGCCCGGTGTCGACGGCACCTGGAAGGACCTCACCGACTCGGTGAACTCGATGGCGAACAACCTGACCAACCAGGTGCGCAACATCGCGCAGGTCACCACGGCCGTCGCCCGCGGTGACCTGAGCCAGAAGATCACCGTCGACGTACGCGGCGAGCTCGCCGAGCTGAAGACCACCGTCAACACCATGGTCGACCAGCTGTCGGCGTTCGCCGACGAGGTCACCCGCGTCGCCCGCGAGGTCGGCGGCGAGGGCCAGCTCGGCGGCCAGGCCGCGGTGCCCGGCGTGTCCGGCACCTGGCGCGACCTCACCGACTCGGTGAACTTCATGGCCGGCACCCTCACCGCGCAGGTGCGCAACATCGCCGAGGTCACCACCGCGGTGGCGCGCGGCGACCTGACCCGCACCATCACGGTGGAGGCGCGCGGCGAGATCCTCGCGCTGAAGAGCACCGTGAACACGATGGTCGACCAGCTCTCGTCGTTCGCCGACGAGGTGACCCGGGTCGCCCGCGAGGTGGGCACCGAGGGCCGGCTGGGCGGTCAGGCCGACGTGCACGACGTCTCCGGGACCTGGAAGGACCTCACCGAGAACGTCAACATGATGGCCAGCAACCTGACCAGCCAGGTGCGCAACATCGCCGAGGTGACCACCGCGGTCGCGAGCGGCGACCTGACCCGCAAGATCACCGTCGACGCGCGCGGCGAGATCCTCGAGCTGAAGAGCACCGTGAACACCATGGTCGACCAGCTGTCCGCCTTCGCCGACGAGGTCACCCGCGTCGCCCGCGAGGTGGGCAGCGAGGGCCAGCTCGGCGGCCAGGCACGGGTGCCCGGGGTGTCCGGCACCTGGCGCGACCTGACCGACTCGGTGAACTCGATGGCCAGCAACCTGACCAACCAGGTGCGCAGCATCGCGGCGGTGTCGACGGGTGTGGCCCGCGGCGACCTGAGCCAGAAGATCTCCATCGAGGCGCGCGGCGAGGTGGCCGCGCTCGCGTCGACGATCAACGCGATGGTCGACACCCTGCGGGCGTTCGCCGACGAGGTCACCCGGGTGGCCCGCGAGGTGGGCACCGAGGGCATGCTCGGCGGCCAGGCGCACGTGCGCGGCGTCGCCGGTACCTGGAAGGACCTCACCGACTCGGTGAACTCGATGGCCAACAACCTGACCAGCCAGGTGCGCAACATCGCCGAGGTCACCACCGCGGTCGCGAGCGGCGACCTGACCCGCACCATCACCGTCGAGGCGCGCGGCGAGATCCTGCAGCTGAAGACCACGGTGAACCGGATGGTCGACCAGCTCTCGTCGTTCGCCGACGAGGTCACCCGGGTGGCCCGCGAGGTGGGCACCGAGGGGAAGCTCGGCGGCCAGGCCCAGGTCGCCGACGTCTCCGGCACCTGGCGGCGGCTGACCGAGAACGTCAACCAGCTGGCCAGCACGCTCACCACCCAGCTCCGCGCGATCGCCGAGGTGTCCACCGCGGTGACCCAGGGCGACCTCAGCCAGCAGATCACGGTCGAGGCGCAGGGCGAGGTCGCCGAGCTAAAGGACAACCTCAACCAGATGATCGACAACCTCCGCCAGACCACGCGGACCAACGAGGAGCAGGACTGGCTGAAGACCAACCTGGCCCGGTTCACCGGGCACATGCAGGGCGGCCGCGACCTGCTCGACGTGATCTCGCTGATCGTCAACGAGCTCACCCCGCTGGTCGGCGCACGACAGGGGTCGTTCTTCCTCAGCGACACCGGGATGGGCGGCGACGGTCAGCTGCGCCGGATCGCGTCGTACGGCTACCGGGGCCGCCGGTCGGTGCCGAGCACGTTCGCGCCGGGGGAGGGGCTGGTCGGCCAGGCGGCCGAGCAGCGGTCGCCGATCGTGCTGAGCAACGTGCCGAGCAGCTACATCCGGATCTCGTCGGGTCTCGGCCAGGCCACGCCGCTGGCCATCGTCGTGCTGCCGGTGGTCTTCGAGGACCAGGTGCTCGGCGTGGTCGAGCTGGCGTCCTTCGAGCCGTTCAGCGAAGTGCACATGCAGTTCCTCGAGCAGCTCATGGAGATCATCGGGGTGTCCCTGAACGCGATCATCGCGAGCTCGCGCACCGAGGAGCTGCTGGTGGAGTCGCAGCGCCTCGCCGCCGAGCTGCAGGACAAGTCCGAGGAGCTGCAGACCCAGCAGGTGGAGCTGCAGCAGACCAACGCCGAGCTCGAGGAGAAGGCGCGCCAGCTCGCCGCGCAGAACCGGGCGATCGAGATCAAGAACCTCGAGATCGAGGACGCCCGGCGCGGGTTGGAGGACCGGGCCGAGCAGCTCGCGCTGTCGTCGCGGTACAAGTCGGAGTTCCTGGCGAACATGTCGCACGAGCTGCGTACGCCGCTGAACTCCCTGCTGATCCTCGCGAAGCTGCTGACCGACAACGGCGAGGGCAACCTCACGTCGCGGCAGGTGGAGTACTCCCGCACGATCCACGGTGCGGGCACCGACCTGCTCCAGCTGATCAACGACATCCTCGACCTGTCCAAGGTCGAGGCCGGCAAGATGGACGTGCACCCCTCCGACGTGGCGGTCGCCGGCATCGTGGAGTACGTCGAGGCGACGTTCCGCCCGCTCACCGCCGAGAAGGACCTGCGGTTCACGGTCGACGTGGCGCCCGACGTACCCGCCACGCTGCACTCCGACCAGCACCGGCTGCAGCAGGTGCTGCGCAACCTGCTGTCCAACGCGGTGAAGTTCACCTCGTCCGGCGGCGTCACGCTCGAGGTCAAGACCGCCGAGGGGCAGCGCTTCTCCACACCGGACCTGCGCGACGCCGACCGGGTGGTCGCGTTCGCCGTGACCGACACCGGGATCGGCATCCCGGCGGAGCAGCTGAAGGTGATCTTCGAGGCCTTCCAGCAGGCCGACGGCACGATCAGCCGCAAGTTCGGCGGCACCGGCCTCGGGCTCTCGATCAGCCGGGAGATCGCCCGGCTGATCGGCTGCGAGATCCACGTCGACAGCCGGCCCGGCGAGGGCAGCACGTTCACCCTCTACGTGCCGGTGCGGGCGGCGGGCGTGGTCGGCTCCAACGGCGGCGCCGAGCCGGTCGTCGAGCCGGTGCGGCTCGAGCCGGTGGTGGCCGCGCGGGCCGACGGTGCCGTCGCGGACGACGAGGCCGACATCCGGCGCGACGACGCGGTGCTGCTGGTCGCGCTGGCCGACCGGTCCCTGCGCGCGGCCGCCGTCGACCTCGGTCGGGCCCGCGGGTTCAAGGTGGTCACCACCGACCGCTTCGAGCGGGCGCTGATCGCGGCCCGCACGCTGCAACCGGCCGGCCTCGTGGTCGGCATGGAGCTCGGCGACGGCGACGGCACCTCCCTGCTGCGGTCGCTCAAGGCCGACCCCGAGACCCGGCACCTGCCGACACTGGCCGTGCACTCCGACGACGCCCCCGACGACGCGCTGGTCGGGCGGCACGCCGGGGCGGTCGGGGTCGTGGAGCCGGCGACACCCGAACGGCTGGCCGCCGCGCTGGAGGACCTCAGCGGCTACCTGGCGCGCCAGACCCGGTCGCTGCTGGTGGTCAGCGGCGCCGGGTCCGACGACCCGTCCGCGGTGGTCGCGTTGTTCGGCGCGGTGCCCGAGGTCGACCTGCACGTCGCGACCAGCGTGGCGGAGGCGGCCGACGCGCTCGACGCGCGCGGCTACGACTGCGTCGTCGTGGAGCTGAAGCTGCCCGGCGGGAGCGGCATCGACGTGGTCAAGCGGATGCGCTCGCGCAAGGCGTTGCGGGGCATCCCGGTCGTGGTCAGCACCGGCGGCGAGCTCAGCGCGAAGGACGAGGCGCGGCTGCGGCAGTACGCCCGCTCGATGGTGGTGAAGTACCCCGGCACCGACGGCGAGGTCGTCGACGAGGTGGCGCTGTTCCTGCACCGGTCGGGCGTCGGGCTGCCCGGCGACCCCGCGGTGGTGGAACGGCGGGCCGGCGACGGGACGACGTTCGCGGGCAAGCGGATCCTGATCGTCGACGACGACATCCGCAACGTGTTCGCGCTGACGAGCGCGCTCGAGCAGGTCGGCATCGACGTGGTGTACGCCGAGAACGGCGAGGCCGGGCTGCAGGCGCTGGAGCGCGACCCCGACATCGACCTGGTCCTGATGGACGTGATGATGCCGGGCATGGACGGCTACACCGCGATGCGTGAGATCCGCCGGATCCCGACGTACCGCGACCTGCCGCTGCTCGCGCTCACCGCCAAGGCGATGCCGGGCGACCGGGAGAACGCGCTGGCGGCCGGTGCGTCCGACTACGTGACGAAACCCGTCGACCTCGACCACCTGCTCTCGCGGTTCCGGGCGTGGTTGCCGTGACCGAGCGAGCCCGGATCCTGCTCGTCGACGACCACCAGCAGAACCTGCTGGCGCTGGAGGCGGTGCTGGGGTCCCTGGACCAGACGCTGGTCAAGGCGTCGTCGGGGGAGGAGGCGCTGCGCGCCCTGCTCAAGGACGACTTCGCGCTGATCCTGCTCGACGTGCAGATGCCCGGGATGGACGGCTTCGAGACCGCGAACCGGATCAAGGCGCGGGTGCGCACCAAGGACGTGCCGATCATCTTCCTGACCGCCGTCGACGAGGACCAGCAGCACGCCTACCGGGGGTACGCCGCGGGCGGTGCCGACTACATCTCCAAGCCGTTCGACCCGTGGGTGCTGCGCGCCAAGGTGCAGGTGTTCGTCGACCTGTGGCTGGCCGGGCAGCGGCTGGCCACGCAGTCGGCGTTCCTGCGACGCCAGGTCGAGGGGAACATCGACGTCCTCGGCGAGCTCGACGACCGTCTCGGCCTGGTCGAGGAGTCGGTCAACGCGCTGCGCGAGAGCGGCGGCCTCGGCGACGCGAGCGCCCTCGACGCCCTGGAGAAGCGGGTGGCGTCGATGCGGCAGGCGCTCGACGCCCTCGACGAGGAGATCTCGCCGTCGGGCGCGACCCGGCGCGAGTTCGGATGAGGAGGACCGCGATGACCGACGAGCCCTTCGCCAACGTGCGCTACCTGGTCGACGACGTCCCGGCGGCGATCGCCTTCTACACCACGCACCTGGGCTTCACCCTGCGCAGCAACCCGGCCCCGGCGTTCGCCGACGTGGTCCGCGGGCCGCTGCGGCTGCTGCTGTCCGCAGCGGGCAGCTCGGGTGCCCGCGCGACCCCCGAGCAGTACGCCGACCCGGGCCGCAACCGGGTCAACCTCACCGTGGTCGACCTCGATGCCGAGGTCGACCGGCTGCGCGCCGCCGGCGTCCCGTTCGCCAGCGACGTGGTGTCGGGGCCGGGCGGGCGGCAGGCGCTGGTGGCGGACCCGGCCGGCAACCTGGTCGAGCTGTTCGAGCCGGCAGCGGGTGCCTGAGCCGCGACCGATGAGACCGTGCCCGGAGTCCGGTCTGCCTGGGTGACAACGGTTCGCCCGGGTTGTCCGGTGCGCGCTCGACGGGGCGAGGAAGGGGACCATGGGCACGATCGTGTGACCAGGTCGATGTCGCTGGACGGCTTCGTGGCCGGCCCGGACGACGGGGCGGACGCGCCGATGGGCGTGGGCGGCTTCCGGCTGGTCGACTGGCTGGACCTGCGTCACGAGCCGGGTGCGCACGGCCCGGTGTACGCCGAGTCGCTGGCGACCCGCGCGGTCATCGCCGGGCGGCGTACGTACGAGCTGGCGGGACGCGGGCAGCGCGACCACCACGACGGGGTGCCGGTCTTCGTGCTCACCCACGACGTACCGGAGGACCCGCCGCCCGGGAGCGTCCGCTACGTCACCGGCGCGCGCGGGTGCGCCAGGCAGGCCCGGGAGCGCGGCCGGGGACGCGGACGTGATGGTGCGCGCGGAGCGGGTGCGGCCCAGGCGCTGCTGCGGGCCGGTGAGCTCGACGAGCTGGAGCTGCACGTCGTCCCGGTTCTGCTGGGACACGGGCGCCGGCTGTTCGACCACCTGCCCGCCGAGACCGTCGAGCTCGAGCTGGTCCGCTGCCTGTCCACCCCCGAGGTCGCGGACCCCGCGCAGCGGGCGGCGCACCTGCGCTACCGCGTCCGTCGGACCTAGCCGTCGGGAGGGGGCACTCCCGTCCGACTCGGCGATAATGGGGGAGCGGCGCTCGACCGAGGGCCCACGGGGTGATCGGAGGTGAAGCGGGCATGTCGTCCGTCGACCACCTCAGCCGGCTGCCACGCGGTGCGCACCTGTGCCGGTTCTACGACGGCGACGGTGACCTCGCGCAGGGCGCGGCGGCGTTCGTCGCCGGTGGGCTCGCGGCCGGTGACCGGGTGCTGTACGTCGCGGACGGCCGCGGCACCGCCGAGGTCGAGGCTTCCCTGACCGCCCACGGCGTCGGCGCGGCGCCCGCGTTGGGATCGGAGCAGCTGGTGATCCTCGGCTCCGACGAGGTCTACGGCGACGAGCTGCCGGGCTTCGCCGTGCTCGAGGAGGGGTTCCGCGGGCTGCAGGCGCAAGCCCGTGCGGACGGCCTGGCCGGGCTGCGGGTGGCGGCCGAGATGGGCGACGCGGCCGCGCGGTTCGGCTCGATCGACGAGCTGGTCCGCTGGGAGGCGACGGCCACCCGGCTGCAGCGGGAGACCGGCATCTCCACGGTCTGCCAGTACGACCAGCGACTGTTCAGCGGCGACGACGCGCGGCTTCTCGCCGCCGAGCACGGCGGCACCTCGCCCGCCGCCCTGTACCCCCCGATGGCCGGCTTCTACAAGGAGAACGGTGGCCTGCGGGTGGTCGGCGAGCTCGACGTCTCCAACTACGAGCAGCTCCTGGAGGTTCTCGAGGCGCGGGTGGCGGTGCAGCCGCGGCTGAGCCTGGACCTGGCCTCGCTGAGCTTCACCGACGTGGGCACCCTGGAGGCGATCCTGCGCCTGGTGGACGCGCGTCCCGACGTCGAGCTGACGTTGCTGAACACCTCGGCGTCGCTGCGGCGGTACCTCGCGATCGGCGAGCTGTCGCACCCGCGCGTCGTGCTCGCGTAGGTCACCCGGCGGGCGCGAACAGGCCCGCGAGGACGTCCACGAGCCGCTCGTCGCCGGCCTCCGCGGCTTCGAGCAGGCGCCGGGTGGGTCCGTGCGCGACCTGCTGCACGACCCGACGTACCGCGTCCTCGGACAGCGACACGGTCTCCTCGACCTGGCTGCGGACGCAGGCCTCGACGTCGGTGCGCAGCCGCTGCACGGACGAGGCGGCGGTCCTGCGGGCCAGCCACTGCGCGTAGCGGGCGAGCTCCTCGGCCACCACCTGCTCGGCGACGGCGACGTCCCGGGTGACCGCCTCGTCCGGCACTGTCCGGGCGCTCCGCAGGTCGGCCAGGTCGAGCAGTCGGACCCCGCCGACGGCACGCACGTCCGGGTCGACGTTGCGGGGGACGCACAGGTCCAGCACCAGCACCGGCCGGCGGGGTACGGCGGCCAGCGGTGCCGCCTCGAGCAGCGGCTCGGGGGCGGCGGTGCCGAACAGCACCACGTCCGCCGTCGCCACCAGGTCGAGCAGCCGGGAGAGCGGTTCGACGGCGGCACCGGCGGCGACCAGGCGCTCGGCCCGGCGGCGGGTGCGGCAGCACACGGTCACGGTCGCGCCCAGCCGGGTCGCGCTGGCCACCGCCTGGGTGGCGACGTCGCCGGCGCCGACGACGACCAGGTGCC
>JABFXA010000160.1 GCA_013361955.1 Nocardioidaceae bacterium
GTGCGCGAGCGCGGTCCGAAGGCGCGCCGGGCCACCCAGGTCCGGCTGCTCGGCCTCGGCGACCGCCCGAGCGGGCCGGCCCCGCACGTCGTGGTCGCCCTGGACACGCCGTACGTGCTCGGGGACAGCCGGGCGCGCACCGCCCGCATCGCGACGTACGGCGAGACCGCCGGCGCGATGCGCGCGCTGGTGTCGGTGCTGCTCGGCCGGACGAAGGCGCCGGGGCACCTGCCGGTGCGGGTCGGCGGGGTCGCCCGCTCTGGCTGCTGACACCGTCGGCGAGGCGTGGTTGGCTCGCCCCATGGAACAGGTCGCCGACCGCTACCGCCGCCTCGCCGCGGCGATGACCGACCGCATCGACGCGGTGCCCGACGACGCGTGGGGACGGCGCACCCCGTGCGACGAGTGGACCGCCCGCGAGCTGGTCGGGCACCTGCTCGACGTCCACGGCCGCTTCGAGTCCCTCGTCGGCCGCGAGCTCGTCTCGCACCCACCGGTCGACGACGACCCGGCCGCCGCGTGGGCCGCGGTCCGCGACCAGATGCAGGCCGACCTCGACGACCCCGCCAAGGTCGGCGAGGAGTACGTCGGTCGGTTCGGCCGGTCCACGTTCGGGCAGGCCGTCGACGGGTTCGTCTGCTTCGACCTGGTGGTGCACGGCTGGGACCTCGCCCACGCCACCGGGCTCGACGAGACGATGGACCCGCAGGAGGTGGAGCGCAGCCAGGCGATGGTCGACGCGATGGGCGAGACGATGCTCGAGAACGGCGTGATCCGCGCACCGGTCGAGCCGGCCCAGGACGCCTCCGCCCAGGACCGGCTGCTCTGCGCCCTGGGCCGCGACCCTCAGTCGAGGTCGTAGGACAGCACCAGCTCGTAGCCGTCGTCGCTGTGCCCGGCGATGCGCAGCTCGGCCTCGCCGCGCAGGTGCTCCAGACCGCCGGTGCCCAGGCCGGGCACCACCTCGAGCCGGGTGGACACCGACCCCTTGTCCTGCTCGCCGACCTGCCGGAACACGCACGAGCCCTCGTGCCCGTCGACGGACCCGGTGAACTGCTCCAGCCCGAGCACGGGCGCCGCGTCGGCCTTGTAGGCGATCAGCAGGACGGCCGTCGAGGTGCCCTCCAGGTCGCCGGTGTAGCGGTAGGCCACCTGGGCGCGGGACAGCCCGCGGTCCGGGTAGTAGGCGTCGCCCGCGGTGGTGCCGCTCCCGTCGACGTCGACGAACGTCTCCTCCTGCCACGCGGTCACGTCGAACCTGCCGGTGGCCTTCTTCGCGTACGTCATGGCGCCGAGGCTAGGCACCGGCGTGGGTGCGGTTCTTGCAGAAACGCGACAGGCTCGTCCCATGAGCGAGGAGCTGGGTGCTCCGGACGCGATCCTCCGGCCGCGCGACGCCGAGCCGGTGATCGACGTCGACCGCCGGCTGCCCGCGGCCGACCTGGCGCCGTACGTCCACTACCACTGGTACGTCGGCTGGCACGCCGTCCGCCCGCACCGGCAGCAGGTCGTCCCGCAGCCGCGGGTGCACGTGGCGGTCGAGGAGCACAGCGGCGTCCCGCGGCTGCTGGTGCACGGGATCAGCCGGGAGCCGTTCTTCCGCACCCTGACCGGCGTCGGCCACGCGCTCGGGACGGCGTTCCACCCCGGCGGGTTCCGGCCGTTGCTCGGCGGCAGCGTCGGGGCGCTGTCCGGCCGGGTCCTGCCCGCGGCCGACGTGCTCGGTGTCGACGACCGGTCCGCGGCCGCGCGGATCCTGGCCACCGAGGACGTCGGCGAGACGGTGGCCGCGATGGAGGAGTACCTGCGCCGCGTCGGCGCGCGCCCCGACCCGCTCGTCGGACAGGTGCGAGACCTGGTGCGGCAGGCCGAGGGGGACCGCTCGCTGACCCGCGCCGAGCAGCTCGCCGACCGGGCCGGTACCAGCCTGCGCTCGCTGCAGCGACTGTTCACCGACTACGTCGGCATCGGGCCGAAGTGGGTGATCGCCCGCTACCGGGTCCTCGACGCGACCGCCGCGGCGCACAGCGGCGAGCCGGTGGACTGGGCGGCGCTCGCAGCCGAGCTCGGCTACACCGACCAGGCGCACCTGACCCGGGCGTTCACGGCGGTGGTGGGCACCCCGCCGGCGACGTACGCCCGCGACGCCTGACTACTCCGGTCGGCCGGTGACCGCGAGCGCGACGCCGAGGCCGACCATCGAGAGCCCGCCGACCGCACCCATCGCCTCGCCGCGGCGCGGGGACGCGCTGAACCAGGTGCGCAGCTGGCTGGCGGTCACCGCCCACACGCTGTCGGAGACCAGCCCGATGACGAACGCCAGCAGCCCGAGCAGCAGCATCTGCGTGGTCACGTGCCCTTCGGTGCGGTCCAGGAACTGCGGCAGCACCGCCGCGAAGATCATGAACGCCTTCGGGTTCGTCACCCCCACCACGAAGCCCTGCCGCAGCGCGCGGGGCAGCGGCAGCGCCGCCTCGTGGGTCTCCCGGCCGGGCACGCTGAACGCGCGCCGGTGCCGGACCGCCTGCACCCCCAGGTAGACCAGGTACGCCGCGCCCGTGAGCTTCAGCACCAGGAACACCGTGATCGACTCGCGCACCACGACGCCGAGCCCGAACGCGACGAGCACCAGCACCACCAGCAGGCCGAGCGAGTTGCCGACCACCGTGGACAGCGCGACCGGGCGCCCGTAGGCCAGCGCGCGGCTGACCGTGAACACCACGCTCGGGCCGGGGATCGCGATGAGGATCAGCGCGGCGACGCCGAACGCGAGCAGCTGGTCGAGGGACACCATCTCGCCAGTGTCCCGGCGCGGGCCCGGTCCCGCCAGCGAATACGCCGAGGTCGCGCGGCGGCCTAGAAGGGCCGGACCAGCAGCGCGGTGCCCTTGCCGGCCACCCGGGTGAGCACCAGGGTCGCCGCGTTGTCGCCCGAGAGCGCGAGGCGCCTGCGCAGCTGCTCGGGCACCACGTCGACGCCGCGCTTCTTGATCTCGAGCGTGCCGATCCCGCGCTCGCGCAGCGCCGCGCGCAGCGACTTCTCCTGGTACGGCAGCTCCTCGAGCACCTCGTAGGAGCGCGCGAACGGCGTGCTGAACGCGTCGTCGGCGGTCACGTAGGCGATGTGCTCGTCGACCAGCCCGCCACCGACCCCGGCGGCGACCGCGGTCACCAGCCCGGCCCGGATCACCGCGCCGTCGGGCTCGTAGAGGCACCGGCCGACGGGTCGGACGTCGGCGTGCCCGGGGTCGTCCTCGTCGGTGAGCGTGGCCAGCCCGCCGCCCCGGATCACGGTCGCCCGACGGCGTACGGCGGCCAGCTCGGCGGACCACAGCGAGGCCTCCTTGACCTCGCCCTGGTCGGAGACCCACTCCGCCTCGACGCGGTCGGGGAGCAGGACGTGGGGGATGCCCGGGGCGACCTTCACGCAGGAGCGGCGCTCCAGCAGCTCGACGACCCACGACCACGGCGGTGACCAGCCGTGCACGTCGAAGACCCGGCCGCGCTCGGTGCGCCGCGCCGGGTCGGCGAAGACCACGTCGAAGCCGCGGACGTCCAGGCCCTCGACCGCGGCCACCTGCACCGCCCCGCCGAGCTCCAGCGCGTCGAGGTTGGCCCGCGCCACCTCGACCCGGAGCTCCTCGCGGTCGACGGCGGCGACGGTGAGCCCGGCCCGGGCCATCGCCACCAGGTCGCCGCCGATCCCGCAGCCGGCGTCGAGCACGGTCACCCCGCCGCCGGGGCGGACCAGCGCCATCCGGGCGGCGCGGTGCGCGGCCACCATCGGCCGGGTGGCCTGCTCGAGGCCGTCGGGGGTGAAGTACATCCGCACGGCGTCGGCCCCGAACTTCGCGACCGCCTTGGAGCGCAGGTCGACCTGGGTGAGCGCGGCGCTGGTGTGCCCCGGGTCGTCGTCGACGCGACGCAGCGCGTCGGCGGTGCGGACCGGGTCGCCGTCGTGCTCGAGGTACAGCTCGGTCGCCCGGGTCAGCAGCCGCTGCCCGGGCCCGGTCAGCAGCCAGCGGAACGCGGCGAGGTCCATCCCCCGATCCAACCAGGCCGGGGCCGTCATCTCGCGGCCGCACCCTTCTGGCACTCCCGGGATCCGAGTGCTAGATTCGCGGTTAGCACTCTCCCTTGGAGGGTGCCAGCGCTCGTGAACCCCGGCGACCCCCGCGACGGCGCCTGGCGCAGCGAGCTCCAGCTTTCGCAGAGTTCCAACCACAGAACAGGGAAAGTGGAGGTCGACATCGTGTCGGTCAACATCAAGCCTCTCGAGGACCGCATCGTCGTCCGGCCGCTCGACGCCGAGCAGACCACGGCTTCCGGCCTGGTCATTCCGGACACCGCCAAGGAGAAGCCGCAGGAGGGTGAGGTCCTCGCGACCGGCCCCGGCCGCATCGACGACAACGGCAACCGCGTCCCGCTCGACGTCAACGTCGGCGACAAGGTCATCTTCAGCAAGTACGGCGGCACCGAGGTCAAGTACGGCGGCGACGAGTTCCTGATCCTCTCGGCCCGCGACGTGCTCGCGGTCATCGCCTGACACCCGCAGCACCCACGCAGCAACGCACGTGACTCAGCCCCGGCTGGCCCTGACTGGTTCGGGCCGTCGGGGCTGAGCGGTTCCTCGGGGACCAGCCCTCCGCACATCCCAGCACCGGACAAGAAGGAGCATCGACCAGATGCCGAAGATCCTGGAGTTCGACGAGCACGCCCGTCGCTCGCTCGAGCGCGGCGTGGACGCGCTCGCCAACGCCGTCAAGGTGACCCTCGGCCCCAAGGGCCGCTACGTCGTCCTCGACAAGAAGTGGGGCGCCCCCACCATCACCAACGACGGCGTGACCGTCGCGCGTGAGGTCGAGGTCGACGACCCGTTCGAGAACCTCGGCGCCCAGCTCACCAAGGAGGTCGCCACCAAGACCAACGACATCGCCGGCGACGGCACCACCACGGCGACCGTGCTCGCCCAGGCGATGGTCCACGAGGGTCTGCGGGCGGTGGCCGCGGGCGCGAACCCGATGGCGCTCAAGCGCGGCATGGACCAGGCCGTCGAGGCCATGGGCCAGGCGCTGCGCGACGCGTCGCGCGACGTCGACGACAAGGCCGACATGGCCGCCGTGGCGACCGTGTCCTCGCGCGACCCGCACATCGGCGAGCTCCTCGCCGAGGCCTTCGACAAGGTCGGCAAGGACGGCGTGATCACGGTCGAGGAGTCCAACACCATGGGCACCGAGCTCGAGTTCACCGAGGGCATGCAGTTCGACAAGGGCTACATCTCGCCGTACTTCGTCACCGACACCGAGCGCATGGAGGCGGTCCTGGAGGACGCCTACCTGCTCATCCACCAGGGCAAGATCAGCGCGATCTCCGAGCTGCTGCCGCTGCTGGAGAAGGTCATCCAGTCCGGCAAGCCGCTGTTCATCCTCGCCGAGGACGTCGACGGCGAGGCGCTCTCCACGCTGGTCGTGAACAAGATCCGCGGCACCTTCAACGCCGTCGCCGTCAAGGCCCCGGCCTTCGGCGACCGCCGCAAGGCGATGCTGCAGGACATCGCGACGCTGACCGGCGGCCAGGTGATCTCCTCCGAGGTCGGCCTCAAGCTCGACCAG
Source organism: Nocardioidaceae bacterium (assembly GCA_013361955.1). Lineage (GTDB taxonomy): Bacteria > Actinomycetota > Actinomycetes > Propionibacteriales > Nocardioidaceae > Nocardioides_B. The sequence goes on from JABFXA010000160.1 coordinate 5,612, forward strand.
GTCGGCCTCGAGGTGCTCGGCCAGGCGCGCCGGATCACGGTCACCAAGGACACCACCACGATCGTCGAGGGCGCGGGCGACGCGTCCGAGGTCGAGGGCCGGGTGAACCAGATCAAGGCGGAGATCGAGAAGACCGACTCCGACTGGGACCGCGAGAAGCTCCAGGAGCGGCTCGCGAAGATGGCCGGCGGCGTCTGCGTGGTCAAGGTCGGCGCCGCGACCGAGGTGGAGCTCAAGGAGAAGAAGCACCGCATCGAGGACGCCGTCTCCGCGACCCGCGCCGCGATCGAGGAGGGCATCATCCCCGGCGGCGGTTCCGCCCTGGTGCACGCGACCGGCGTGCTGCAGGACGGTCTCGCGCTGTCGGGTGACGAGAGCATGGGTGTGCGGATCGTGGCCAAGGCCGCCGACGAGCCGCTGCGCTGGATCGCCGAGAACGGTGGCGAGAACGGCTACGTCGTGGTCGCCAAGGTCCGCGAGGGCAAGGCCGGCGAGGGCTACAACGCCGCCACCGGTGAGTACGGCGACCTGGTCGCCCAGGGCGTGCTCGACCCGGTGAAGGTGACCCGCTCCGCGCTGGTCAACGCCGCCTCCATCGCCGGCATGCTGCTGACCACCGAGACCCTCATCGTCGACAAGCCCGAGGACGAGGAGCCGGCTCCGGCCGGCCACGGTCACGGCCACGGTCACTGACCGTCCCTGACGTCCCCGGACTTACCGGGGATGCAGGACATCTGGCACTCCCCATGGTGACGTCACCATGGGGAGTGCTTGTTCTCCGTGGGAAGCAGGGGCGGCGATGAGTTTCTGGGGGATCCCTGGTCTGTCCAGATGACGTCCAGCCCCGAGGAGCGCCGCATCGATGACCCGTCTGACGTTCGTGAACCTGCCCGTCGCCGACCTGGACCGGTCGGTGGCCTTCTTCCGGTCGCTCGGGTTCGAGTTCAACGTGGCGTTCACCGACGAGCGGTCGACGTGCATGGTGGTCAGCGAGCAGGCGTTCGTGATGCTGCTGGCGGCGCCGTACTTCTCGTCCTTCACCCGCAAGGACGTCACCGACGCGGCCACCCACATCGAGACCATCCTGGGCTTCTCCGCGGAGAGCCGCGAGGAGGTCGACGCGCTCGTCGACCGGGCGCTGGCCCTCGGTGGCGCCGCGGCGAACGACCCGCAGGACGACGGGTTCATGTACGGCCGCAGCTTCTACGACCTCGACGGGCACGCCTGGGAGGTCATCTGGATGGACCCGGCCGCCGTGAACTAGTTTTCCGGGCCGCAACAGCGGCGCAGCACCGCTGGAACGTCGGTCCGCCAGGCTCGGACGGGTACCGTCCCCGAGCCCCCAGGAGGCCGCCGTGCTCTGGCGAGTCCGGACCACCCTGCCCGACCGACCCGGGTCGCTGGCCGCCCTGGCGCGGCACTGCGGCGAGCGGTCGGTCAACATCCTCGGCCTGCAGATCTTCCCCGGCGTCTCGGGCGTCACCGACGAGCTGGTGCTGCGCGCCCCGTCCGCGTGGCGGCTGGCCGACGTCGCCGCGCTCGTCGAGGACGCCGGCGGCCGGCACGTCTCCGTCGCTGCGTGCACCGAGCACGCGCTGGTGGACGGGCCGATCCAGTACCTGCACGCGCTCCGCCGGCTCGCCGACGACCCGGCGACCGTCGCGGCCTTGCTGGGTCGGCTGCTGGACGCCGAGCCGGTCGGGGCGGCCGACGCCGACCTGGACGCGGTCTCCGACCACCTGCGGGTCGCGGTCGGCCCGCACCGGGTGACGCTGCGGCGCACCGCCCCGTTCACCGCGACCGAGCACGCCCGGGCGGTGGCCTTCGCTGAGGTCGCCGGCGAGCTGGTCGGCACCCCGCCGGCGTACGACGTCCCCTCGGCGGATCCCGAAGGCACTCCGGAGGTCCGCCTCGCGACGTACGCGGACACCCCGGCGCTGATGCGGATGCACGACCGCTGCTCGGCGGACACCGTCTACAAGCGCTACGCGACCCCGCTGACCCGGCTCGACGAGCGGATGGCCCGGCGGCTGCTGCTCTCCGGCGGGGGCGCACTGGTGGCCGGGGTCGGCGACGAGGTGGTGGACGCCGCGACCGTGTACGTCGTCGAGGCCGGCCTCGCCGAGGTCGCGCTGGTCGTCGAGGACGGCTGGCAGCGCCGCGGGCTCGGCTCCCG
>JABFXA010000114.1 GCA_013361955.1 Nocardioidaceae bacterium
GAGGCGCTGGCGATGTCGCCGGGTCTGCGCCGTGAGGGGCTGCGCGGCGCGCTGCTGTCCTGGGACGGCCAGCTCGAGGACGACGCCCGGCTGGTGGTCGGGATCGCCCGCACCGCGGCGGCCCACGGCGCCCGGGTGCTGACCCGGGTCCGGGTCACCGGGCTGACCGGCGAGGGCGCCGAGGTCCGCGACGAGCTGACCGGGCGGACCGCGACGATCGCCGCGCGCACCGTGGTCAACGCGACCGGCGTCTGGGCCGGCGACCTCGTCGACGACATCGCGCTGCGGCCCTCGCGCGGCACCCACGTCGTCCTGCGCGCCTCGTCGGTGCCGGGGCTCGGCACGGCCGTGATGGCGCCCGTGCCGCAGGCGTCGAACCGGTTCGTGTTCGCGCTGCCCCAGCCCGACGGCCTGGTCTACGTCGGCCTCACCGACGAGCCGGTCGACGGCCCGGTGCCCGACGTACCCGAGCCGACGGAGGCGGAGGTCGGTTTCCTGCTCGACGTGGTCGGCACGGTCCTGCAGCAGCCGCTGGACCGCTCCGACGTGGTCGGCGCGTACGCCGGGCTGCGACCCCTGCTCGACCTGCCCGACGCCGACGGCTCCACCGCCGACCTGTCCCGCCGGCACGCCGTGCTCACCTCGCCGGGCGGCGTGGTCTCGGTGGTCGGCGGCAAGCTGACCACCTACCGGCGGATGGCGCAGGACGCCGTCGACCGGGCCGTGGTCGTCGGGTCGCTGCGCGCCGGCCGGTGCCGCACCGCGGACCTGCCGCTGCTCGGCGCCGCACCCCGGGAGCAGCTGGCCCGGGTCGAGGGGCCGGCCCGGCTGGTGCGCCGGCACGGCACCGAGGCCCCGGACGTGCTGGCGAACGCGCGCGCCCACGGCCTCTCCGACGCCGAGGCGCTGGCGCCGCTGGCGGACACCGTCCCGGTGACCCGCGCCGAGCTGCTCTGGGGGCTGACCCACGAGGGCGCGCTCGACGTCGCCGACCTGCTCGACCGGCGTACCCGGGTCGGCCTGGTCGCCGACGACCGAGCCCGCGCGGTGCCCGTGGCCACCGACTTGTCAGGGCTGGTGGTCGCCGGGGCGCCCACGCACCCTGACAACTCAGCGGGCTAGGTCCCCGACGACCTCGGCGCCGGGGAGCTCGGCGAGCAGCGGGCCCGGGAGCAGCAGCTTGGAGCGCCGGAGGCCGCTGCCGACCACCGCGACGCCGATCTCCACGCACCGCGCGTCGACGAGCAGCCGCCAGCCCTCGGGGATCCCGACGGGGGTGATCCCGCCGTACTCCATCCCGCTCTCCTCGACCGCGCGGTCCATCGGGTGGAACGACGCCTTGCGGACGTCGAGCAGCTTGCGCACCCGGCTGTTCACGTCGGCGCGGGTGTCGGCGCGGACCATGCACGCGGCGACGCGCTCGTCGCCGGCCCGGGCGCCGGAGACCACCACGCAGTTGGCGCTGACCTCCATGGGCACGTCGTACGCCTCCGACATCGCCGCGGTGTCCGCGAGGTCCGGGTCGATCTCGACGATCGCGACGTCGGCGGCGTGCGGCCAGGAGGTCAGCGCCGCGGCCACCGGCGGCGCGACCAGCTCCGGGTGGTCGGCGGCGGGGAGCGACGCGAAGCTGCCGAGCGTGGGGAGAGGCATGCGGCGAGCGTAGAGGCCGTCACCGAAACTTCACCCCGCGGCCTCCCCAAAACCGAGACGCCGGAGGTACTGTTCCCGCGTTCTTCATCCCGCAGGGTGAGTGCGATCTCGGGTGGTCGGCGTCCCAGGACCTGGCGCCGCCAGCCCCCTTGCCACCTCCCCGCCCGACCCGCGGCCGGCCGCGCCCACAAGGCGTCCGCGCCTGCCCGCGCAAAGGAGTCCGCGTGACCAGTACGTCCAGCCGCCGGGTGCGAGGAGGGGCACGGGCCGTCGCGCTCGCGCTCGTCGCGAGCCCGCTCGCCCTGCTCGGCCTCACCCCCTCCGCGTCCGCGAACCCCGCGGGCACCGCCCTGGTGATCAGCGAGGTGTACGGCGGCGGGGGCAACTCCGGCGCGCCGTACACCAACGACTTCGTCGAGCTGTACAACCCGACCGCCTCGCCGGTCGGCGTGACCGGGATGTCGGTGCAGTACCGGGCGGCGAACGGCAACGTCGGCGGCAGCACGTCGCTGACCGGCACCGTGCCGGCGCACGGGCACTACCTCGTGCAGGAGGCGGCGGGCACCGCGACCCCGAAGGTTCTGCCCACCCCCGACGCCACGGGCACCCTGCTGATGAGCGCGACGGCCGGCAGCGTGCAGCTGCTGGCCGCGGACGCCTCGGTGGTCGACCTGGTCGGCTACGGCGCCGCGACCGTCTTCGAGGGCAGCGCACCCGCGCCCGGCCTGAGCAACAGCACCTCCGGGTCGCGCTCGGCCACCGGCACGGACACCGACCAGAACGCCGCGGACCTCACCGCAGGTGCACCGGACCCGCAGAACACCGGCTCCGGCAGCACCGAGCCGCCCGCCGAGCCGACCCCGGCGACCATCGAGGAGATCCAGGGCACCGGATCCACGAGCCCGCTGGCCGGCAAGCCGGTCACCACCTCGGGCGTGGTCACCGCGGCGTACCCGACCGGCGGGCTGGCCGGGTTCTACCTGCAGACGCCGGGCACCGGGGGCGACGTCGACCCGGCGAGCCACACCGGCTCCGACGCGGTGTTCGTGTTCCTCGGCAGCGGCACCCCGGCCGCGTCGTACCCCGCCGTCGGCGACCACGTCGAGGTCACCGGGACGGTCAGCGAGTTCAACGGCCTCACCGAGGTCAGCCCGGGCAGCACCGGCAGCGTGAAGCCGCTCGGCGACACTGTCGCGCAGCCGACGCCCGCGCGCATCGGCTGGCCGTCCACCGACACCGAGCGCGAGACCTTCGAGGGGATGCTCGTCGCGCCGCAGGGCGACTACACGGTCACCGACACGTTCACGATCAACAACTTCGGCGAGGTCGGGCTGGCCCGCGGCCGCAGCCCGCTGCCGCAGCCGACGGACGTCGCGGCCCCCGGCAGCGCGGCGCAGGCGGTCGCCGCGGACAACGCCACCAAGGCGGTCACCCTCGACGACGGCTCGTCGACGAACTACCTGACCAGCGGGAAGAACGACGCGCTGCCGTACCTCACCGACCAGGGCCCGGTGCGCGTCGGGCAGTCGGTGTCGTTCTCGCAGCCGGTGGTCGTCGACTACCGGTTCGACCGGTGGCGGTTCCAGCCGCGCAGCCAGGTGCAGCCCGGCAACGGCGCCAGCCCGGTGACCTTCACCGGCGCGCGGCCCGCGGCACCCGCGGCCGTCGGCGGTGACCTGAAGATCGCCAGCTTCAACGTGCTCAACTCGTTCAAGGAGACCGGCTCCGACTGGGTCGCCGACGGCGGCACCTGCTCGTCGTTCAACGACCGCGCCGGCACCCCGGTCACCGTGAACTCCTGCAACGGCGACGGGCCGCGCGGCGCGTGGGACACCGAGAACCGGCTGCGCCAGCAGGCCAAGGTGGTCCGCGCGATCAACACCCTCGACGCCGACGTGCTGTCGCTGGAGGAGATCGAGAACTCCGCGAAGTACGCCGGAGCCGACCGCCGCGACGACGCCCTCGCCGACCTGGTGCAGGCGCTGAACGCGGACGCGGGCACCGACCGGTGGGCCTTCGTGCCGTCACCGCCGGCGGCGGACCGTCCCGCGGTGGCCGACGAGGACGTGATCCGCACCGCGTTCATCTACCAGCCCGCGGCCGTCGAGCCGGTCGGGCCGTCGCACATCCTGGTCGGGTCCGCCGCGTTCGCGAACGCCCGGGAGCCGCTCGGGCAGGTGTTCCAGCCGGTCGGCGGCAAGCCCGACCAGCGGTTCCTGGCGGTGGTCAACCACTTCAAGTCGAAGGGCTCGGGCGTCGACGACGGCACCGGCCAGGGCAACGCGAACCCGGACCGGGTCCGGCAGGCCCGCGACCTGGTGGCGTTCGTGCGCGACCTGAAGGCCGGCACCGGCACCGAGAAGGTGTTCCTCACCGGTGACTTCAACTCCTACACGCGCGAGGACCCGATGCAGTACCTGTACGACGCCGGGTACACCGACATCGGCGAGGCGAAGGCTCCCGGCGAGTACACCTACCTCTTCGACGGGGTGGTCGGCTCCCTCGACCACGTGCTCGCCAACGACGCGATGCTCGGCAACGTCACCGGGGCGCACGTGTGGAACATCAACTCGGTCGAGTCGGTGGCCTACGAGTACAGCCGCTACAACTACAACAAGACGCTGTTCTACGCGCCCGACCAGTTCCGCTCGAGCGACCACGACCCGCTGCTCGTGGGCTTCGACGACCCGGCCGCACCGGTGGCCACGTCGGTGTCGGCGTCGGCCGCACCGGACCGGGTGGTGGTCCGCGACACCGAGGCGACCGTGACCGCGCGGGTCGGCTCCGAGGACGGGCCGGTCGACAGCGGCACGGTGCAGGTGCTGCGCGACGGCACCGTCCTCGGCTCCGGCGAGGTGTCCGGAGGTGAGGCGACCGTGCGGCTGCCCGCGTTCGACAGCACCGGCGCCCAGCACCTGACCGTCGCGTACGCCGGTACCTCGGCCGCGCAGCCGTCGTCGACCAGCGTGACGGTCACGGTGGTGAAGGCGATGCCGTCGCTGGACGTCGCCGTGCAGCCCGCGACGATCCACAAGGGCAAGACCGCACCGCGCCTGGTGGTGTCGCTGACCGCGCCGGGCCAGACGGTCACCGGCTTCGTGGCGGCACAGTCCGACGGTGAGACCGCCGACCTGCGAGAGCTCGGCGACGGCCGCGCGACGCTGACCCTGCCGACGTACAAGAAGCGGGGCGACTACCTGGTCACCGTGCGCTACCTCGGCAGCGACCTCGCCGAGGCGGTCAGCCGCGACGTCGTGGTGCACGTGGAGAACTGACCCACCGCTGGTCGAGGTGCGAGCCCCTGGGCGAGCCTCGAAACCAGCACGCGAGGCGCCTGCTCAGCCGAGCAGGTGCCTCGCGTCAACCAGCGGACTCGGTGTGCACGGCCGCCGGGTCCACCACGAGGGTCGGGTCGGCGAAGGCGCCGAACATCGAACCGTCGGGCACCAGCCGCGGGCCGTCGACGACGTCGGAGACCAGCGCGGTGACGTTGTCGGTGCCGCCGGCGTCGAGGGCGGCCTGCACCAACCGGGCGACCGCGTCGTCGGGGTCGGCGGTGTCCAGGCAGCGCGCGATCGTGTCGTCGTCGACCAGGTCGGTCAGCCCGTCGGAGCACAGCAGGAACCGGTCGCCCTCGACGATCCCGACGACGGTCACGTCGGGCTTCGCGAGCGTGCTCGCCTCGAGCGCGTTGATGACGACGTTCTTGCGCGGGTGCCGGCGGGCCTCCTCGCGGCTGATCACGCCGGCGTCGACGAGGGTCTGCACGTAGGTGTGGTCGCGGGTCACCTGGCTGAGCTCGCCGTCGCGCAGCACGTACGCGCGGGAGTCGCCGACGTGCGCGAGCGCGCACCGGCCCTCGTCGACCAGGAGTGCGGTGAGCGTGGTGCCCATCCCGGCGCGCTCCGGCACCGCGGCCGTGCCGGCGACCAGCTGCTCGTGCACGACCTGCACCGCGTGCGTCAGCACGTCCGCCGGGTCCCGACCCGACGACGCCCCGGCCAGTGCGGACACGACGTACGCCGCGGTGGCCGACGCGACCTCGCCCGCGGCGGCCCCGCCGACGCCGTCGGCGACCACCTGCAGGTAGGGCCCGGCGAAACCGGCGTCCTCGTTGTTGCCGCGCACCAGGCCGGGATGGCTGCGTCCGGAGGACGAGAACCTCAGCATCGCGTCTCCTGTCGCCAGGCTCGTGCCCACGCCGGAGCCGAGTCCCCGGGAGGTGCGGACAGCCTGCCACGAGGACCTGTGCGTTCCCAGCGCCACGCGGGCGGCAGTTCCGGCCGAAGCGGGCGGAAAGCCCCGGAGCCGGTCCGAAAAAGTACCCGCATCGGCGGCGGGGACCCTGACAACCGTTCACGTGTTCACTAGCGTCGGCACCGCCGGGGTTTGCTCGACCTCGGGGCCACACTCTCGAATCGAGGACACCATGAGCGACTCCACGCAGAACCCGCCTCCGGAGCAGCCGGAGCGCAACGCTCCCCCGCCGCCTCCGCCGCCGATGGACCAGCCGGTCGGCGGTGCCCCGCCCCCGCCGGGCGGCCAGTACGCACCCGCTCCCGGCGCCGGCTACGGGCCGCCGAGCGCCGCCGGTCAGCCGGCCGACCTGCTGTTGCGGTTCGCCGCGCGGCTCATCGACTTCATCCTGATCGGCATCGTCGGCACGATCATCGGCGTCGTCATCATCGCGATCGCCGGACTCACCGGCGGCGGCCTCGGCGGCTACGGCAGCTACAGCGGCGCGACCGCGGTGAGCGCTGTGGTCAGTGCGGTGATCACCGTCGGCTACTTCGTGCTGATGGAGTCCCGGGTCGGCCAGACCGTCGGCAAGATGCTGCTCAAGCTGCGCACGGTCGGGCCCGACGGCAACAACCCGACCACCCAGGAAGCCTTTCGGCGCAACTGGTGGACCGGCCTCGGCATCCTCGGCGTGGTGCCGTTCCTGGGCTTCCTCGGCTCGATCGCCGAGCTGGTGATCGTGATCGTGATCGCGGTGACCATCAACAACTCGCCGACCCGGCAGGGCTGGCACGACAAGCAGGCCGGCACCCAGGTGATCAAGACCGGCTGACGGCGTCAGCCGGCGGCGCGGAGGAACCGCTCCAGCACCGGGCCGGCGGTCCGCGAGCCGGACTCGCCGACGTCGACGAACACCGCGACGGCGAGGTCGCCGTGCACCGCGATCATCCAGGCGTGGGTCTGCAGCGGCTGCTGGTCGCCGAACTCCGCGGTGCCGGTCTTGGCGAGCACCGGCGGGCCCGGCAGCGACGCCAGGAACGACCCGCTCCCGGACGTGACCACCCCGCGCATCAACGACCGCAGCTGCCGGCCCTCGGCGGCGGTGAGTGCGGTGCGCGGGGTGACGTCGTCCGAGGGCTGGTCCGGCAGCAGCCGCGGCACCACCGTCGAGCCCTTCGCGACCGACGCGGCGACCGCGGCCATCGCCATCGGGGACGCGGTCACCCGGCCCTGGCCGATGAGCGACGCGGCGTGCCCGGTCTCCGAGCCGGCCTCCGCGTCGGTGGCCGGGACCGACCCGAAGTACGCCGGGAAGCCGAGGTCGTGGTCGACGCCGAGGCCCAGGGAGGCGGCGGCGTCGGCGACCTGGGCCTGGGACACCTGGTCGCGGTCGGTGATGAAGGCGGTGTTGCAGGAGTTCGCGACCGCGGTGCGCAGCGGGATCCGGCCCAGTCCGCTGGCCGGGTAGTCGTCGTAGTTCTTGAACGACTTGCCGTCGACCACCGTGGTCGCCGGGCAGGTCATCGGGGAGTCCGGGGTCAGCCCGGCCCGCAGCAGCGCCAGGCTGCTGACCACCTTGAACGTCGAGCCGGGCGCGTACTGCCCGGCGGTCGCGGTGTTCAGGCCACCGCCGCCCGGTCCGCTCGCCGCGGCCAGGATGTCGCCCGTGGACGGCCGGATCGCGACCACAGCGCTGGCCGGTCGCACGTCGGCGACCGCGCCCTCGGCGAGCTGCTGCAGGCGCTTGTCGAGCGTGGTCCGCAGCGGCTTCCCGGCCACCGGGTCGACGCCGAACAGGTCGCGGGTGCCGCCCTGGGTGTCGACCGCGCGGACGGTGAGGCCGGGGGTGCCGCGCAGCTGCTCGTCGTAGCGGGACTGCAGGCCGGACAGCCCGGCCTCGTCGCCGGCCCGGTAGGTGCCCTTCGAGTCCTTGACGATCTCCGCGGTCACCGGTCCGACGCTGCCCAGGATCGGCCGCGCGAACTCGCGGGTCGGCGCGAGCGGGAGCGTGTCGCGCAGGCTGCCGACGCCCTTCACGGTCGCGACGCCGGTGGCGAGCACCGGCTTGGCGTCGGCCGGCCGCAGCACGATCGCCTCCACGAACGCCTTCGGCCCGGCCTTCCGCACCTGCTCGACGTACGGCGCCACGTCGATGCCCACCGCCGGGGCGAGCCGGCGTGCCGCGGCCAGCGCCTGGGTCTCCGAGACCTGCGCCTTGTCGATGCCGAAGCGGACCACCGTGCGGGCGGTGACCAGCGCGGACCCGCCGGCGCCGAGGATGTCGGCCCGCTCCGCCTGCTGCGTGGTCAGGTCGAGCCGCTCGCCGGTGCGCAGCGAGGGCTGCACGAGGGCCGGGCTCCACCGGGTGGTCCAGGTGTCGCCGGTGTCGGTGAGCCTCGCGGTGGTGGTGTAGCTCCACGGCTCGTCGGAGCCGGGGAGGGTCCACGACCAGCGGAGCCGGGCGGTCGCCGGGCCGTCGTCCGACGCCTCGGACACCGAGACCACGCTCACCCGGCGCTCGGCGTCCCCGAGCCCCTCGACGACGTCGTCGAACGACTGCTGCGCGGGCTTCGGGGTGCTCCCGGAGAGCGGCGCGCCGGCCAGCTTCCCGCTGGTCAGCGCGGTGGCCAGGTCGTCCGCCGCGTCCTCGGCGCTGGGACCGCTCTCGGTGCAGCCGGCGACCAGCAGCGTCGTCGCCAGGACGGCGGTCAGGAACCCCCGGGTGTGCGTCACCGGCCGATCCGACCACGCCCCGATCCGCCTGGTCAAAGCGGTTCCGCGAACTTTCTCGCCGCCGGACCGATGAGTTTCGGCGGCGCGCTCGGTCCCTACTCATGTCGGTGCACCCGGCATAGGGTGAGGACTCGAGACGGGCGGACACGAGATGGCGGTCGACATGGCGATCCAGGCGGGGATCCCGGCGCAGGCCGGGCCGGCGGAATCGGACTCAGCGGACTTCCCGAGCATCGCGGACCCGTACCGCCGCGAGCTGCTCGCGCACTGCTACCGGATGACCGGGTCGGTGCACGACGCCGAGGACCTGGTCCAGGAGACCTTCCTCCGCGCCTGGAAGGCGTACCACAACTTCGAGGGCCGCTCCTCGGTGCGCACCTGGCTCTACCGGATCGCCACCAACGTCTGCCTGACCGCGCTCGAGGGCAAGGACCGCCGCCCGCTGCCCACCGGCCTCGGCGCGCCGTCCACCGACGCGCACGCGCCGCTCGAGGAGAACGGCGAGATCCCCTGGCTCGAGCCGGTCCCCGACGCCGTCCTCGACACCGGCGACCCGGCCGCTGTCGTCGCCGACCGCGACACCATCCGCCTCGCGTTCGTGGCCGCCCTGCAGCACCTGCCGGCCCGCCAGCGTGCGGTGCTGATCCTGCGCGACGTGCTTCGCTGGAGGGCCGCCGAGGTGGCCGAGGCGATGGAGACCACCACGGCCTCGGTCAACAGCGCGCTGCAGCGCGCCCACGCGACGCTCGAGAAGGCGAACCTGTCCGAGGACAGCGTCGCCGAGCCCACGCCCGAGCAGAAGGAGATGCTCGACCGCTACGTGCAGGCGTTCTGGGAGAAGGACATCGAGGCGATCGTCTCGATGCTCACCAAGGACGCGATCTGGGAGATGCCGCCGTTCACCGGCTGGTACCAGGGCGCCGTCAACATCGGCCGGCTCATCGACCGGCAGTGCCCGGGCGGCGTGCACGACATGCGGATGCTGCCGACGACGGCCAACGGCCAGCCGGCGTTCGGCCTGTACATGCGCGGCGACGACGACGCGTTCCACCCGTTCCACCTGCAGGTGCTCACCCTCGGGCCGGCGGGCGTCGAGCACGTCGGCGCGTTCTTCGAGCGCTCGCTGTTCGAGACGTTCGGGCTGCCGGCGAGCCTGCCGGCCGACTTCGACCCCGCCGACGCGCTGGCCGGCTGAGGCCGCGATGTCCACGCCCCACGAGCGGGCGGCCACCGCACCGGTCCTGGCCGGCGCCGAGCTCCTCGAGCGCGCCGTCGCGTACACCCGCGGCTCCCTCCAGCTGGTCGCCGGCGCCGACCTGGCCGCCCCCACGCCCTGCCGCGGCTGGGACCTGCGCGCGCTCCTGCGGCACATGAACGACTCGCTCGCGGCCTTCACGGAGGCGGCCGCGATCGGGTACGTCGACCTGGTACCGGTCCGCGAGGACGACCCCGGCCTGCTGCTCGTCGAGCGGCTGCGCTCCCGGGCCTGCGCGCTGGTCGCGGTGTGGTCGCAGCACGACGTCGACCACGACCGACCGCCCAGCATCGGCGTCTCCCGGTCGAGCGCGCGGCCGCGGCTCCGTTCCGACCTGCTGGCCGCGGCCGGCGCGCTGGAGATCACCGCGCACGGCTGGGACGTCGCCCGCGCCTGCGGTGCCGACCGGCCGGTGCCCGCGGCGCTGGCACTGGAGCTGCTCGACGTGGTGCCGCTGCTGGTGCACGACGCCGACCGGCCGCACCGGTTCGCCGAGCGGGTCGACGTACCCCTGCACTCACGGCCGAGCACCCGGCTGCTGGCGACGCTAGGACGCGATGGCCGGCCGCTCTAGGCTCGCTGGATGATCTTCATCACCGCGAAGTTCCCCGTGAAGCCCGAGCACGCCGACGCGTGGCCGCGGATCTCGAAGGCGTTCACCGTGGCCACCCGGGCGGAGGAGGGCTGCCTCTGGTTCGACTGGTCGCGCTCGCTCGACGACCCGAACGAGTACGTCCTCGTCGAGGCGTTCCGCGACGGCGAGGCCGGCGGTGCGCACGTGGGCTCCGAGCACTTCAAGGCGGCGCAGCGGGAGCTGCCGCCGTACCTCGCGGCGACCCCGCGGATCGTGAACTTCGAGGTCGACCAGGACGGCTGGTCCGAGCTCGGCGAGCTGCGCGTCGACTAGCGGGCGCGCGAGAGCCGGGTCCCGGACCAGGCGCTGAGCAGGGCCATCCCGAGCCCGGCCGCGACGCAGGCGGCGGTGACGCTCGTCAGTCCGGCCAGCGCGCCGAAGCCGGCCATCGCCGCGGGCATCAGCGCGTCGTCGGTGAGCGCGGACACCGACTGGGCGCGGCCGACGTAGGCGTTGTCGAAGGTGAGCACGAACATCGAGGACAGGTACGTCGAGGCGACCCCGGCCGTGACGCCGACGAGCGTCGCGGTCGCGCCCACGAGGAGCGCGCCGCCGTACCCGAGCAGTGCGATCGCGACGCCCTGCACGACCAGCACCCCGAACGCGACCCGCACGGGGTGCGCGGTGTCGCGCCGGGCGGAGACCAGCGCGCCGACGGCCGCACCCGCGCCGACGCAGGCCTCGACGACGCCCAGGGTGTGCGCGCCCCAGCCGCCCTGCGAGACGCGCAGCGCGACGCCGACGGCGAGGGCCGGTCCGACGAAGAGGTTCAGCCCGGCGAACGCCAGCAGCAGCGTCCGGACCGCCGGCGTCCGGGTCACGTAGCCGAGGCCCTCGCCGAGGTCGCGACGCCAGCTGCCCGACGTGGACAGCGCGCGGGGGAAGCGCGGGTGCAGCACCACGGCGTACACCGCGCCGATCAGCACGAAGGTCGCCGCGTCGACGAGCATCGCCCCGCGGATCCCGAACGCGGCCACCAGCACGCCGCCGAGCGGTGCGCCGACCAGGCGGGCGGTCCGCGAGACGGTCTGGAACATCCCCATCAGCGGGCGGACGTCCTCGTCGCGCACCATCTGCCGCGCCATCGGCGCGGCCGCCGGGGTGTGCAGCGCGTCGGCGATCCCGAACGCGACGGTGACCCCGACCAGCACCGCGAAGGTGCGGTCCGGAAGGACACCCAGGAGCAGCACGCCCAGCAGGTGCACGAGCACCCGGCCGGCGTTGGCGAGCACCACGATGCGCCGGGTCGGCCAGCGGTCCGCGAGCACGCCGCCGAACAGTGTGCACAAGGCGCGCGGCAGCGTGCCCAGGCCGAGCAGCAGGCCGGCAGCGGCCGGGCCGGCGACGTGCACCGCGGTCCAGGCGAGGGCGACCGTCCAGACCGTGTCGCCCGCCTCGGACAGTCCGCGGGCGACGACCCACGCCTGCACCTCGCGGTCGCGGCGCAGCGGCGGGACCTCGACCGGGGCGGCCGCCTCGGCGGGCGCGGTCACGGCCGGCTCGGGTTGCCGTGCGCGAACACGAAGACGGTGCTGCGCAGGGCCGCCGCCTCGGTGTCCCCGTCGGCCTGCTCGCGCTCGGCAGCCTCGCGGCACTCCTCGGCCCACGCCGCGAACAGCGCGTAGACCCGGGCGGAGAGGTCGCTGAGCTCGTCCGGGGTGGCCTTCGCCCAGTGCTCGGTGGCGAACGCCGCGTCGAGCCAGTGGTCGTCGTACTCCTCGCGGCCGGAGAACCAGGTCAGGACCTTGTCGTTGTGGTGCTGCAGGTTCGCGCGCTCGGCGGCGGTGGCCAGCAGCGTCTCGGTCGGCGACCCGGCGAAGTCGGTGATCGACCAGGTCACCTCGCGGGGCACGCCTCGCCACCAGCTCTCCCGCCGGTCCCGCGCGAGCTCGGGCGCCGGGGCCACGAAACCGGCCCGCTCGAGGGTCTTCAGGTGGTGGCTGATGCTGCCCACCTGCTGGCCGAGCGCGGCGGCCAGCCCACCCACGGTGGCCGGGCCGTCGACCTGCAGGACCTCGAGGATCCGGCGGCGGACCGGGTGGTGCAGGGCGGCGAGCTCGTCGGCGGGGACGCGGGGGGTGCGGTCGTCGGGCACGGTCCGACGGTAAACCCACAAGGAGACTTGTACAAGTGTCCTTGTCGGACTCGGTGAGCGACGTCGAGGCCCCGCCCGATGCACACCGTGCTGCCCTGACACGCACAGCGGACGCACAGCGATGCGAGGCACGCTGGACGCATGGCACGACCCCAGGACCGTTGGACCGACGCGCACGGCAACCCCGTCGACGAGGCGGACCGCGGCCTGGTCTACGACGTGCGGACGCTGGTCAGCCGGCGCCGCGCGCTGGGGCTGTTCTCCGGGATCGGCGTCGGCGCGCTGGCGGCCGGCTGTGGCCTGGTCGACCCGGCGGACTCGGGCGGAGGTACCACCACGACCTCCGGCCCACGCCCGTCCGGGTCGGCCGGATCCTCGGTGACCTCGGCGTCGGGCGACCTGACCGAGGTCCCCGACGAGACCGCCGGCCCGTTCCCCGGCGACGGCAGCAAGGGGATCGACGTGCTCGACGACTCGGGCATCGTGCGCCGCGACCTACGCAGCACGTTCGGGGACGCCGGGACGGTGACCGCCGAGGGTGTCCCGCTCACCGTCCGGCTCACCGTGCGCGACGCCTCCACCGGTGACGCGCGCACCGGCAGCGCGATCTACGTGTGGCACTGCGACCGGGAGGGCCGCTACTCGCTGTACACCCCCGGGCTGGAGGACGTGAACTACCTGCGCGGCGTGCAGACCGTCGACGACACCGGCACGGCGACGTTCACCACGGTGTTCCCGGGCTGCTACCAGGGCCGCTGGCCGCACATCCACTTCGAGGTGTACGCCGACGCGGCCGACGCCACCCGCGACGGACCGATCGTGAAGACGTCGCAGATCGCGCTGCCCAAGGAGGCCTGCGACCTGGTGTACGCCACCGACGGCTACGAGCAGTCGGTGTCCGCGCTGGCCGGCGTCTCGCTGAGCACCGACCTGGTGTTCTCCGACGACGGAGGTATCCACCAGATCGCGTCGATGTCCGGCTCCGCCGACGACGGGTACGTCGCCGCGCTCACGATCGGAGTGTGAGTCAGGGCCGCACCTCGCGCCGGCCGCGGCTCATCGGAACGCGTGCACGGCCGCCGTGGTGCGACGTACGTCGCCGGTGGCGAGCAGGTCGAGCAGCGCCCCACGCAGCACCGCCAGGGCGAGCGTGCGCTCGGCCGTGCCCCGCGCGGTGCGCCGGTCGCGGGCGGGTTGCGCGCGCCGCAGCACCTCCAGCCAGTCCTCGACGGTGGCCTCGGCGAACCCGGCCCACGGTCCGTCGGGGTCCACCAGCGACCGGGTGTACGCCTCGGCCCACAGCGTCAGCAGCGGTCGGTGCCGCTCGTCGGCGAGCCAGGTCCAGACCGCCCGCACCGCGCGGGCCAGGCCGTCGGCGCCGTCGACGTCGCCGAGCAGCGCGAGCTCGTCCTCGCGCGCCTTGCGGAGCAGCGCGCGGACCAGGCCGTCCTGGCTGCCGAAGAGGAACAGCAGCACCCGCGGGCTCGAGCCGACCGCGGCGGCCAGCGGGCGTAGCGAGAGGTCGGCCAGGCCGTGCGCGAGCGCGTAGGCGTAGGCCTTGTCGAGCAGCTCGCTCTCGCGGGCGGACGGGGTTGAGCCGGGCTCGGTCACGGGGCTATCGTGCCACAACTGAAACGGTTGTTTCAGTGGAGCGGAGGAGTCCGATGCAGGCGACGGTGCGGGCGGCCGACCGGCCGGGGGACCTCGGCTGGGTGGTGCAGGCGCACGGCGACCTCTACGCCCGTGAGCACGGGTGGGACACCGAGTTCGAGCGGCTGGTGCTCGGCGTGGTCGCGGCGTACGCGGCCGACCACGACCCGGCCCGCGAGGCCTGCTGGGTCGCCGAGCTCGACGGCCGCCGCGTCGGCTGCATCATGCTGGTCCGCTCCGACGCCGAGAGCACCGCGAAGCTGCGGGTGCTGCTGGTCGACCCGGCCGCCCGCGGGCACGGGCTCGGTCGCCGGCTGGTGCGCACCTGCCTCGACTTCGCGGCGGCGGCCGGCTACCGCCGGGTCGAGCTGTGGACCACCGCGAACCTGCGCGCGGCACGGCACCTCTACCAGGAGGCCGGGTTCGCGCTCGCCGACGAGCAGCCGCAGCACCGGTTCGGCCACGACGTCGTCGGGCAGACCTGGGCGCTGGAGCTGCCGGCGGCCTAGGGTCGGGCCATGGAGCGGGAGTGGAACGTGCGGGCCGACGAGCTGGCCCGCGAGGCGTACGCCGACGGTGAGCCGACGGCGTGGTTCGACCGGCTGTACGCCGCGGGCGACGCCGGCGAGGTCACGATGCCGTGGGACCGCGACGACCCGCAGCCGCTGCTGGCCGAGTGGGCCGAGGCCCGCGACCTGCGCGGCGACGGCCGTCGTGCGGTCGTGGTCGGCTCCGGGCTCGGCGCGGACGCGGAGTACCTGTCCTCGCGCGGCTTCGCGACCACCGGCTTCGACATCGCCGCGACCGCCGTACGCCTGGCGCGGGAGCGGCACCCGGGCAGCACCGTCGACTACCGGGTCGCCGACCTGCTCGACCTGCCCGACGACCTGCGCGGCGCCTTCGACCTGGTCGTCGAGGTGTTCACGGTCCAGGCGCTCCCCGACCCGCCGCGCGCCGGCGCGATCGCCGGCGTGCGCAGCCTGGTCGCCGAGGGCGGCACGCTGCTCGCGATCCAGTTCCGCCACGACGGCAGCAGCCCCGCCGACGAGGGCCCGCCCTTCCCGCTCACCCGGGACACGATGCTCTCGTTCGCCGCCGACGGTCTCGAGCCCGTGCAGCTCGAGGAGATGCCGCCCGGCGAGCGCGGCCCGCTCTGGCGCTGCGAGTACCACCGCCGCTGACGCCGAGGCGCGTGACGTTGCGGCCCCGGGTACGCCGAGGCGCGTGACGTTGCGGTGGCCACACCGCAACAACGCGCGCCTCGGCGTCGTTCTCGGCGCAACGACGCGCGCCTCGGCGGCTAGGGGCCGTAGTCGCGGTGCACGACGGCGACGCGGACCTTGTAGTCGGCGTACCAGGCGTCCCGGCCGCGCTGCTGGGCGACGAGGTGCTCGGCGACCTGCTTCCAGGCGCGGGCGGCGTCCTCGTCAGCCCAGTACGACACGGTGATCCCGAGGCCGTCGCGCGCGGACTCGAGGCCGAGGTAGCCGGGCTGGGTCGCGGCGAGCTCCTCCATCCGGCGCGACATCGCGGCGTAGCCCCGGTCGCCCTCGGTGCGCAGCGACGTGAAGACCACCGCGACGTACGGCGGCTCCGGCGTCCGCGCGATCACGCGCTCGCCCGCTCGTGCACGCGCGACCACCGCAGCACCCCGTCGTCGAGGGGGGCGCGACGCAGCGTGCGGAGGTCGTGCAGGTAGCTCTGCCGCAGCCGCCACGGAGTCCGCGAGCCCTGCTTGGGCAGCAGGTGCAGCGAGCGCTGCACGTAGCCGGACGAGAAGTCCAGGAACGGCTCCTCGGTCACGTCGTCCTCGCGGTCGGCGACCACGGCGTCGTAGCCGTGCCGGTCGAGGTGCGCGAGGAGCCGGCAGACGTACTCGGCGACCAGGTCGGCCTTCAGCGTCCAGGACGCGTTCGTGTAGCCGACCACGTAGGCGAAGTTGGGTACGCCGGACAGCAGCATGCCGCGGTAGGCCATCGTCTCCGGCAGCGCGACCTCGTCGCCGTCGACCGACAGCGTCATGCCGCCGAACGCCAGCAGGTTCAGCCCGGTCGCGGTGACCACCACGTCGGCCTCGATCTCCCGGCCGGACTCCAGGCGCAGCCCGGTCGGCGTGAACCGGTCGATCCGGTCGGTGACGACGTCCGCGTCGCCGCGCCGCACCGCCTTGAACAGGTCGCCGTCGGGCACGAAGCACATCCGCTGGTCCCACGGGTCGTAGACCGGGTTGAAGTGCGTGTCCACGTCGTACCCGGCGGGTAGCGCACCCGCAACGCCCTTGCGCAGCAGCGCTTTCGCCCACTCCGGGCGCCAGCGCGAGAGCTTGTAGAACCCGGTCGCGATCAGCACGTGCTTCCACCGCGCGATCGCGTAGGCCTGCTTCGCGGGCAGCCGCGCGAGCAGCTTCGCATCGATCGGGTCGGTGGCCGGCACGGACAGCACGTACGACGGCGACCGCTGCAGCATCGTCACGTGCGCGGCCTGCTCGGCCAGCGCCGGGACCAGCGTCACCGCGGTGGCGCCGCTGCCGACCACCACCACCCGCCGGCCCGTCCAGTCGAGGTCCTCCGGCCAGTGCTGCGGGTGCACGACGGTGCCGCCCACCGCCTCGAAGTCGTCGACGCCGGCGAACTCCGGCAGGTAGCCCCGGTCGTAGCGGTAGTAGCCGCTGCAGCACCACAGGAACCCGCACGTGTACGTCGTCACCTCGCCGTCGTGGTCGACGGTGACCGTCCACGTCGCGTCCTGCGAGGACCAGTCGGCGCCGACGACCCGGTGCCGGTAGCGCACGTGCTCGTCGACGCCGTACGCCGTCGCGGTGTCGCGGACGTAGCGCAGGATCGAGGTGCCGTCGGCGAGCGAGCGGCTGTCGGTCCACGGCCGGAACCGGTAGCCCATCGTGAACATGTCCGAGTCGGAGCGGATCCCCGGGTAGCGGAACAGGTCCCAGGTGCCGCCGATCGCGTCGCGGGCCTCGAGCACCAGGTAGCTGGTGCCCGGCCGCCGCTCCTCGAGGTGGCACGCGGCGCCGATGCCGGACAGCCCGGCCCCGACGATCAGGACGTCGACGTGCTCGGTCATGTCAGGAGCCTAGAGCCGCGCCGGGCCAGGACAAGGCCCGGCCGTGGCCCTCGGTCCAGGCGACGAAGCGGCCGTCGACGGCGAGCACGAACGCCGCGCCCCAGGGCGGCTGGTCGGCGGGGACACCCTCGGCCGCGACCACCCGCGGCCCCTCGTTGCTGACCCAGGTGCAGCGCAGCCCGGAGACCAGGTCGACGAACCGGGACCGGTCGTCGGCGTCGACGTAGGCGAGCACCGCCGAGTGGAAGACCACCAGCGTCGCCTCCGGCGGCACCCGGTCGACCATGGCGGGCAGCGCCTCGAGCAGGTCGCCGCGCACGATCTCCGGCGGGTCCGCGCGCGCCACCCCGACGGCGGCCGCGAGCCGGGCCCGCCGGTCGTCGTGCTCCGGCCACACCAGCGTCTGCAGCCAGCGCATCGCGTCGTCGTCGCGGACGTCGAGCGGGTTCAGGTCGATCCCACCGCGCCACACCACCTCGGGCACCGCGTCCGGCAGCGGTGGTGCGCCGTGCACCTCGCACGACAGCAGGACCGGCGACGGCCCGTCGCGCGGGTCGAGCGCGGTGCCGTCGGACCAGCGGTAGGAGTACCGGTCCGGGTAGAGGCACAGCCCGGCGGACGCGCCGACCTCGAGCAGCGCGAGCGGTCCGGGCAGCGACGCGAGCACCGGCAGCAGCGTCGCGCAGCGGCCGACCTCGTTGGTCTGCGTGGCCCGGGTCAGCACGGTCGCGCGGACGGCGTCCCAGTCGTCGAGCAGCACCCGGCGCAGCTCGGCGTAAGGGCCGCTCTCGGCGCCGTGCCAGCGGGCCGCGGCGAACACCAGGTTCGGCTGCTGCTTGGGCCGCGGCAGTGACGCGACCCGGGCGAGCACCTCGGGGTCGTCGGCCACCCCGAACGCCCAGTCCCGGAACGTCGGCGAGGTGGGCGCCTCGTGCTCCCCGAAGTCGCGGTACGTCGCCGCGGCGTCGGCCTCGCCGACCGGCCTCACCGCCGGACCATCGACAGCAGCCGGTCGAGGACGCCGACGTCGGCGCGCAGCCCGTTGTGCTCGTGGTCCGGGTCGACCCAGGTGCGCATCGTCGGCACCAGCGCCGCGGTCTCCAGCGACAGCTCGCGGTCGACGTACGGGTCGTTGGCGTAGATCGCGGCGGCGCACGGGACGCGGCAGGCGCGCAGCGCGTCCTCGTCGTACAGCCGCGGCCAGCTGCGCTCGGCGAGCAGGTCGGTGGCCTCGGCGAGCGGCGCCAGGTCGCGGTCCTCGGCGAGGCTGGCGTGGGTGAGGTGCTCGGCGGTGAGCAGGGTGCGGTCCTCGCGGAACGCCTGCGGCAGCAGCCGCTCGGCGGCCCAGCGGGTGCGGCCGCCGTCGGCGTAGCAGGCCTCCTGGAGCAGGGCGTAGATCGGGTTGCGGGCACCGAAGGGCAGCAGCGCGGCCAGGTCGTGCCGGAACGCGGGCGAGTCCTCGTCGAGCTCGAGCAGGTAGTGCAGCCGCTCGGCGCCGTCGCTCATCCCGAGCGCGGCGCCCACCTGCCGGAACCGGGCCGCGCCGACCGGGTCGCCGTTCGGCAGCGTCACCTCGCCGGCGTCCATGCGCCGCATCAGGTCGGCGATCCGCTGCCGGTCGCGCGGGTAGCGCTCGTCGTAGGCGTGGTTGCGCGCGAGCATCGCCTGGTACGTCGCGGCGTACACGTCGTCGATCGGGCGACCCACCGGCGGCACGCCCCCGGTGAACAGCACCTCGCGCAGACCCTCCGGCGCCGCGCTCAGGTAGCGCAGCGCGGTGAACCCGCCGAACGACTGGCCGAGCACGCTCCACCGGTCGACGCCGAGGTGCAGCCGCAGCAGCTCCGCGTCGGCGACGATCGCGTCGGCGCGGAACAGCGCGAGGTGGTCGGCCTGCTGCCGCGGCGTCATCCCCGGAAGCGCCCCGACCGGGGTGGAGCGGCCGGTGCCGCGCTGGTCGAGCATCAGCACCCGGTAGTCCTGCAGGGCCCGGTCGAGCCAGGCGGGTGCGGTCGGCCGGCGGGTGGGCCGCGGGGCCTCGCTGCCCGGACCGCCCTGCAGGTAGACCAGGAACGGCTTGTCGAGCCCGGCCGGGTCGGCGACCTCGCGCGCGAACACCATGATCCGCGGCCCGTCCGGCCGGTCGTGGTCGAGGGGCGCGTCGACCTCGTGCTCGACGAGCACCAGGTCGGGGGTGCGGTACGTCGTCCGCCGGTGGTCGCTCATGCCCCGATCCTGCCGTGCCCCCGAGTTGTCAGGTCGGGTGGTCGCTATGACGACCACACGACCTGACAAGTCGGTGGTCAGCCGAGCTCGGCAAGCAGGGCGTCGAGCTTCTCGTAGCCCTCGTGCACGCCGACCTCCATGCCGGAGGCGAGCATCATGTCGCGGCCCTCGAAGGAGTCGCACAGCGAGACCCAGGTCAGCCGGGAGCGGCCGTCGCCGAGGTCCTCGAACCTGCCCTGCTCGAGCGCGACGCCGTCGGGGAAGCCGGCGTAGGTGAAGGTCTGCACGATCCGCTCGTTCGGCCGGACCTCGTGGAACGAACCGTAGAAGTGGTGCTCGACGCCGTCCTCGCCGCTGGACCAGTAGCGCCAGGAGCCGCCGGTGCTGGCGTCGTACTCCTCGACGACCATCTTCTGCTCGGGCGGACCCATCCACCGGGCGACCAGGTCGCCGTCGGTGTGCGCCCGGAACAACAGCTCGACGGGCGCGTCGAACTCGCGGGTCAGGGTGATCGCCGGGATGTCCTTGTTGGCCTCGATGGTGGCCTGGGTCGTGCAGGTCATGATGCTGCTCCCTTGTCTGCGTCGTCGCCGTCGGCTCGCGCGGCTCGGCCGGCTCGGTCGGTCGGCCGGTTCTTCAGCTCCTCCAGGACCGCGTCCAGGCGCTGGTAGCGCGCCTCGGCCTGCCGGCGGTAGCGCTCGATCCACTTCGTCATCAGGTCGAACACCTCCGCCTCGAGGTGGACCGGACGCCGCTGCGCGTCCCGGGAGCGGCTGACCAGACCGGCGTCCTCGAGCACCTTCAGGTGCTTGGACACCGCCTGGACGGTCACGTCGTACGGCTCGGCGAGCTCGTTCACGGTCGCGTCGGCCGCCGCCAGGCGGGCGACCATGTCGCGCCGCGTCGGGTCGGCGAGAGCCGAGAACACCCGGGACAACGGGTCCGCCACCGGTCCTCCTCGTATTCAACTCATCGGTTGACAAGACCCTACGCCGCGGCATCGGATGTTGTCAACCAGTCGGTTGAACTCGATCGCCAGCCGGGAAAGTGACGAAAAGGTCAAGGACCCCGGCCACCCTGCCGATGTTCACTCCGGGAGCCGGGCGGGGCGGTAGCAGACAAATCACCGATTCCGGTGATGCCACGCCGATCGGACGTCTACGTTGAACGCATGGGAGAGAAGTTGATCCACGTGAAGAGAGTGGCGGCAGCGCTGGGAGCGACGATGCTGGCCGGAGCCCTCACCGTGACCACGACCGGGTCGGGCCCGGCCACCGCGGCCGCCCGTCGGGTGCCGCCGCCGGCCACCTTCACGGTCAGCTCGTTCAACGTGCTCGGCAGCAGCCACACCCCGGCCGGCGGTCGCCGCGCGGTCGGCACCACCCGGATCGTCTGGGCGAACCAGCTGCTGAACAAGCACGGCGTCGACGTCGTCGGCTTCCAGGAGATGCAGGCCGACCAGTACACGAAGTTCATGCAGGTCACGTCGAAGCCCGACGCGGCCACCGGGGTGCCGATCCCGAGCTGGGGCGTGTTCCCGGGCCTGACCATGCTCCGCAGGGACAGCGAGAACTCCATCGCCTGGCGGCTCAGCAGGTTCGACCTGGTCGACGCGACCACGTTCACGATCCCCTACTTCGACGGCAACCCGCGCTCGATGCCGCTGGTGCTGCTGCGCGAGAAGGCCACCGGGATGCTGGTGTACGTCGCGAACGTGCACAACCCCGCGGACACCGCCCGGTACCGCAACCAGCAGAAGTGGCGCACGATCGCGAAGGGCGTCGAGGCCGCGCTGCAGCGCCGGCTCACCCCGACCGGCATCCCGCGGCTGTTCACCGGCGACATGAACGAGCGCGCGACGTTCTTCTGCTCGATGGTCAGCACCGCCTCGATCAAGGCGGCCCGCGGCGGCACCTACCGCAACGGGGTCTGCGACGCGCGCCGGCCGCGCGCGGTGGACTGGATCATGGGCTCCGAGCGGGCCGCGTTCAGCGGGTACACCGAGGACCGGTCGCCGCTGGTGGCCAAGACCACCGACCACCCGGTGATCGTCAGCGACGTGACGCTGTCGCGGAGCCTGTTCCCGCGGGCGCTGGGCACCCCGGAGACGTCGTTCCCGACGTTCGCGTCGTACACCCGCTGAGGCGTCGTACCGGACTCGCTACGGTTTTCCGACTCCGCCCTGAGGGCGGTGCCGAGCGGGGTATCTTCACCCGGTGAAGTGGACGCCCGGCGCGATGGCCCTGCTGACGGCCGCGGTGCTGGTCACCCTGGTCGCGGTCGGGATCGGGTACGTCGTGCACTCGGAGCCGCGGGACACCACGTTCGTGACGTCGGTGGCCGGGGCGGGCAGCCCCTCGAGCCCCTCCCCCTCCCCGACCAGCCCGACGAGCCCGTCGCCGCGGCGGTTCATCGAGCCGGTCGGCACCGTCACGCAGACCGCCCGGCCGACCCCGACCAAGAAGCCGAGCCCGACCAAGAAGCCGAAGCCGACGAAGAAGCCGGCCGCGCCGCCGCCCGAGCTGACCTTCACGGTGAGCTCGTTCAACGTGCTCGGCGCCAGCCACACCCGGGGCGGCGCGCGCGGGATGGCGCCCGGCGCCGTCCGGGCCCGGCACGCGGCCGAGCTGATCCGCCGGCACGGCGCGGAGGTGGTCGGCTTCCAGGAGCTGCAGGGCGGCCAGCTCGCGGTGCTGCGTCGGCACACGAACCTGGACTTCTGGCCGGGGAGCGCGCTGCGCGCACGCGACACCGAGAACTCCATCGGCTGGCGCCGCGACACCTGGGCCGCCGTCGACAAGCGGGTGGTCAGCATCCCGTACTTCGACGGCCACCCGCGGCCGATGCCGTACGTGAAGCTGCGCCACCTGCGCACCGGGCTCGAGGCCTGGTTCGCCAACTTCCACAACCCGGCCGACACCGGCCGCTACCCGCACCAGCAGCGGTTCCGCGACCGGGCCACCGCGATCGAGATCTCGCTGGCCAACCAGCTGGTCCGGCAGAGCGGCGACCCGGTGTTCATCACCGGCGACATGAACGAGCGCGACGAGTACTTCTGCCGGATGACCGCGGGCGCCCCGATGATCGCGGCCCGCGGCGGCAGCAACGTCGGCTCATGCCAGCCGGGCAACCCGCGCGCGGTGGACTGGATCTTCGGCTCGCAGGGCGTCGACTTCACCGGCTACACCGAGGACCGCAGCCCGCTGGTGCGGCGGACCACCGACCACCCGGTGATCGTGGCCCGGGTGCACATCGTCGGCGACGCCCCGGCGAGCCCGACGACCGACTGACGCCGTGCGCCCGCTGCCCTCCCGCCGGCTGGTGCTCAGCGCCGGTGCCGGCGCGGTCGGGGTGCTCGGCGCCTCCCTGCTCGGCGTCGAGGAGGGCGTGCTCCCGGGCCGCTCGCGGCTGTTCCACACGCTCCGCCTGGACGGCCCGGACGGGGTGGTCCCGGCCGTCGACGCGGGCCCGCGGGTGAGCGGGTCGTTCGTGTCCCGGGCCCGCGGCGGTCGCCGGAGCGGCTGGACGATCGGCTACCCGCCCGGGCAGGGCGGCGCCCGGCTGCCGGTGGTCGTGGTGCTGCACGGCCACGGTGCCGACCACGCCGCGGTGTTCGCCGACCGGTACCTCGCGATCGGCCGGTTCCAGGCGGCCGCGGTGGTGGACGGCGCGGAGCCCTTCGCGGTGGCGGCCGTCGACGGCGGCAACTCCTACTGGCACCCGCGCGCCTCCGGCGAGGACGCGGGCGCGATGGTGCTCGACGAGCTGCTGCCGCTGCTGGCCGGCCGCGGTCTCGACGTGACCCGGCCGGCGTTCCTGGGCTGGTCGATGGGCGGGTACGGCGCGCTCCGGCTCGCCGGGCTGCGCGGAGCGGACCGGGTCGCGGGCGTCGGCGCGCTGAGCCCCGCGCTGTTCCGGTCCTTCGCGGACACCTCACCCGGGTCGTTCGACGACGCCGCCGACCTCGCCGACGCCACCGTGCTCGCGCGGCAGCGGTCCCTCGACGGCATCCCGGTGCGGGTGGACTGCGGCGAGGGGGACCCGTTCTACGCCGCGGTGGCGACGTACCTGGACGGCTTCGAGCGGCGGCCGGCGGGCGGGTTCGAGCGAGGCGACCACGACGTCGGCTATTGGCGGCGGATGCTGCCGGCGCAGCTGCGGTTCCTGGCGGACGCGCTGGCATCGGGGAGAGTGGGGGCCAGCCGAGGAGAGGGACAGCCGTGACCACGAGCTTCCGCGACCTGCACGCCGGGCCGACCCCGCTGCTGCTGCCGAACGCCTGGGACGTGGGCTCGGCGCTTGCCTTCGTCGAGGCCGGGTTCCCCGCGGTCGGCACCACCAGCTTCGGGGTGGCCGCGAGCGCCGGGCACCCCGACGGCGGCCGGTCGACCGCCGCCGCCAACCTCGCGCTCGCCGCGCAGCTGGTGCGGCTCGACGTGCACGTGTCGGTGGACGTCGAGGACGGGTACGCCGACGACCCGGCCGAGGTGGCGACGTACGTCGCGCGGCTCGGCGTCGCGGGCGTGAACCTCGAGGACAGCACCGACGGGCGGCTCGTCGACCCCGCGACGTGCGCGGCGAAGGTGGAGGCGGTGCGGCGGGCGGCGCCGGACACGTTCGTCAACGCGCGGGTCGACACCTACTGGTTCGGGCAGGACGCCACGCCGGAGGCCACGCTCGCGCGGGCCCGGGCCTACGTCGAGGCGGGCGCCGACGGCGTCTTCGTGCCCGGTCTCGCCGACCCGGAGGTGCTGCGGTTCCTCGCCGCGGAGCTCCCGGTGCCGCTCAACGTGCTGGTCCCGCCCGGCCGCAGCCTCGACGACCTGGCCGCGCTCGGCGTGCGGCGGGTCAGCACCGGGTCGCTGCCCTACCGGTCGGCCGTCGACCGCGCCGTCGAGGTGGCGACGCTGGTCCGCGAGGGCCGCGAGCCGCCGGCCGCGACGCCGTACCCGCAGATGCAGGAGCGGCTGGTCCGGTTCGCCGGCTGACCCGAGAACCTTCAGAACCCACCGCCTCCGGCCGATCATCCGGCCGTGAACCGTCCCGTCCCGCCGCGC
>JABFXA010000003.1 GCA_013361955.1 Nocardioidaceae bacterium
CCGCGCTCCCCGAGCGGCTCGACCGGGGGATCGACGTGCTGCGCTCGTGGGGGCTCGACGTCCGCGAGGGTCCGCACGCGCGCGGCACGCACGAGACGCTCGCGTACCTCGCCGCCGACGACGCCGCCCGCGCCGACGACCTGACCCGCGCGTGGTGCGACCCCGAGGTGGCCGCCGTGATCTGCGCCCGCGGCGGGTACGGCGTGCAGCGGCTGGTCGACCTCCTCGACTGGGAGTCGCTCGCGGCCGCCGGGCCGAAGGTGCTGGTGGGGTTCTCGGACGTGACCGCGCTGCACCAGGCGTTCGCCGCGCGGCTCGGCCTGTCCACGATCCACGGACCGGTGGCGACCAGTCTCGGCGCCGGCGACGACGAGTCGCGCGAGCACCTGCGGTCGATGCTGTTCGAGCCGGCCGTCGGGACCAGCCTGACGCCGACGCCCGCCACCGGGCTGGTCGGCGGCCGCGCGGAGGGCGTGCTGGTCGGCGGCAACCTCGCGCTGCTGGCTGCCGAGATCGGCTCGCGCAACTCGGCCCCCGCAGCCTCGTCGATCGCGGTGCTGGAGGAGATCGGCGAGGAGCCCTACCGGCTCGACCGGATGCTCACCCAGCTGCTGCGGGCGGGCTGGTTCGACGGCGCGCGCGGCATCGTGGTCGGCGAGCTCACCGACTGCGGGCCCGAGCACACGGTGCGCGCGGTGGTCACCGAGCGGCTCGCCCCGCTCGGCGTACCGATGCTCTGGGGCGCGCCGCTCGGGCACGGGTCGCGCAACCTGGCGTTCCCCCTCGGGGTCCCCGCCGTTCTCGACGCCGACGAGGGGACACTGGTGCTGCGGGAGGCGGCGCTCGTCTGAGCGCCGCCCACCGCCGTCAGCTCGTGCGGACCGTCAGGATCACCCGCATCCACGGGTGGATGCAGCACTGGAACATGTAGCGGCCCGGCTTGAGGCCGGCGGTCGCGAAGGCCTCGTCGCTGTCCGCGGACACGAACACGTTCACCGGCGACGGCGGTGCCGGCACCTCCGCGTTGCCCGGGTCGACGCACTCCGGCGCCGGGACCGGGTTGTCCGACAGCTGGTTGAGGACCGGGACGAAGCCGCCGCCGAACTGCTTGACCAAGGTGAACGTGTGCGTCTCGCCGCCGCGGTTCTCCAGGATCACCGGCCGGCCGGCATGCACCTTCAACATCGACGGCTTGAACCGCCAGTCCGCCGCCGCCTGGGTCGCCTGGAGCTCGGCGAGGAAGTCGCCGAACGTGGTGCGGCCGTCGCCGACGCAGGTGCCGTCCCCCACGGCCGCGTTGAACGACGCCGGGTCGCAGTCGTCGAGGATCTTGATCTGCTTGCCCGAGCGTGAGGCCTCCGTCGGGCTGGCCAGCGCGAGGGCGCCGGCGAGAGCGAGGAGCGAGGCGAGAAGGGCGAGGACAATCCGGCTGCGGCTCATGGCGGCTCCTTCTGCGGCGGCTCCGGTGCGGAGCAGCTGCCCCCCGGTGACCCGGAGCACGTCGCTCCGGCGCACGCTAGACCTGTGCCGAAGGGGCGACAAGGAGTGACCGTGTCGCCCGTGAGTCCGGGTTTCGCCTTGTTTGCAAGGGATTCCACCGCGTTGCCGACCCAGATTCGTACAGGTGCGGCAACCGAACGGTGCGACTCTTTACCTACATTTTGTCATCGCGACGCAGACGTACAGACCGGTCATCGCTCGAGCCGGCGCACCTCGGCGGAGACGTTGGACCGCGCGGCGTCCTCCCACCGCTCGCGCGCCGCCGGCGTGTGGAACAGCGTCGGCTTGGCGAGCAGGTCGCGCAGCACCGCCGCCCGGCCGGCCGCGAACTGCTCGTCGGGGACGTGTGCGTACTCCGCCCGCACCCCCGCCGTGTACGACGCGTAGCGGTCCGCGTCCGCCGCGAGGATGGCCAGGTCGGCGTCGCAGAGCACCTGCCCCGCGTGGTCGTCGTCGGCGGGCCGGTGGTCGGCGGTGAGCCGCACCAGGCGGGCCACCTCGCGGCCGAGGTCGGTGTCGCCGAGCGCGTCGAGAGCGAGTCGCGCCGAGCGTTCCTCGTCGTCGGGCCTCCCGTCGTACTCCGCGTCGTGGAACCAGGCCGCGAGCAGCACCGCGTCGCGGGCCGGGTCGTCCGGCGCCATCAGGTCGTCGACGTGGCCGAGCACCTCGGCGAGGTGCTGCCGGTCGTGGTAGCCGCGGCCGGGTGCGTCGTACGCCGCCTCCAGGCGGGCGCGCAGGTCGTCGGGGAGGTGCGCGGGCCAGAGGGCGGTCACGGGGCGCCGAGCTCCTCGGGCAGCGGCTGCTCGTGCAGCACGGTGAGCGAGGTGACGGCGCGGGTCAGGCACACGTAGAGCCGGCGCAGACCAGTGACCCGGTCGGCCTCGCCGGCGACGATGCCGGCGGGCTCGACGAGCACCACGTGGTCGAACTCGAGGCCCTTGGCCAGCGACGCCGGCACCACGTCGAGCTTCAGGTCGAACTCCACTGACGCGTCGTCGGGATCGGTCGGCTCGTCGCCGAGCACCGCGTGCGGCACGGTCGCGTCGGCGAGCGCCGCCACCAGGCCCGGCACCAGGGCGTCGGGTGCGACCAGGCCGACCGAGCCGATCCGCTGGAGCGTCGCGCGGACGGTGCGAACGGTGGCGTCGACGCCGCCGGCGGTCACGGTGAGCTCGCCCCGCGCACGGCGTACGGAGGTGGGCGGCTCGAGACCCGGCGCCACGACCGGGAGCAGCCGGGCGGCGTACTCGATCACCTCGCCGGGCACCCGGAAGCCCTTGGTGAGCTGCTCGACGTGGGCGTCGGCCTTGCCCAGGTGACCCAGCGCCTCGGTCCAGGAGCGGGTCGCCCACGGGGTGGTGGCCTGCGCGAGGTCGCCGAGGACGGTGGTCGAGCCGGTGGAGCAGCGCCGGCCGACCGCGCGCAGCATCATCGGCGAGAGGTCCTGCGCCTCGTCGGCGACCACATGCCCGAGGGACGGGGTGCGCTCCACCAGGTCGGCCGCCTCGTCGATCAGCACGGCGTCGGCCAGCGACCACTTCGCGGAGGTCGGCGCCTTGAACGGCTTCGCCCACAGCAGCATCGCCTGCTCCTCGGCGCTGAGCACGCCGTCGGCGGCGGACGCGAGGAGCTCGGCGTCGGACAGCAGCCGCAGCACCAACCGCGCCGGGTCGACGACGGGCCAGATCGCCTCGACGTACCGCTTCACCTCGCGGCTGCGCGCGACCGCGTCCTGCACGCGGTCGTCGGGCGACTCGCCGGCGAGCTCCATCTTCACCAGGATCCCGTGCGCGAGCCGCTGCGCGAGCATCCCCCGGGCGGCGCCGTAGCGGACGCCGCGGGAGCGCAGCTCCGCGAGCACCGCCTCGACCTCGTACGTCGCGAGCCGCCAGCGCCGCGCCCCGCGCGGCACCAGCAGCCCCTCGGTCGGCGGCCGCACGTGCGCCCAGAGCGCGTCGTGCACGACCTGCGCGAGGCGGGCGTCGCCCTTGAGGGTGGCGACCTCGGGGGAGTCGGCGCCCTGGACGGCGTACCGGGGGTTGAGGCGGGCCAGGGTCTTGCCGACCAGCTCCTCGATGGTGGTCTGCTGCGCGTCGATCTCGCCGAGGGCGGGGAGGACGTCGCCGATGTAGCGCAGGAACGACGCGTTCGGCCCGACCACCAGGACACCCTGCCGGGAGAGCTGGTCGCGGTGCGCGTAGAGCAGGTACGCCGCGCGGTGCAGCCCGACCGCGGTCTTGCCGGTGCCCGGCGCGCCCTGCACGCAGACCGACTCGTCGAGCTCGGAGCGGACGATCAGGTCCTGCTCGGGCTGGATGGTGGCCACGATGTCGCGCATCGGCCCGACGCGCGGCCGCTCGATCTCGGCCTCCAGGATCGCGGAGTGCTCCTCGCCGGCGTCGGTCTCGAGGAGGGCCTCGTCCTCGTAGGCGGTCATCTCGCCGTGCTGGAAGCCGAACCGCCGCCGCAGCTCCACCCCCATCGGCTCGGCCTTGCTGGCCCGGTAGAACGGCCGGCTGATCCGGGCCCGCCAGTCCACCACCATCGGGTCGCCGATCTCGTCGCTGACGTGCCGGCGGCCGATGTAGAACCGCTCGCCGCGCGCGTCCTCGTGCTCCTCGGCGTAGTCGAGGCGGCCGAAGAACAGCGGCACGGTCGGGTCGTCGGCCAGCGCCTTCATGCGCTGGTACAGGGCCGACTCGAGGAAGGCCTGGCTGACCCAGTCGCCGGCGGCGGACGAGTCGAGGGACGACGTCCGGGCGCGCATCCGGGCGAGCGCCGAGCGGGAGGCGGTCAGGTGGTCGCGCTCGGCGGCCAGGTCGGGATCGGTGGGAACGGCGGTCGGGGGCGTGGGAGCAGGCACGCGAGGACCTCGCAGAGGTTGTGGGAGCGGAGCGACGTTACACCTGACCCCGGCACCCGTCACCGGGTTTTCGGTTGGTGCGGTGTGCTCCGGGGAACCCTGCGAGGCATGGGGTGCAGGGGTACCAGGTCTGGCGACGCGCCTACTGGAAGCGTCCGGCGCTCCTGCTCCTCTACGGCGTCCTCTCCCTGCTCGTGGGCCTGGCCCTGGTGCTGCTCCTTCCCGTCCGGCTCGCCGAGGCGCGCGCCATGGAGGACGCGGACGTGTGCCGCACAGCCGGGCAGAGCCGCTGCCTGTCGGAGGTGCGCGGGTACCTCGACGGGCCGCGGTACGCACGTGGCCCGGGCAGCAGGGTCGGCCGGGTGTGGGGGAACCAGGTGGTCGCCGTCGAGCTCCCCGACGGGCGGGTGGTGCGCACCGACGAGTACGGGCCGGACGGGCTCTGGACCTGCTGCTGAGCGCCGTCCTGATGCTCGGGCTCGCGCTGGTGGCGCTGTTCTGGATCCGGAGGGTGGTACGTCGATGAGCGACTGGCAGGAGGTGTGCCGGTTCGCCGGGGGGCTGCCGGACGCCAGGCTCGGCGAGGCGCACGAGGGGTCACCGGCCTGGTACGTCGGCCGGCACCCGTTCGCGCGGCTGCGCTGGCCGACCGGCGCGACCGCCGCGAGACCGCGAAGCTGGTGCTGGACTCCTACCAGGCGCGGGGGCCGGTCAGCCGTCGGCGGACGGATCTGTCCGGGTACCTGCCCTGACCACCCGCTCCGCCACCAGCCCGGGCCGCTCGTCGGGCAGCAGGTGACCGGCTCCGGGCGTCACCGTGGTCAGCACCCCCAGCCGGGTGCCGGCCGCGACCTCGGTGCGCCCCGGTGCGAAGAAGCAGTCGTGCTCGCCGACCATCACCACCCGCGGGGTACGCGCCCAGCGGGCGGTCACCGTGCGCGGCAGCGGGCCGGGCGCGCCGGTGGTCCGGCAGGCCTCGACGACCAGCGTCAGCCACTCCACCAGGTGCGGGTCGGTGGTCGCACCAGGCCCGGTCATCAGGTCGACCAGCCGCTGGGATCCGCCGTGCGCCGGCCGGAGCAGCCACGCCAGCGTCGCGCGCAGCATCGGGACCGTCGGCCGCACCCCGGCCAGCCCGCCCGGGCTGAGCAGCACCAGGGCGTCGACGAGGTCGGGCGGTGCGGTCAGGGCGACGGCCGCTCCCCGTGAGTGGCCGGCGAGCACCACCCGGCGTACGCCGAGCTCCCGACGGACGTGCCGCAGGACGGCGGTGACCCACGCCGCGTAGCCGACCAGCTCGTCGGACGGCCGGGTGTCCGCGCTCAGGCCGGGCTGGCCGGGCAGGTCGGCGACCACGACCCGGGCCCGCGCCGCGAGCTCGTCGAGGAAGCCGAGGCCGGTGGCCGCGTTGAAGTTGGTGCCCGGCAGGTAGACGACGGTGTCGCCCTCACCCGCGGTCACCAGGCTGGTCGGGCCGAGGTTCGTGTCGATGGTCTCGACCCGGTGCGGCGTCGACCACGACGCCAGCCGGCCCCGGCACCAGGCGAGCACCCGCTCGCGCTGCTCGCCGGACCGGTAGAGGGAGCGCACGGAAGCAGCCTGGCAGACTGACCGCCGTGCGTGACGCGTTCCAGCTCGACCCGTCCGTCGTCCACCTCAACCACGGGTCGTTCGGCGCGGTGCCCCGCGTCGTCGCCGAGGCCCAGCAACGGGTCCGCGACGGTGCCGAGGCGAACCCGATGCGGTTCTTCCGCGTCGACAGTCCCGGCCTCAAGGTCGAGGCGCGCGAGGTGGGCGCGGCGTTCCTCGGCGTCGACGCCGACGAGCTCGCCCTGGTGCGCAACGTGACCACGTCCGCCGCGATCGTGCTCGGCTCGCTGGCGGCGCAGGGCCGCCTCGGTCCCGGCGACGTGGTGCTGCTCGGCGAGCCCGGCTACGAGTCCGTCCGACGCACCGTGGACCGCTGGTGCGCGCGCACCGGTTCGACGTACGTCGTGGTGCCGGTGGGCGCGGGTGTCACCGACCACGAGGTGGTGCGGGCGTTCGAGGACGCGGTCGCGCAGGCACCGGGCCGGGTGCGGCTGGTCGTGGTCGACGCGATCACGTCGCCGACCGGAGCGGTGCTGCCGTACCGCGCGATCTGCGAGCTGGCGCGGGCGGCGGGTGCGCTGTCGATGGTCGACGCCGCGCACGTGCCCGGTCACGTCCCGGCGCTGCCCGCCGACAGCGGCGCGGACTTCTGGACCGGCACCTGGCACAAGTGGTGCTTCGCGCCGCGTGGCACCACCGCGCTGTGGGCCGCCGAGCCGGAGCGCGCGACGCTGCAGCCGCTGACCACGAGCTGGAACCACGGCCAGCCCTACCCGCTCCCGTTCGACACCGCCGGCACCGACGACTACTCCGGCTGGTACGCGCTCGGCACCGCGATCCGCTTCTGGGAGGACGCCGGCGGCCTGGAGATCGGGAAGCGCGCGTCGTCCATGCTGGACGACGCCGCCGCCCTCCTGTCCTCCGTGGTCGGGTCGCCGTCCGACGTACCGGTGCCGGCGTGTCCGTCCCCCTCGCTCCGCCTGGTCCCCCTGCCGCACGGCGTCGCGGACGATGAGCCGTCGGCCGACCGCCTGTACCAGGCGCTGAGCGCCCAGCAGGTCGAGGCGCAGGTGGTCTCGTATCGCGGCCACGGCTACGTGCGTCTGAGCGGCGCCGTCTACAACGAGCCCTCGGACTACGAACGCCTCGCCGACATCCTGCCCGGCACGCTCGCTGGTTGAGGGGCCGCTCCGTCCGCGCCGGATATCGTCGACAGGTCCATGGTGAGAATCCCTTTCCACAGCAGGGGATTCGGCCCAGAAACTGTCGGTGCGCACTGCTTGGATAGACCTATGTCCGACACCGCAACGCTCCTCGACCTCGACGCGACGTCCGCGCTCGAGTCGGTGGTGTTTGCGGCTCGTTCGGAGTCGCGTGCGGCGGCGGACAAGCTGGCCGCGATCGTGGCGTTCTGCGACTGCCACCCGGTCGTCGACGAGCGGGACGTCGCGGCGGCGTGGCCGGCCGATGCTTGCCTGGACGGCGGAGTGGTCGCCCCGCCGCTGGCCGGTGAGGGTTGCCCGCAGGTCACCGAGGACGCCGTCCACGAACTGTCGGCCGCGCTGGGCATCAGCCACCAGGCCGCCCTGGGTCTGGTCGGGCGGACCCTGGAGCTCCGGTTCCGCCTCCCCAGGCTGTGGTGGCTGGTGCAGGACCTCACCCTGCCGGCCTGGCAGGCGCTGAAGGCCGCCGAGCACACCATCCACCTCTCCCGAGAAGCCGCCGGGTTCGTGGACCGCCACCTGGCCGTCGCCGGCAGACGCGGTCGGCTCACCGGTCAGACC
>JABFXA010000090.1 GCA_013361955.1 Nocardioidaceae bacterium
AAGCCGGCCTCGAGCAGGATCGCGCCGATCGGGCGGGGGTCGCCGCCGGCCTGCCGGGACACCGCCCAGCCGATGTCGGCGGGAGTGACCGCGCCCGCGGCCACCAGGGTCTCGCCGAACCGCTGCCGCGGCGCGGTGGCCGGCTGCGGCTCCAGGCAGGCGCGCAGCCCGGCCTCGGCGGGCCCGGTCTCGACGTCGGGCTCGTCGCCGCCCTGCTCGATGCCGTCGAGCAGCGTGCGGAGCAGGTCGCAGGCGGTGAACAGCGCGGAGGCGGTGCGGTCGGGACACACGGGGCGCCCGTCGCGCAGCGCGCCGAGGACGCTCTCCGCGTGGTGGGACAGCGAGCCGATCCGGGTGAACCCGAAGTAGCCGCTGGTGCCCTTCAGCGTGTGCAGGGCCCGGAACGCGGAGGCCGCGAGGTCGGCCGACCCCGGGTCCAGCTCCAGCGCCACGACGTCCTGCTCGAACCGGTCGAGGTGCTCGCGCGACTCCAGCACGAACTCGGCCACGAGCTCGTCGAGGCCGTCGTCGGTTCCCATCTCCTCACCCCCGAGACCCGTCGCACGGACGCGACGGCTACCGGGAGCATCGGCCGGCGGGCCGCCGACCTGAGGGCATCAGCCGGTGCGCATCGGGCCGCCGTCGCGGCCGTAGGAGACCGCGACGACCTCCGCCACCACGGACAGCGCGATCTCGCCCGGCCCCTTGCCGCCGGTGTTCAGCCCGGCCGGGACGTGCAGCCGGGCGAGCGTCTCGGCCGGCAGGTCCTGCAGGCCCGCGAACACCCGCTCGGCCCGGCGCCGGCTGCCCATCATCGCGACGTACCCGGCCTCGCCGGCCAGCGCCGAGCGCAGCAGGTCCTCCATGCCGGGGGTGTCGTGGTCGCACATCACGAAGGCGTCGCGGGGGGTGAGCGGATTGGCGGCGAGCCAGTCGGCCGGCAGCTGGTCGACGCCCTCGTCGGCCAAAAGCACGGTCTCGCGGCCCGCGACCCGGGCGATCTCGACGACCGCACGGCCGATCGGGTTGTCGGTGACCACGACCACCCGGCCGTGCTCGGGGGCGTCGTCGGACCAGGGCTGCTCGCGGCCGGCCGGGGCCCGGTGTGCGTCGCTCATGCGCCCAGGCTAGGGCGCCCCGGGAGTCTCCGTGGTCCGGAGCCCGCTACGCGCCCAGCGCGGCCCCGACCACGTCGCGCGCCTCGGCCTGGACCTGCGCGAGGTGGTCCGGGCCGCGGAACGACTCGGCGTAGATCTTGTAGACGTCCTCGGTGCCGGAGGGTCGGGCCGCGAACCAGGCGTTGTCGGTGGTCACCTTCAGCCCGCCGATCTTCGCGCCGTTGCCGGGCGCCTCGGTGAGCTTGCCGGTGATCTCCTCGCCGGCCAGGCTCGACGCGGTCACGTCGTCGGGCGAGAGCGCGGCGAGCTTGGCCTTCTGATCGCGGTCGGCCGGGGCGTCGACCCGGGCGTACGCCGGCGCGCCGAACCGCTCCGTCAGCGCGGCGTAGTGCTCGCTCGGCGACGAGCCGGTCGCGGCGAGGATCTCGGAGGCGAGCAGCGCGAGCAGCAGGCCGTCCTTGTCCGTGGTCCACACCGAGCCGTCGCGGCGCAGGAACGACGCCCCCGCCGACTCCTCGCCACCGAAGGCGATCGACCCGTCGAGCAGGCCGGGCACGAACCACTTGAACCCGACCGGCACCTCGGTCAGCTCCCGGCCGACCAGGCCGGCGACCCGGTCGATCATCGACGACGACACCAGCGTCTTGCCGATCGCGGCGGCCGCGGGCCAGTCCGGCCGGGCGCCGCCGTACAGGTAGGAGATGGCGACGGCGAGGTAGTGGTTCGGGTTCAGCAGCCCGCCGTCGGGCGTGACGATGCCGTGCCGGTCGGCGTCGGCGTCGTTGCCGGTGGCCACCTGGTAGGCGTCCTTCTGCCGGATCAGCGACGCCATCGCGGACGGCGACGAGCAGTCCATTCGGATCTTGCCGTCCCAGTCGAGGGTCATGAACCGCCAGGTGGGGTCGACCAGCGGGTTCACCACGGTGAGGTCCAGCCCGTGCCGCTCGGCGATCTCGCCCCAGTACGCCACCGACGCACCGCCGAGCGGGTCGGCGCCGATGCGCACCCCGGCCTCGCGGACCTTCGCCAGGTCGACGACGGTGGGCAGGTCGTCGACGTACGTCCCCAGGAAGTCGTACGGCGCGGCCGCCGCACGGGCCCGGGCGAACGGCACCCGTCGCACGCCCTCGAGACCCTTCTCGATGTAGGTGTTCGCGGCGTCGGCGATCCACCGGGTGGCGTCGGTGTCGGCCGGCCCACCGTTCGGCGGGTTGTACTTGAAGCCCCCGTCTGCCGGCGGGTTGTGCGACGGGGTGACCACGATGCCGTCGGCGAGCCCCGAGGTCCGGCCCCGGTTCGCGCGCAGGATCGCGTGCGAGACCGC
This sequence comes from Nocardioidaceae bacterium, assembly GCA_013361955.1. Taxonomy (GTDB): domain Bacteria; phylum Actinomycetota; class Actinomycetes; order Propionibacteriales; family Nocardioidaceae; genus Nocardioides_B. The sequence continues at coordinate 2,443 of JABFXA010000090.1, forward strand.
GGGCGTGGGGGTGTACCCGTCGCGGTCGTCGACCAGCACGGTCACGTCGTTGGCGGCCAGCACCTCCAGCGCCGACGCCCAGGCCGGCTCGGAGAGTCCGTGCGTGTCGCGGCCGACGAACAGCGGGCCGTCGTACCCCTGCGCGCTGCGGTAGTCGCAGATCGCCTGGGTGGTGGCCACGATGTGGGTCTCGTTGAACGCCGTGTTCAGGCTGCTGCCGCGGTGCCCGGACGTCCCGAACGCGACGCGCTGGTCGGGGTCGGAGGGGTCCGGCTCACCGGTGTAGTACGCCGTCACCAGGTGCGCGACGTCGACCAGGTCGGAGGGCTGGGCGGGGGTTCCGGCGCGGGGGTCGCTCATGCCCCGGCATCGTAGCCCTGCGACAGAGGGCTCTCAGCGCGCTCTCATGCGCGGTCCCTACGGTCGGGCCATGTCACCCGTCGCGCTCGGCAAGGCCGCACTCGTCGTCAACACCGCCTCCCGCCGGGGCGCGGAGAGCTTCGAGCTGGTCCGCGAGACGCTGCCGGAGTACGGCGTCGACCTCGGCGCGTGCCACGCCGTCGAGGACCCGGCGACCCTGCCCGCGGTGGTCAAGGACGCGGTGTTCGGCGGGCACCGGCTGGTCGTGGTCGGCGGCGGCGACGGGACCGTCGGGGCGGCCGCCGGCGTGCTCGCCGACCTCCCCGCCGGGGCCCGCCCGGCCCTCGGCGTGCTGCCGCTGGGCACCGCGAACGACTTCGCCCGCACCCTCGACATCCCCACCACGGTGGCCGGCGCGTGCGCGACGCTGGCCCGCGGCAAGGTCGTCGACGTCGACCTGGGCCGCGCGAACGGCACCCCGTTCCTCAACGTCGCCTCGCTCGGCCTGTCGGTCGGCGTCGCCCGGGCGCTGCGGCCGGGACTGAAGAAGCGGCTCGGCCCGGTGGCCTACCCGATCGCGACCCTGGTCGCCTACCGGCGGCACCGGCCGTTCCGGGCGCGGCTGGAGTTCCCGCACGGCGACACCGAGCCGTTCGAGCTCGACGACCTGCTGCAGGTCGCGGTCGGCAACGGGCGGCACTACGGCGGCGGCAACACCGTGCACCCGGACGCCGGCATCGACGACCACCGCCTCGACGTGTACGCGATCCGCGCCGGCCGGCTGCGTGACCACGTGAACATCGCGCGGCTGCTCAAGGACGGCTCCTTCATCGAGCACGCGCAGGTGCAGCACGTGTCCACGCGCGCGGTCCGGGTCACGACGGACGACGGCGACCCGGCGGTGAACCTCGACGGCGAGATCGGCGCGAGCGCGCCGGTGCTCTTCGAGGTCGAACGCAACGCCCTCGACGTGGTGGTCCCGTCGTACGTCACGCACGTCCGCGCCGACGGCGCGGCGCGGGCCCGGGTGGCCCAGGTGCGAGGTGCGGGGGCGTCCTAACCGACGTCCTGCACGCGCATCGGCGGTAGGTGCTGCAGCTGCGCGCTGAGCTCCTCGACGGCCTCGTCGATGGCGGCCTCGGGCAGCCACGCGGCCAACGCGTCGCGCTCGTACGGCGTCATCAGCGCCGCGACGCCGAGCTCGTCGTAGCCGCGCAGGTACTCGGCCTGGACCTGCGCGTGCAGGTCGACCCAGCAGTCGGCGTGGAAGACGAGCGCGGACCGGACGTGCGCGACCGAGACCTGACGGGCCCGGACGGGGTTGCGGCACTGCGCGCAACGGACATGCTCCACAGACGTGGCCTTTCTCGAGACCCCGACCCCGTGGCCCGCGGCTCCCCTCGCCGGCCCCGTCGTCGTGGCTCCACCCTGTGCGAGCTGTGCGTCCCCTCGCGGTCTCTCGACCCGCAACGCACTCACGTTCCTGACGTCTGTCCAGTCTAGGGAGGGAACCTCCGGCAGGCCCTCACCCGTTCGGACGGATCTGCGACCACCCGGGCGGACGATTGGTCGTCGGCGACGCTGGGCAGGAAGCGGGAGGATGATCCCGAGCGAGGAGGACCGCGATGCCCGAGCCCACCGGCCGCCGCACCGAGCCACCGTTCCGGGCCGACCACGTCGGCAGCCTGCTGCGCCCGCCGGAGCTGCTCGACGCGCGGGCCCGGCACGCCGCCGGCGCCCTGGACGACGACGGGCTGCGGGGCGCCGAGGACGCCGCGATCCGCGACGTCGTCCGGATGCAGCAGGACGCCGGCCTGCAGACCGCGACCGACGGCGAGTTCCGTCGTACGTCGTGGCACATGGACTTCATCTACCAGCTGCAGGGCGTGGACCGCACCGACGAGAAGCTGCAGGTGCACTTCCACAACGAGCAGGGCGACCTGGACTTCGAGTCCGCGGCCCTCAGCGTGCACGATCGGGTGCGGCTCGGCGACACCATCTTCGGTGACGCGTTCACGTTCCTGCGCGAGACCGCCGACGGCACCGGGCTCACCCCGAAGCTGACCATCCCCTCGCCGAGCATGGTGCACTACCGCGGCGGCCGCGCCGCGATCGACCAGGGCGTCTACCCCGAGCTGGACGGGTTCTGGGACGACCTCGCCGCGGCGTACGCCGAGCAGCTGAGGCGGGTCGCCGAGCTCGGCTGCACGTACCTGCAGCTCGACGACACCAGCCTGGCCTACCTCAACGACCCCAAGCAGCGCGAGCTGGTCTCCCAGCAGGGCGCCGACGCGGAGCACCAGCACGAGCAGTACATCCGGACCATCAACCAGGCGATCGCCGACCGGCCGCCCGGCCTCCGGGTGACCACGCACATGTGCCGCGGCAACTACCGGTCGTCGTGGGCGGCCGAGGGCGGCTACGACTTCGTCGCCGAGGCGCTGTTCAGCCAGCTCGCCGTCGACGGCTTCTTCCTGGAGTACGACGACGAGCGGTCCGGCGGGTTCGAGCCGCTGCGCTTCGTGCCGCCGGGCAAGCTCGTGGTGCTCGGCCTGGTCACCACCAAGCGCGGCGCCCTCGAGGACAAGGACGTGCTCAAGCGGCGCATCGACGAGGCCGCGCAGTACGTCCCGGTCGAGCAGCTGTGCCTGTCCCCGCAGTGCGGGTTCTCCTCGACCGTCGAGGGCAACGTGCTCACCCGCGACGAGCAGCTCGCCAAGCTGCGGCTGGTCGTGGAGACCGCCGCGGAGGTGTGGGGCTAGCTCAGGCGTGGTGCCGCGGGCGGTGCACCCGCGGCGTCCAGCCGAACCGGTCCGTCTCGCGCGACGACGCGGCGTCGATGTGCGCGACCAGCTCGCCCGGCTCGATGTCCTGGGCCCGCAGCACCTTCGGGTCGAAGGTGATCATCACCGCGCCCATCGAGACCTTCACCCAGCGCGGGTCCTGCAGGCAGTCGAGGTCGATGCTGACGCGCGCGAAGTCCTCGCGGTAGTCGAGCATGTGCCCGATCTCGCAGGCGCGGCGACCGCGCGGGCCGACCAGCACGTCGTGACCGGCGTACCGTCCCGGGCTGGTGTCCACGGTGAAGAACCAGGTGCGGTGCGCGCTGGTGCGGACCAGGCCGGAGTACTCGAACACGGTGTTGCGGCGCGCGGTGAGCTCGGCGAAGTTCAGCCGCAGCACGAGGTGGCCCTTGCGGTAGTGCACGTAGGCGCTGGTGATGTCGCCGTTGGACCGCCCCGGCTCGGGCGTCGGGGTCAGGGTCTCGTCGGCGATGTCGAGCTTGACGACGTCGTGGCGCGCGTCGGTGTAGCGCAGCTCCTGCGCGGAGGCGGCCGGCACCAGACCGGCCAGCGAGAGGGTGGCGACGGCCGCGACCAGGGCGCGACGGGCAGGGCGGATCGGCATGGGGGGTCCTCGGGGTCCGAGATGCAAGGCGGCCCGGACGCGGGCCGCGCGAGAACTGTAGGAGACCCCGGCCCGGCCCGCAGCGGAACCCCGCAGGTCGAGCCGTTCAGCCGCCCAGGGTGCGGAAGAACCCGTCCGGGGCGACCACGTCGTCGGGCGACAGGTCGCGGACCGAGGAGTGCCCGAGCCCGAGCAGCGCGGAGTCGATGCCGCCGCGCAGGATGTCCAGCACGTTCTCGACGCCGGCCTGGCCGTTCGCGGCCAGCCCCCACAGGTACGCGCGGCCGATCAGCACCGCACGCGCGCCGAGGGCGACCGCCTTCACCACGTCGCTGCCGCGCCGGATCCCGCCGTCGAGGAGCACCTCGACGTCGGACCCGACCGCGTCCACGACCGAGGGGAGCACCCGGACCGGGGCGGGAGTGCCGTCGAGGTTGTTGCCGCCGTGGTTGGACACCGAGATCGCGGTGACGCCGGCGTCCCGGGCCCGGCGCGCGTCGTCGACCCGGCAGACGCCCTTGAGCAGGAACGGCCCGCCCCACTCCTCCCGCATCCAGGCCACGTCGTCCCAGGACGGTGGCTCGGTCTGCATCCAGCTGCCGTAGGCGCCGAAGAAGGTGGGGGCGGGGGTGTCGCCCTCGGCGAGGTTCGGCGTGGTCAGGTCGGGCAGGGCGCCGGAGCGGACCCAGTCGAGGAGGTACCGCGGCCGCCGCACGCCCTCCGGTGCGAACCGCAGCATCGCCTTGAGGTCCATCGACTCCGGGATCGCCGGGCTGCCCCAGTCGCGGCCGTGCGAGAACGACCAGTCGAGGGTGGCGATGAGCCCGACCGCACCGGCGCTGCGGGCCCGGTCCATGCGCGCGCCCATGTCGTCGCGCGAGCCCATCCAGTACATCTGGAAGAAGGTCTGCGGGTTCGCCGCCACCACGTCCTCGACCGGCTTGCTGGCGAACGACGACAGCCCGATCGCGGTGCCGCGGGCCGCCGCCGCGCGGGCCACCGCCACCTCGCCGTCGGGGTGCACGGCCTGCACGCCGGTCGGCGAGATCACCACCGGCAGCGAGATGTCCTGGCCCAGCACGGTGGTGGCCTGGTCGCGCTTGGCCGACAGCCCGGCCACGTGCGGCGCGAACCCGAGCTCGGCGAACGCGGTCGTGTTGTCGGCGTACGACGTGCCCCGCTCGGAGCCGGCCAGCAGCGCGCCGTACACGGAGGGCGGGAGCCGCTTCTTGGCACGGCGCTGGGCCTCGGCGACGGTCTCGAACCAGGTGTTCCTGCTCATCGGGTGCCTTTCGTCGGGGTCGGTCGTCGGGGGATCCCGCGCAGCGCGGGCAGCAGCGGTCGGGGGGTGCGGGCCCGGAGCGCGCCGACCCAGAGCCCGGCGCCGTACGCGAGGTCGTCGAGGCGGCGGGCGACGCCGAACCGGACCGGGTCGAGGTCCGGGTGCAGTCGCCGGTGCTCGAGCAGCGCGTCGGCGACGGCGGCCACCAG
>JABFXA010000331.1 GCA_013361955.1 Nocardioidaceae bacterium
CTCGCGTCGGCGGGTCGCTCCGCGGCCGACGCCGAGACCGCCGCCGCCCGGGTCGCCGAGCTCACCGCCGAGGCGGACCGGCTCACCGCGGAGGCCAGGCTGGGGTCCCTCGACGAGGTGCGGGCCGCGCTGCTGACGCCGGCTCACCGCGCACGCCTGGAGTCGCTCCTCGACGAGCGCACCCGCGCCGCCTCGGCCGCCACGGCCGTCCTCGACGAGCAGCAGGACGACCCGGACCCCGGTGCCGAAGACGTCGGGTCCGCACGCGAGGCGCTCGACGCCCACGAGCGCGAGGCGGCCGACCACGCCCGTGCACGTGCGCTCGCCGACGAGCGGGTCGACGCCCTGCGCCGTACTGTCGCGTCGCTCGGCCGCGCCCTCGACGCCTGGGCGCCGCTGCGCGACGAGTCGCTGACCGCCGACTCGATGTCGCGGCTGGTCCGCGGCACGGCTGCCGAAAACCACCTGCAGATGCGACTGTCCGCCTACGTCCTCGCCACCCGGCTCGACCAGGTCGTCGAGGCCGCCAACGAGCGCCTCGGCCACATGCGCGACCAGCGCTACCTGCTCCAGCGCACCGGCCGCGCCGCGCGCCGCAACAGCCAGGCGGGTCTGGGCCTCGACGTGGTCGACCAGTGGACCGGCGACGTCCGTGACCCGGCGACGTTGTCCGGCGGCGAGACGTTCGTGGTGTCGCTCTCGCTGGCCCTCGGGCTCTCCGACGTGGTCACCCAGGAGGCCGGCGGGGGCGAGATCGAGACGCTGTTCGTCGACGAGGGGTTCGGCACCCTCGACGCCGACACCCTCGACGACGTGATGGACCGGCTCGACGGGCTGCGCTCCGGCGGCCGCACGGTCGGCGTGGTCAGCCACGTCAGCGAGCTGCGCACCCGGATCCCGACCCAGGTGCACGTCGAGAAGGGCCGCACCGGCTCGACGGTCGGCACCGCCACCCTCGTCGGCTGACCGGTCGGGTTGAATGGCGCGGTGACCCCTGCCGACGACAGCCGCATGGTCGCCGTCGTCGACATCGACGGGGTGGTCGCCGACGTACGCCACCGGCTGCACCACGTCACCGGCCGGCCCAAGGACTGGCGAGCGTTCTTCGCCGGCGCCGCCGCCGACCCACTGCTGGCCGAGGGCGAGGAGACCGTGCGCCGGCTGGCCGAGGTCTACGACGTCGTCTACCTGTCCGGCCGACCCGAGCGGTTGCGCACCGTCACCGAGCAGTGGCTGTCCGACCACGGCCTGCCATCGGGCCGCCTGGTGCTGCGCCCGTACGACGACTACCGGCCTTCCAGCGTGCTCAAGGTCGAGGTGCTCGAGGACATCGCCCGCGACCGCACCGTCGTGGTGCTCGTCGACGACGACCCGCGGGTGCTCGACAACGCCCGCAAGCACGGCTTCGACGTGCTCCCGGCGACCTGGATGGGCGAGCACTCGGCGCTGCGCGAGGCGCAGGAGCGCGAGGGCCGCACCTGACCGACCCGCGTGCACCGGCCCTCGATAGATTCGGGCGCATGAGCCGCCACGAGATCGACGGGTCCTTCACCGCGCTCCCCTACCGCAAGATGGCCGAGGCGGCGCTGGCCCGGGCCCAGGACTTCCACGTGCAGCACGCGGACTTCCGGTTCGAGCGGATCAGGTCGCAGTCGGTGCGGGTGCGCGACGGCCGGCTGCAGGGCGCCAACGACGCCGAGGACGTCGGCTTCTCGGTGCGGGTGGTGCTCAACGGGGCCTGGGGCTTCGCGTCCGGGGTCACCCTCGGCCAGACCTCCGCGGTGCAGGTCGCGGAGACCGCGATCCGGGCGGCGCAGGTCGCCGCGGCGATGACCAGCCGTCCCGTGCAGCTCGCTCCCGAGCCGGCGTACGGCGACGTCACCTGGGTCTCGGCGTACGACGTCGACCCGCTGTCGGTGCCGCTGCAGGACAAGGTCGACCTGCTCTCCGGGTGGTCCGCGCGGCTGCTCGACGCGCCCTCGGTGGCGCACAGCTCGGCCACCCTGCAGCAGGTGGTGGAGAACAAGTTCTACACCGACCTCGCCGGCACCACGACCACCCAGCAGCGGGTGCGGCTGCAGCCCGAGGTCGAGGCGTTCGGCACCCACGAGCGCACCGGCGTCTTCGACTCGATGCGCACCATCGCGCCGCCGGTCGGCCGCGGCTGGGAGTACCTCGTCGACGGCCACGACTGGGACGCCGAGCTCGCCGAGCTGCCGTCGCAGCTCGAGGAGAAGCTGACCGCGAGCTCGGTGAAGCAGGACGTCTACGACCTGGTGATCCACCCGTCGAACCTGTGGCTGACCATCCACGAGTCGATCGGGCACGCCACCGAGCTCGACCGCGCGCTCGGCTACGAGGCCAACTACGCAGGCACGTCGTTCGCGACCGTCGACCAGCTCGGCAAGCTGCAGTACGGCTCGCCGGTCATGAACGTCACCGGCGACCGCACCGTCGAGCACGGGCTCGCGACCGTCGGCTACGACGACGAGGGGGTCGCCGCGCAGAGCTGGGACATCATCAAGGACGGCGTGCTCGTCGGCTACCAGCTCGACCGGTCGATGGCGCAGATGATGCCCGAGCTCAACGACGGCCGCTCCAACGGCTGCGCGTACGCCGACTCCCCCGGCCACATCCCGATCCAGCGGATGGCGAACGTCTCGCTGCAGCCGGCCGCCGACGGTCCGAGCACCGACGAGCTGATCTCCCAGGTGGAGCGCGGCATCTACGTGGTCGGCGACAAGTCCTGGTCGATCGACATGCAGCGCTACAACTTCCAGTTCACCGGTCAGCGGTTCTACCTGATCGAGAACGGCCGGCTGGCCGGGATGCTCCGCGACGTCGCCTACCAGGCGACCACCACCGAGTTCTGGAGCTCCATGGAGGCGGTCGGCGGCCCCGAGACGTGGGAGCTCGGCGGCGCGTTCAACTGCGGCAAGGCCCAGCCCGGACAGGTGGCCTCCGTGTCGCACGGCTGCCCGACCGCGCTGTTCCGCGGGGTGAACGTGCTCAACGCCACCAGCGAAGCCGGCGCCTGACCAACCCCACCGACCCCCGACCGCATCGACCCAAGGGATCTCCATGACGGCAGCGAGTCCGCAGCAGCTCGTCGAGCACGCCCTCCAGGCCTCGACCTCCGACGACTGCGTGGTGATCGTGCACGACTCCACCAGCGCGAACCTGCGCTGGGCGAACAACACGCTCACCACCAACGGCGTGATGCACGGCGTGTCCGTGACCGTCGTCGCCTTCCACGAGGGCAGCGACGGCACCGCCTCCGGATCGGTGACCGCGAGTGCCGCCGCGCTCGACCAGGTCACGCGGATCGTCGAGGCCGCCGACGCCGCGGCGAAGGCGTCGTCGCCCGCCGAGGACGCGCACCCGCTCGTCGACGGCGCCGCCGACGCGGACTGGTTCGACCCGTCCGGCAAGACCTCGATCGAGGTGTACGCCGACTTCGCGCCCGCGCTCGGCGAGGCGTTCCGGAGAGCCGACTCCGACGGCCGGGTGCTGTACGGGTTCGTGGACCACGACGTGACCACGACGTACCTGGGCTCCAGCACCGGGCTCCGCCGCCGGCACGTGCAGCCGACCGGCTACTACAGCGTCACCGCCAAGCCCTCCGACCAGTCGTCGAGCGCCTGGGTCGGCGGCGCCACCCGGGACTTCACCGACGTCGACGTCTCCGTGGTCGACGCCGAGCTGGAGCGCCGGCTGGGCTGGGCGCAGCGGCAGGTGCGGCTCGACGCCGGTCGCTACGACACGATCCTGCCGCCGACCGCCGTGTCGGACCTGATGATCTACGCGTACTGGACCGCCTCGGCCCGGGACGCGTACGACGGCCAGACGGTGTTCTCCCGACGCGGCGGCGGCACCCGGATCGGCGACTCGCTGTCCGACCGTCCGGTGCAGGTGTTCTCCGACCCGACGTACGACCGGCTGCAGTGCGCGCCGTTCAGCACCGCGGCGGCCAGCAACTCGATCGAGAGCGTCTTCGACAACGGCATCCCGCTGTCGCGCACGCACTGGGTCGCGGACGGCTCGATGGCGGCGCTGCTGCAGAACCGGTACAGCGCCCGGCTCACCGAGCAGCCGGTCACGCCGTACATCGACAACCTGGTGGTCTCCGTCGACGGCGCCACCGGCAGCACCCAGGACCTGGTCGCCGACGTCGACCGCGGCCTGCTGCTGACCTGCCTGTGGTACATCCGCGAGGTCGACCCGCAGACGCTGCTGCTCACCGGCCTGACCCGCGACGGCGTGTACCTGGTCGAGGGCGGCGAGGTCACCGGCGCGGTGAACAACTTCCGCTTCAACGAGAGCCCGGTCGACCTGCTGCGCCGGTTCACGCACGCCTCGGCCACCGGCCCGAGCTTCTCCCGCGAGTGGGGCGACTACTTCCCCCGCACCGCCACCCCCGCCCTCCGCGTCCCCGACTTCAACATGTCCACCGTCTCCCAGGCCCAGTGACGCCGAGGCGCGCGTACTGGTGAGTAGAAGTCCGCCGAGGCGCGCGTTGTTGCGGGCGCGCCGGTGGACTGCGCCGCAACTACGCGCGCCTCGGCGTCAGGGGTGGCCGCCGGGGATGGGTGCGGCGGGGTCGTACGGGACGCGGGTGTAGACGAACGTCTCGCAGACCAGGTGGTTGACGGTGCCGTCGTCGTTGCGGACGACGTGCAGCCGCTCACCGTGGTGGTAGCCGCGGGTGCCGAGGAAGGTGCCGTCGTCCTGGGGGGCGAACCGGTACGACTCCGCGGCGCGCACCGGGTTGGTGACCACGACCTCGCGGCCGTTCCACCCGAACGACAGCGCGGTGTTCCCCCAGTGCCACATGCCGAGGACCTCGGTGACCTGCGCCGGTACGTCGCGGTTGGGCCGCCACGGCTCGGGGGTGCTGCCCTCGGTGCGCTCCAGCGTCTCGAGCAGGTCGCGCGGCAGCCCGTCGGCGCGCAGGCCGACGGTGCCGTTGGCCAGCACCGCCACCCCCGTACGTCGGACGGGGTCGACGAACAACCCGGCGAGGAAGCCGGGCATCGATCCGGTGTGGCCGTGCAGCATCCCGGAACCGCCGCGCACCAGCTGGAACCCGAGCCCGTGCGCCGACCCGAGGCCCGAGGCGTGCGCGCCCGACTGCGGCGTCGCCATCTCGTCGAGCGTCGCGCGGGACAGCACGCCGTCGCGACCGGAGACGAGGAACGCCGCGTAGCGGCCGAGGTCCTCGACCGTGCTCCACACCTGCCCGGCCGGCGCCATCGCCCCGGCGTCGTGCGCCGGCTCCGGCGTCAGCGTCCCGGCGTGGTGGTGCACGCTCCAGCCGGTGGCGTGCGGCTTCTCGGGCAAGTACGTCGTCCGGTGCATGCCGAGTGGCCCGAGCAGCCGTGCGCGCACCACGTCGAACCAGGGCATCCCGCGGTGCCGTGCGACCACCTCGCCGAGCAGCGCGAACGCGACGTTCGTGTAGTGGAACGTGGCGCCCGCGGGGAACGCCGGTGCGGAATCGTCCAGGGCCGCGACCACCTCGTCGAAGGTCGCGCCCGGCGAGCGCTCCCACCACGACCCCGGCGGCTCGGCGTGCATCCCCGACGCGTGCGCGAGCAGGTCGCGCAGCGTGCGGTCGGCGTACGGTACGTCGCCGAGGTGCGCGGACAGCGGGTCGTTCAGGTCCAGGGCGCCCTCGTCGCGCAGCTGCAGCACCGCGACCGCGACCAGCGTCTTGGTGATCGAGCCGATCCGGTACTGCGTGCGGCTGTCCGGGGCGAACCCGTCGAGCCCGGACACCGCGCCGGACCACACCAGCGAACCGTCGCGCACCACGCCGCCGACGACCGACGGCAGCCGGCCGCGGGTCTGCTCCTCCGCGAGCAGGACGTCGAGCCGCCGGGCCGCGAGGTCGGTCAGGCTCACTCCGCCGCCTCGAACGCCTCCGGTGACGGGCACGAGCAGACCAGGTTGCGGTCGCCGTACGCCTGGTCGATGCGCCCCACCGGGGGCCAGTACTTGTCCGGGTCGAACCCGGTCGGGAACACCGCGAGCTCGCGCGGGTAGGCGCGCTCCCAGGAGCCGGTGACCACCTCGGCGGTGTGCGGCGCACCCCGCAGCGGCGACTCCTCCGGCGACCACTCCCCCGCGCCCACGCGGTCGATCTCGGCCTTGATCGCGACCATCGCGTCGACGAACCGGTCGATCTCGGCGAGGTCCTCGGACTCGGTCGGCTCGACCATCAGCGTGCCGGCCACCGGGAAGCTCATCGTCGGCGCGTGGAACCCGTAGTCGATCAGCCGCTTCGCGACGTCCTCGACGCTCACGCCGGTGCGCTTGGTGAGCTCGCGCAGGTCGAGGATGCACTCGTGCGCGACCAGCCCGCCGTGCCCCTTATAGAGCACCGGGAAGTGCTCGCCGAGGCGCTTCGCGATGTAGTTCGCGGACAGCACCGCCACGGCCGTCGCGTCGGTGAGGCCCTCGCCGCCCATCATCCGCACGTAGGCCCAGGAGATCGGCAGGATGCCCGCCGACCCGTACGGCGCGGCGCTCACCGGCCCGATGCCCTCGCGGCGCGCGTGGTCGGGGTGTCCCGGGTGCGAGGGCAGGTACGGCGCGAGGTGCTCGCGCACCGCCACAGGGCCGACGCCGGGGCCACCGCCGCCGTGCGGGATGCAGAACGTCTTGTGCAGGTTCAGGTGCGAGACGTCGCCGCCGAACTCGCCGGGCTTCGCGTAGCCGAGCAGCGCGTTGAGGTTCGCGCCGTCGACGTACACCTGCCCGCCGTACGCGTGCACGACGTCGCACAGGTCGCGGATGCCGTCCTCGTAGGCGCCGTGCGTCGACGGGTAGGTGACCATGATCGCGGCCAGGTCGTCGGCGTGCTTCTCGCACTGCGCGCGCAGGTCGTCCATGTCGACCCGGCCGTCGTCGGCGGCCTTGACCACCACGACGCGCAGGCCGGCCATCACCGCCGACGCCGCATTGGTGCCGTGCGCCGACGACGGGATCAGGCAGACATCGCGAGCGGGCTCGCCGTTGGCCACGTGGTACGCGCGGATCGCGAGCAGCCCCGCGAACTCGCCCTGCGACCCGGCGTTCGGCTGGATGGACACCCGGTCGTAGCCGGTGACCTCCGCCAGCCAGCCCTCGAGCTGCTCGATCAGCTCGACGTACCCGGGCGCGTCGGCGGCGGGCGCGAACGGGTGCAGGTCGGCGAACCCGGGCAGGCTCACCGGCTCCATCTCGGTGGTGGCGTTGAGCTTCATCGTGCAGGAGCCGAGCGGGATCATCCCGCGGTCCAGCGCGTAGTCGCGGGCGGAGAGCCGGCGCAGGTAGCGCAGCATCGACGTCTCCGAGCGGTGCGAGTTGAACACCTCGTGCGTGAGGTACGGCGTGGTCCGGTGCAGCTCGGGCGGCAGCTCGTCGTCGACCCGCGCGTCGACCGCGTCGAGGTCGACGTCGCCGGCCCCGAACGCCGCGAGCACCGCCTCCAGGTGCGCACGCTCCGTGGTCTCCGACGTGCTCACCCCGACCAGGTCGTCGTCGACCTGGCGCAGGTGCAGCCCGGCCTCGCGCGCCGCGGCGACGACCTCACCGGCCCGGCCCGGCACCCGCGCCGTGACCGTGTCGAACAGGTGCTCGTGCAGCACCTCGACGCCGGCGTCGCGCAGCGCGGCGGCCAGCACGGCGGCGTACCGGTGCGTGCGCAGCGCGATCGTGCGCAGCCCCTCGGGACCGTGGTGCACGGCGTACATCGCCGCGACGACCGCGAGCAGCACCTGCGCGGTGCAGATGTTCGAGGTGGCCTTGTCGCGACGGATGTGCTGCTCGCGGGTCTGCAGCGCCAGCCGGTACGCCGGGCGGCCGCTCGCGTCGACCGAGACGCCGACCAGCCGGCCCGGCAGGTGCCGCTCCAGGCCGGCGCGCACCGCCATGAAGCCGGCGTGCGGGCCGCCGTAGAACAGCGGGACGCCGAACCGCTGCGACGAGCCGACCACCACGTCGGCGCCCATCGCACCCGGCGACTCCAGCAGCGTCAGCGCGAGCAGGTCGGCGGCGACGACGGCCATCCCGCCGCGCTCGTGCGCCGCGTCCACCAGCGGGCGCGGGTCGAGGACCGCACCGTCGGCGCCCGGGTACTGCACCAGCACGCCGCACAGCTCGCCGTCGGGCAGCCCCTCGGTCAGGTCGGCGACCTGCACGTCGATGCCCATCGCGCGGGCCCGGGTCTCCACCACGGCGATCGTCTGCGGCAGCGCGTTGGCGTCGAGCACGAACGGGCCGGTGGCCTTGCGGTTGCCGCGACGTACGAGGGTCATCGCCTCGGCGGCGGCGGTGCCCTCGTCGAGCAGCGAGGCGTTCGCGGTCGGCAGCCCGGTCAGGTCGCCGACCATGGTCTGGAAGTTCAGCAGTGCCTCGAGCCGGCCCTGCGAGATCTCCGGCTGGTACGGCGTGTACGCGGTGTACCAGCTCGGGTCCTCCAGCACGTTGCGACGTACGACGGGTGGGGTGACCGTGCCGTGGTACCCCAGCCCGATCATCGGCTCGCGCGGGGCGTTGCTGGCGGCCAGCTCGCGCAGCTCGCGGGCGGCCTGCCGCTCGGTGGCCGGCTCCGGCAGCCCGAGCTCGTCGGCCGACCGGATGCCACCGGGCACCGCGGCCTCCATCAGCGCGTCGAGCGAGTCGAAGCCGAGCGCCTTGAGCATCGTCGCGCGGTCGTCGGCGCGGGGGCCGATGTGCCGCTCGGAGAACGGCTGCGCGGCGTCGAGATCGGTGAGGCGGGGGTGGTCGGACACTGAGGCTCCTGGGAACGCGTCGGTCAGGTCGCCTCCCCCTCTGTCGGTGCCCGGTTCGCGGGTCCTCCAGAGTTGCCTTCTCCGCACGGTCCTGGCGCCTGAGAGGTTCCGGGGAGGAGTTGCCCCTTCGGCGCTCCGACGGGGAAGCCGTCCGGTGGGACGTGACGGTCGGAGACTCTCCCGCGCGGTGTCAGCAGCGCGCCCAGCCTACCAAGCAGATCGCGAATCGTTGCGCAGGACGAGACGCGCCGCGACCACCCACCCCGCCGAGGCGTCACTCCGGTACCGCCGAGAGGTCACCCCGGTCCCGCCGAGGCGTCACCCCGGTCCCGCCGAGAGGTCACCCCGGTCCCCTCCCGTGCACGAGTGACTCTTCGCCGGGACACGGGTGACTCCTCGCCGGGTCACCAGTGACCTCTCGGCGGGACACGGGTGACCTCTCGGCGGAAAGAAGGTGCCCCGGGGCCATCACGGCCACGGGGCACCCCGGGGAGGTTGGAGATCTGTGAGCTGGGAGGTCGCGGGGGCTAGCCGGTCTGGCGGGCGGCGCGACGGGCGGCGAGCTCGTCGCTGGCGTGCGCGGAGGTCGGCTCGCTGGCGCGCTCGCTGGGCAGGTCGGACAGCGAGCCCTCGATCTCGCGCCAGACGCCGCCGATCGCGATGCCGAAGACACCCTGGCCGCCCTGGAGCAGGTCGATGACCTCGTCGTTGCTGGTGCACTCGTAGACGGTGGCGCCGTCGCTCATCAGCGTGACGCGGGTCAGGTCGTCGGTGCCGCGGGTGCGCAGGTGCTGGACGGCGGTGCGGATCTGCTGCAGCGAGATGCCGGTGTCGAGCAGCCGCTTGATCACCTTGAGCAGCAGGATGTCGCGGAAGGAGTAGAGGCGCTGGGTGCCCGAGCCGGTGGCGCCGCGGACGCTGGGCTCGACCAGCCCGGTGCGGGCCCAGTAGTCGAGCTGGCGGTAGGTGATCCCGGCGGCGTTGCAGGCGGTCGGGCCGCGGTATCCGATGTCGCTGGGCAGCGGCGACACGTCGTCGTCGAAGAGCAGGCCCTGCTCGTCCGCCGCTGCGGTCGCATCCTGCACCGCCGTGCCGTCGACTGCGTTCTCCGCAGACTTGTCGTTCACCACTGGAAGGACCTCCGTCGCTGCTTCGCTCAGCCTGTCTCTCCGGGGAAGCCGTCTGCGTCTCTCCGCGGACGGCGGAGAACAACGGTGGAGTTACAGCGAAGACACTCCCCACGGTAGGTCTCGCCCCGGGGCCGGTCAACGAGGCTGGCGGCGTGTCGCTCACCCTCAACTTGAGGTTGAGGGTTGCCCCTCCTCCGTCAGTGCGACTCGAAGTCCTCGGGGGTCACGTGGTCGAGGAACTCGCGGAACTTCTCGACCTCGTCCTCCTGCTCGTCGGGGACGGCGAGCCCGGCCTCGTCGAGCACGTCGTCGGCGCACACGATGCGGCTGCCGGTGCGTAGCGCCAGCGCGATCGAGTCCGACGGCCGCGCGCTCACCTCCACCCCCGAGTCAAAGACCAGGAGGGCGTAGAAGATGCCGTCCTTCATCTCGGTGATCCGCACCTCGGTGAGGTCGTTGCCGGTGGCGTTGAGCAGGTCCTTCATCAGGTCGTGGGTCAGCGGTCGGGGCGGCACCACCCCCTGCTGGGCGAACGCGATCGCCGTGGCCTCCACGGCACCGATCCAGATCGGCAGGTAGCGGTCGCCCGCCACCTCGCGCAGCAGCACGATGGGCTGGTTGGAGGGCATCTCCACCCGGACACCGACGACGTCTACTTCACGCACGTGATCACACTACTCCGGGAACGCAACGAGCCCGGGAGGCCCACGGTCAGCCCCTCAGACCGGCCTTGACAAGCGCCGCGTGCAGCCGCACGGACAGCGCAGCGATCTGCGCACCGGCCTCCTCGGCCCGTCCGGAGGCGCCGGCCTCGCGGCTGCGGCGCATCGGCATCACCACCTGCTCGACGAGGCCCACCTCGCGGTCGGCGGCGGTCTTGAACGCGCGCAGGTGCCGCGGCTCGAGCCCGAACGCCGCGAGCTCCCCCGCGGTCTTCGCGATCACCAGCGCGTCACCGTCGTACGGCGTGCTCCCCTGCCGCGGCCTGACCAGGCCGAAGGTCTCGAGCTGCTCGAGCAGCGCGTCGTCGATGCCCGCCCCCGCCAGCAGCTCGGCGCGGGAGAGCCGCAGGTCGGAGGCGTCGGGCGCGAACGACTCGGGCGAGGGGTTGCCGTCGCCGGCCAGGACCACGCGGGGCACCTGCGGCGTGGCGGCGCCGTTGAGGGCCGGCGGCTCGAGGCCGCGGTCGATCGCGTCGAGGTGCTCGCGGATCACCTTCAGCGGCAGGTACGCCTCGCGCTGGCAGGTGAGCACGTAGCGGAGCCGCTCGACGTCCTGGTGGGAGAACTTGCGGTACCCCGACGGGGTCCGCTCCGGCTCGATCAGGCCCTCCGCCTCGAGGAAGCGGATCTTGGAGATGTTCAGGCCCGGGAAGTCGGGTCGGAGCTGCTCCAGCACCTCCCCGATGCTCATCCGCGCCCGTGACGCCGGCTGCCTCACTGTCGCCCCGTGCACCGACCGCTCAGCTGCCGCCGGCGTGGGAGGCGAAGAAGACCAGGCGGAACTTGCCGATCTGCACCTCGTCACCGCCCTGCAGGGCCACGTCGTCGATGCGGTCGCGGTTGACGTAGGTGCCGTTGAGGCTGCCCACGTCGGCCACCCGGTAGCCGTCGGCGGTACGGCGGAACTCGGCGTGCCGGCGCGAGACCGTCACGTCGTCGAGGAAGATCTCGCTCTCCGGGTGCCGGCCCGCCGACACCACCTCGGTGTCGAGCAGGAACCGGCTGCCCGCGCTCGGGCCGCGCTGCACCACGAGCAGCGCGCTGCCCGCCGGGAGCGCGTCGACCGCGGCGGCGTCCGCCTCGTTGAGGGACTCGCGGTGGTCGGCGACGTCCTTGGGGGGCGCGCCGAAGGTGATCGTCGCCGTGCTCTCCGAGGGGTGCTCGGCGGGCGCCGCCGGGGCCTCCTCGAGTCGGCTGCCGCACTGAGAGCAGAACTTCGCCCCGTCGGGGTTCTGATGTCCGCACTGGGTGCAGAACGGCATGGGCGGCCTCCCGGTCCAAACGTTGGTTCGCCCTCGAGCTGGACGACAACCCTCAACCCTCAGTCGAGGTTCACGGTTGCTGGCACGAACCTATCAGTGAACGTGACCCGATCAAGGTGAATGCGTCAGGCGTCGAGGCTGGCCTGGTACGCCGTCGCGTCCATCAGCCCGTCGACCACGGCGGCGTCGGCCGGCACCACCTCGAACAGCCAGCCCTCGCCGTACGGGTCGGAGTTGACCAGCTCCGGGTTGCCGTCGAGCGCCTCGTTGCGCGCCGCCACCGATCCGGTCACCGGCGCGTAGACGTCGCTCACCGACTTCGTGGACTCCAGCTCGCCGACCGCGGAGCCTTCCTCGACCTGGGCGCCGACCTCGGGCAGCGAGACGTAGACGATGTCGCCGAGCGCGTCCTGCGCGTAGTCGGTGATGCCGATGCGCACCGAGCCCTCGGCGTCGCCGGGGCTGCGGACCCACTCGTGCTCGCTGGTGTACTTCAGGTCCTCGGGGTACACGGCGCTCCTAGAGGTCGAGGGGCAGGACTCGCTGCGTGCGCAGGCTATCCGGTCGGGCCGGGCTGGGCGTACCGGGCCGCCTTCGGCTCCACCACGCTGGCGACCCGTACGTCGTCGAGCTGGCGGACGTCGGCCTTGCCGCCGAGGTCGCGCACCGAGGAGAGGAAGCCGCCGCTGAAGTCGAGCGCGTCGGCCAGCGTGTGCGAGTCGCCGATCGCGTCGATCACGAACGGTGCGCGGACCACCGTGCCGTCGACCATCACGCCGCCGTCGCCGGTGTCGCGCACCGAGGTCTGGGCGACCACGCGGACCTTGTCGTTGATCTCGATCACCTCGGCGCCGGCGTCACGCAGCTCCTCGAGGCCGTTGAGCAGCTGGTCGGCGCCGACGGCGCCGGACCCGCCCGCGTCGTCGGTGACGGTGACCCGGATGCCCTCGCCCACGGCGGGCACGGTGCCGGCCAGGATGCCGAGCGTGTCGGCCTGCTGCTGCGCGCGCTCGACCGCCGTACGCCGGGAGGCGGTGTCGCTGCGCAGGGCGTCGCGGGTGCGCTGCAGCTTCGCGATCTCGGCCTCGGTGCGCTGGGAGGCCAGCGACAGGTTGTTGATGTACTGCACCAGGTCGCCCTGCCGCGCACCGAGGTACTGGTCGTCCTTGTCGTTGGCCTTCACCTGGGTGACCGCCGCGAACCCGAGCACCGCGAGCAGCACCGCGACGATCGCCTGGCCGCGGACGCCGGGCTTGGTGAACGCCGCACGCAGGCGGTCGCGGCCGTCGGCCTGGACCGGCGGGGTGGGCCGCGGTGCGGGGTGGTCGTCGGGGGTCTGGTCGGACATCGGACTCACGCGTGGAACAGGTGCCGGCGGATCGCGGCGACGTTGGAGAAGATGCGGATCCCGAGCACCACGATGACACCGGTCGACAGCTGGCCGCCGACGCCGAGCTTGTCGCCGAGGTACACGATCAGCGCGGCGATCAGCACGTTGGAGACGAAGGAGACGACGAACACCTTGTCGTCGAAGATCCCGTCGAGGAACGCGCGGAGCGCGCCGAACACCGCGTCGAGGGCGGCCACGACGGCGATCGGCAGGTACGGCTCCAGCCAGATCGGGACGTTGGGCTGCAGGAGGAGCCCGGCGAGGATGCCGAGCAGCAACCCGATCGCGGCGATCATCGGCCGATCGCCCGCTCGGGCTGGTGGGCGTAGCGCAGCGAGGCGGGGGACGCCGCTGGCAGCTTCATGGACTCCTCTGTCGTGACGTCGAACTGCAGGCCAAAGGAGGATTGTAGGGTCACCCAGGTCTGGCCCCCCGTGGTGTCGAGCAGCTTGGCGCCCATGGTCTTCCGGTCGCCCACCGCGAGCACGGTGTACGGCGCCCGCAGCGACTTGAAGTTGACGGTGATCGCCTGACCGGCGTCGCGGATCGCGCTCAGGCTGGTCAGCCGGTGCCCGTTGACGGAGACCGCCTCCGCGCCGACCAGCCACAACGCGTTGACGAGCCGCTGCAGGTCCTGGCCGTGCACCCGCTCCTTGTCGGACTGGGCGCCCGGCGCGTCGTCGACGACGACCTTGATCCCGCCGCCCTGGACCGGCACCGCGCCGGTGGCCACGCCGAGGCGCTCGAGCCGGGCGCGGGCGGCCCGGCCCTTGGTGGTCGCGTCGAGGTTGCTGTCGCGCAGCGCGTCGATGCTGCGCTGCAGGTCCACCGCCTGGTCCTGCTCGCGGGCGAGCGTGGACCGGCGCTCGTTGACCTGCGTCACCAGCGAGCTCCGCTGGCTCGCGGACTCGTCGGCGTTGCGGGAGGTCTGCACGGCCGCGGTCGCGACCAGGATGCCGAACACCGCGAGCACCACCAGCGCGACCGTGCCCGGGCGGCCCGGGCGCGAGGGGCCGGTGCCGCGGTGCGCCGAGACGTGCGCGTAGTCCTCGTCGAGCGACGTGGCGGTGATGTAGTTGAGCAGGCCCATGACCGCCTGCGGCGGCGGGCTTCCCGGTGAGCGTGCCGTCCTGGGGCGCACCCGGTCCTCAGCCACCATCGAGCGCCGGAGCCCTTCGCTCGCGGTCGGCGAGCAGCTTGCGGACCTGCCAGGCGTACAGCAGCCCCGCCCACCAGTACAGGGCGGTCCCCCAGATCGCGAACGCCCAGCCGAACACCTTGGCGAGCGTGGCCACCACGCCGGTGCCGTCGCCGAGCAGCAGCAGCGGGAACGCGTAGAGCAGGTTGGCGGTGGCGGCCTTGCCCAGGAAGTGCACCGGCAGCGAGCTGTAGCCACGGGTGCGCAGGAACGGCACCAGGCACCACAGGAACGCGTCGCGGGCCGGCAGCAGGATCGCCAGCCACCACGGGATGATGTCGCGGACCGCGAGACCGATGACGGTGGAGAGGATGTAGAGCCGGTCGGCGACCGGGTCGAGGATGGCGCCGAGCCGCGAGGTCTGGTTGAGCCGGCGGGCGAGCCAGCCGTCGGCGTAGTCGGAGATCCCGGAGGCGGCGAGCACCGCGAGGGCCCAGCCGTCCTCCTGCGGCACCAGGATCAGGTAGAGGAAGACCGGCACCCCGGCCAACCGGATGATCGAGATCAGGTTCGGGATCGTCAGGACCCGGCGGCTCTCCGCCACCGTCCCGCCCTGCTCGTCCACCTGTGATCCCTCGTTCGCCCCGGTGCGGCGATCGCCGCCGAACCTGCCAGTACCTTAAGACGTTCCCGGCCGGGCTCCCAATCCGGGCCGAGACGTCGTGTCGGCGGGTCCGCGGGGCGCCCGGGGTCGCCGTACGACGACCCGGCGGCCGGGCCTCCCGGGTGGCTCGCGGGCTAGCGGATCGAGCGTCCGCAGCGCGGGCAGTGGTCCCGCACGCAGAGGTCGAGCTGCTGACCGCAGCGGCAGCTCGAGGAGCTGCTGCACCGGGCCCGCTTCAGGGCCGTCGAGCGGGTGTCCTTGGTCTTGGTCTCCGTGCGGGTCACGAGTCTCATCTCCCAGTCGTCCTCGTGTTTACAAGGGAACTCGCCCGCACCGCGCTCATGACGCAGAAACGCCGCCAATAGCCCGAACTGACCACGGGTTTGGGTCCGTTCGTCCGAGACCGGGGGTTACCGGTGCGTAACTCCGGCCACCCGGACGGCGTTGTCCCTGGGACCGGGCGCACCAGCCGAGCCCGTCGCCGCCGAGTCCTGGAGGGACCATGCGCCCACGGCCCGACACCCGACCGCGACGCGCCACGTGGGCGGTCCTCGCCGCCGGCCTCGTCACGGTGGCGACGGTGGTCACCGGCCTGTCCCGCACCGACGCCGCCGACGCCGGGGTGCCCGGCGACCGGCCGGTGATGTTCGTCGGCAACAACTGGGACGGCACCGCCACCGTCGTCGACGCGCGCACGCACCGCCGGGTGAAGACCCTGAACATCGTCCCCGACCGCGCGCAGGAGCTGCAGGACCTCTACACCCATCCGGACCGGCTGGCGTTCTACCTCGCGGTGCAGCAGGGCGTCGGCGAGGGACACGACCAGTACGTCGACGACATGTTCACCACGCGCGACGGCCGGCTGCTCGCGGTCTCGCGACCGAGCTTCGCCGACGTCGTGTGGATCGACCTCGCCACCGGACGGATCGTGGGAGAGCAGCAGATGGACGGCTACCGCACCGACCACATGGGCGTCTCCCCCGACGGCCGCCGGCTGCTGGTCTCCGACTCGACCGCACGCTCCGTGCACGAGTACGTGATGGGCGGGCGAGGCGACCCGCGCACCGGCACCCGGCTGCGCAGCTTCGCGTCGGGCGACACCCCGCACGAGAACAACTACTTCGACGGCGGCCGCCGGATCCTGCACGCGTCCATCGGGCGGGTGTACACGCCGCTGGACTACCCCCGGGTGGGGCCCGTGCCGCTCGGCACCGTGCACGACGCGGTCAAGGCCGACCGCTGGTTCCAGGTGGTGCGCACCAGCGACTTCGCGGTGCTGCGCCGCTGGGACATGGGCGAGGAGCTCGCCGAGGCCGGCTATCCCGACATGAGCTCGGCGGTCCGTCCGGTCGCGCTGTCGCCGGACGGCCGCACGGCGTACCTGCAGGTGTCGTTCCTGCACGGGTTCGTGGAGTTCCGGCTGGACCGCCGCGACCCGACCGGCGGCGGCGACTACACCGTCGGCGACAAGTCCGAGCCCGCGACCGGCGTGGTCACCCGGGTCGCGCAGCTGCCGGTGTCCGAGGAGGTGCGCGACATGCCGCGCGAGCAGTACGTCCTGGACTCCGCGCACCACGGCATCGCGATGGGTCCCGGCGGCAACCGGCTCTGCGTGGCCGGCACCATGTCGGACTACGCCGCGATCGTCGACCGGCGCACGTTCGACTACCGGCTGTTCCAGGGGCACGGCCGCTTCCTGCGCTCCCGCGTCTACGCCAAGCCCTACTGGGCGACCACCAGCCGCACCGACGGCAACTGCTGGGTGTCCATGAGCGGGAGCGACCTGGTGTCGGTGATCGACTACGACACCCGTCGCGTGGTGGCCGAGGTCCCGGTCGGCGACCACCCGCAACGGGTCCGCGACGGCCTGGTCGACCCGGCGGTGCTGCGCGCCTGGAGCGCCGGCTGGGCCACCTCGAAGCCGGACCTCTCCCCCGTGCCGATCAGCGCGCCGCAGCGCGCGGCCGCCGACGCCTGGGCGGAGCAGCGCCGGCAGCAGATCCTGGCCGGACTCGGGGGCTGAGCGGTGGCTCGCCGCGAGCGAAACCCTGGACACCTCCCACTTAAATAGAGTATTTCAGTAGTTATTGACTACTGAAAGTGAGGATGTCCGATGCCATCCCGCCATACCGTTCTCGGGCGCCTGGCGGCACCCGCGGTCCTGACCCTCGCCGCGGTCGCTCCGGGGCTCGTGCCGGCGGCCGTCCCGACGGCGACCACCGCAGCAAAGGCCGCGACCGCTCCCCCGCGGCCCAACGTCGTGTTCGTGCTCGCCGACGACCTCGGCTGGTCCGACCTGTCCACCGGCCGCACCAACCTCGGCCACCCCAGCGACTACAACGAGACCCCGACCCTGGCCCGGCTGGCCGAGGACGGCGTCGCCTTCGACAACGCCTACGCGTGCATCAACTGCGCGCCGAGCCGCGCGCAGCTGCTGACCGGCACCTACGCGCCCCGCCCGGAGAACAACATCTACGCCGTGCAGGACCTGAACCGCGGCGGCGACGACACCCTCCTCGTGGGCCCGCCCGAGGGCGACCCGACCGGCGACGTCGTGCTGCCCGCGGAGACCACCACCGTCGCGGAGACGCTCGACCGCGCCGGCTACGACACCGGCTACATCGGCAAGTTCCACGTCGCCCGCAACCCCCAGGAGATCACCACCATCCACGGGTTCGACGAGAACTGGGGCGGCAGCCACGCCGGCAACGCGACCGCCTACCACGCCTCCGACGGGCAGTTCAACAACTCCGTCTCGCCCTCCCTGGACGAGTTCGCGGGCGACTACACGCAGCAGTACGTCGACGAGAACATCGCGCCGTACTCCCACGGCGTGAGCCGGGACCAGCTCGACGCGCTGGTCGGCACCGACAAGCACGTCACCGACGCCGTGGGCGACGCGACGCTCGACTTCGTCGACCGGCACAAGGGCAAGCCGTTCTTCGCCTGGCTGAGCGAGTACGCCGTGCACAGCCCCGTCGGCAACGCCCAGGCGCGGTCCGACCTGCTCGCGAAGTACCAGGCCAAGACGCCGGGCAGCACGCCCGCCAAGGCGTCGTACGCCGCGCTCGCCGAGGGGCTCGACCAGACCGTGGCCAGGCTGGTCGACCACCTCGAGACCACGCCCGACCCGCGCAACCCCGGGCACCCGCTCGCCGACAACACCCTGGTGCTGTTCACCTCCGACAACGGCGGGCGCAGCGACCTCGGCGCCTACAACGGGCCGCTCAAGGGGCAGAAGGGCGAGCTCGCCGAGGGCGGCGTCCGGGTCCCGTACATCGCCTGGAGCGCGAACCCCGACCTCGTGCGCGGGCACCGGGTGGTGTCCTCGCCGGTCAACCACACCGACCTGTACCCGACGCTGGCCGACCTGGCCGGGGCAACGCTCCCGAAGGACGTGCCGTTCGACGGCACCAGCCTGCGCACCGCGCTGGCCTCGGAGGCGGCGGTGCACCGGCCACGGTTCGCGCACCTCCCCGGCTACCTCGTCGAGGGCGGTCGCAGCCAGCGCCCGCAGTCGTCTGTGCGCGACGGGCGCTGGAAGGCGCTCTACTCCTACGAGACCCAGGAGTGGGAGCTCTACGACCTGCAGCAGGACATCGGCGAGACCACGAACCTGGCCGCCTCGCGACCCGACCTGGTGCAGCGGCTCGGTGGCGAGCTGGCCCGGTGGCTCGACGAGACCGATGCGCCGCTGGCCACCCTTCGCGAGGGCAAGGAGCCGGTCACCATGACCGTCGACGGCACGACGTACGCGGACGGCAGCCGGCACCACTACGACGGGCGCACGCTCACGATCGAGCCGGGCGAGGAGCTGCCGCTGGTGCTGCAGGACTCCTGACCTGGGACATGAGGAACGGGGCGTCGGCCGTGCCGACGCCCCGTTCCGGTGCGGGCCCCCCGACCCGGTCACTCATCTCCAGCCCCCCCGAAGTCAGTGACCTGCTCCGGCCATGAATCTAGGGCCACAGGGGCCCCGGGTGCGGCGCGACGCCCAGGAATGACCCGAACGAACCATCGAGTACGTCCGGTCGGCTGCTCAGGTCCACGCCGGTACCGGTCCGGAGTGCCCCCTTCGGGTGATCAGGAACCTTTATCATCCCGGATCCGCGGAGCCGGCCGCCGTCGTCGCCGACAATCGGTGCATGCGTCGCACCCTGCTCGGCCTGGTCGTGCCCGCCCTCGTGACGGTCCCGCTCGCGGTGGCCGGGTCGCCCGCCAGCGGTGCGTCGGCGCCCGGGGCACCGGTCTCGGGGACGTCGTGCCGGGTGTTCCCGGCGAACAGCTTCTGGCACGCCGACGTACGCCGGCTCCCGGTGCACCCCCGCAGCGCAGCCTGGCTCTCGCACATGTCGACCGACCGCGACCTGCACCCCGACTTCGGGCCCGCGGGCGGCACCGGCCCGGACTACGGGATGCCGGTGACGGTGGTCGGCGCCGGGCACGGCCGGGTCGCGGTGCGGTTCGGGTACGCCGACGAGAGCGACCGGGTCCGCTACCCGTTCGGGTCGGACACCCGCATCGAGGGCGGCCGCAGCTCCGGCGGCGACATGCACGCGATCGTCGTGGACCGGTCCCGCTGCCGGCTGTTCGAGACCTGGGCCACCGAGGAGCACGGCGGTCGCTGGTCCGCCGGGTCGGGCGCGACCTGGTCGCTGCGCAGCAACGCGCTCCGCCCCGACGGCTGGACCTCCGCCGACGCGGCGGGGCTGCCGATCCTGCCGGGGCTGCTGCGCTGGAACGAGGTGCAGAAGGGGTCGGTCGACCACGCGGTCCGGTTCACCACCGACGTCACCAGCCGGCACCACGTCTGGCCCGCGCGGCACGACGCCGGCTCGACGGACAGCCGCGACGTCCCGCCGATGGGCGCCCGGTTCCGGCTGCGTTCGTCGTACCGCCCGACCGGCTTGGGCGCCGACGCGCGCGTCGTGGTGGCGGCGATGAAGAAGTACGGGCTGGTGCTCGCCGACAACGGGTCCCCGTGGTTCTTCCAGGGCGAGCGCAACGCGCACTGGCCGGACCGGATGATCGCCGACCTCAAGCGGATCCCGGCGCGCGCCTTCGTCGCCGTGGACACCCGGCCGCTGCGCGCGTCGGCGAACAGCAGCGCGGTGCGCTGACTCACCCGGCGGCGAGCCGGAGCGCCAGCAGCGTGGTGTCGTCGCTCTGGCTGCTGCCCATCACCTCGAGCAGCCGGTCCGTCCAGTCCTCCAGAGACAGCCCTCGCGAGGACAGGCCCGGCCGGGTGAGCCGGGCGATCGACATGTCGAGGTCGACGCCGCGGCGCTCCACGAGGCCGTCGGTGTAGAGCAGCAACGTGGTCCCCTCGGCGAGGTCCACCTCGGTCGGCGCGGCGACCGGCGAGGGCAGCCGCACCCCGAGCAGCGGACGGCGGGCGACGTCGAGCAGCCGCGCGCCCTCGGCGTCCTCGACCACGGCGGGCAGGTGCCCGGCGCTGGCGATCTGCAGGGTGCGCGACGCGCGGTCGACGATCGCGACCAGCGCGGTGGCGACCTGCTCGTTGAGCATCCGGTCCATGAACGCGTCGAGCCGGTCGAGGCAGGTCATCGGGTCGTGCCCCTCGAACAGGAACGCCCGCAGCGTGGTGCGGACCTGCACCATCGTCGAGGCGGCGAGCACCCCGTGCCCCGCCACGTCACCGACCACGAACGCCGCCCGCCCGTCGCCGAGGTCGAAGGCGTCCCACCAGTCACCGGCGAGCTGGTACGTCGAGGCCGGCAGGTAGCGCGCGGCCACCTCGACGCCCTCGATGTGCGGCGCGCGGTCGAGCACCACGCTGCGCTGCAGCGACTCGGCCATCGCCACCTGCTCGCGGGACCGGACCAGCAGCACGGACTGCATGTGCGTGCCGAGGCTCTCCGCCGCCTCGAGCTGGGTCGCGGTCCACGGCTGGCTGCGTCCGCGCACCACCTCTCGCCACTTCTCGAACGACTTGCGCGGGCTCAGCCGCACGTCCGGCCCCTCGCGCTCGGCGATCAGCTTGTTGGTCGGGTCGCCGCCCCAGTCCACGAGCTGCACCAGCTCGGGGCGCAGCCAGAGCAGCCACCGGTCGGAGGCCGACCCGATCCGCAGCGCGCCGGCCGCCACCGACGAGTGCCGGGCGAGTACGGGGTCCAGCGTGGCCAGGTCGTCGCTGCTGGTGGCGTAGTCGTCCGGCGAGTCGAGCGCCGCGGCGATCCGGAACAGCACGTCGTCCGGCGGGACCGGGCCGACCGTGCTGAGCGCCCCCTCCTCGCACAGCGCGACCCCCTGCGCGTCGACGAGCGCGGCCAGGTCGGGGTCGGCCAGCAGCGCGGCGACCGGGTCGCCGAGCTCGGCGGAGACCCGTGCGGTGATCGCGGCCAGCCGGCTCCGGGTGCCGATGCCGAGCTCGCGGAGCTCGGCCTGCTCCCGGTCGAAGAACATCTGCGACGCGACCTGGCCGAGGAGCTCGGCCGCCGCGCGGGCGTCCTGGCTGGGCCGGTGCGGGCCGGAGTAGTGGTGGCAGGCGACCAGGCCCCAGAGCTGCTCGTTGACCACGATCGACACCGACATCGACGCGGTGACGCCCATGTTGCCGAGGTACTCCAGGTGCACCGGAGACACGCTGCGAAGCGTCGAGAAGGACAGGTCGAGCGGTGCGCCGGTGCCGGGGTCGAGCACCGGGTGCAGCGGCACCGGGGTGTAGCCGACGTCGGCGATCAGCCGGGTCCAGTTGACGGTGTACAGCCGGCGCGCCTGCGCGGGGATGTCGGTCGCCGGGTAGTGCAGGCCGAGGAACGGGTTCAGGTCCTCGCGGCGCTCCTCGGCGATCACCTCGCCGTTCCACTCCTCGTCGAACCGGTAGACCATCACCCGGTCGAACTCCAGCAGGTCGCGGGCCTCACGTGCCAGCTGTGCGCCGAGCTCGGTCACGCTGGAGGTGGACGCGAGCCGGCCGATCGCCCGGCGCGCGGACCGCAGGGAGAGGCCCGCGACCGCGCCCGCGTCGGCGTCCTCAACCTCCACGACCAGCCGCCCGCCGCTGCGGTGCGTCCGGACGTCGACCTGGGCGCCCGCGAGCCGGCCGGTCAGCCGCTCGTGGTCGGCGGGCAGCCGGGTGACGAACAGGTCGACACCGGTCGGCTCCGCCGCGCCGGACGCGATCAGGGCCGCGGTCTGCGGGCCGAGCAGCTCGGTCAGGGTGGCGCCGGTGGCCTCCTCGACCGACGGGCCGAGCACGTCGGCGACGTTGCCGGAGACCGTGACCACCACGTCGTCGGCATCGACGGCGAGCAGCACGCCGTGCGGCTGGATCGCCCCGGGGACGTGGATCGGCTCCCGGTCGCAGGTCGACAGGTCGGCCTCGGTGTACGCCGGGGTGTGGTCCTGCCGCGCCCCGGACAGGGGGGTGGGCTCGTAGAACACATCGCCCACGTCTGCCCCCACGGCCGGTCTCTCGGGAGGTGGCGACCCCCGCCACCGCGTCGCCCCCACCCTAGGTCAGAGCCACCCGCGGTGTGACGGGCCGACACCCCGTACGCGCGGCGACCGTAAGGTGGGGCCCGTCGACGACCACCCGTGGGAGGGCACCCGGTGAGCCAGCTGCGTCCGCCGCTCGACGACGGCCTGTCCGCGGCCATGCGCGCCGGATCCGCCCGGGTGCACCGCGAGACCGAGTCGACGCCGTTCGTCTCCGCGCTGATGGAGGGCCGGGTCGGGCGCGCCGGCTACGGGTACTACCTGCTGCGGCTGCGACACGTGTACGCCGACCTGGAGCGGCACCTGCGCGAGCACGCCGGGCACCCGGCCGTCGCGGCGGTCTGGGACCCGGCCCTGGAGCGGCTGCGAGCCATCGACGCGGACCTGGGGCACTGGCTCCCCGAGCGGCCCTCGCTGCGCTCGGCCGCCGTGACGGCGTACCGCGAGCGGCTGGCGCACGCGGCGAGGCGGCCGCACCTGCTGGTGGCGCACCACTACACGCGGTACCTCGGTGACCTCGCCGGCGGCCAGGTGATCGGGAGCGCGCTGAGCCGGCACCACGGCGTGCGCGACCGGGGACTGGCGTTCTACGACTTCGCGCACCTGGGCTCGCCGGTGCACTACCGCCGGCGCTACCGCGAGCGCCTGGACCGGCTCCCGCTCGACGACGCGCGCCGCGACGAGGTGGTCGAGGAGGTGGTCGCCGCCTTCGAGCTCAACCGGCGGCTGCTGCGCGAGCTCGGCGACGAGCTGCTGCCGTCGACCTGAGCGTCGCCGGGCCCGACCACCTCGACGTCGAGCCACCGGGCCAGGTCGGCGATCTCGCGGCGGACCGCCGCCTCCATCGTGGGACTGAAGTCGACGTCGCGGTGCAGCGCGTCGACCCGGAGCACCCCTTCGGCGCGCTCGGTGGTCGCGTCGAGCTTGCCGACCAGTCGGTCGCCGTAGAGCACCGGCAGCGCGAAGTAGCCCCACCGCCGCTGCGCGACCGGCTTGTACATCTCGAGCTGGTAGTCGAACTCGAAGATCTCGGCGAGCCGCTTGCGGTCGTAGACCAGCCGGTCGAGCGGCGAGAGCAGGGCGGCGCGGCCCCGGAACGCCTGGTCGAGAAGCTCGGGGTCGACCCGCCAGCTGCCCTTCACGCCCTCGACCACGGCCTCCTCCCCCACCAGGCCGACGTCGACCGGCTCGCCGGGCACCGCCGTGGTCCGGGCGCGGGCGATGCCCAGGGACCGCAACCGACGCTCGCCGCGGGTGCGCAGCGCCTCGTCGAGCGGCACCACCGGGTCGTCGGGGTAGACCCGCTCGGCGAGGTCCCAGAGCCGCTCGCGCCCCTCGCGCCCCGCGGCGGCGACCTCGCCCCGGGCGACCAGGAAGTCCAGCATCTTGCGGAGGTTCTTGTCGTTGGTCCAGCCGGAGGACCGCCACGGCCGCACGCAGGTGTCGGGCAGCTGGCTCGCGGGCAGCGGGCCGTCCATGCGCAGCCGCTCGAGCAGGTCGCGGCGGCAGGCGTCGTTGGCGTGCACCCAGTCGGCGATCTCGTGCTGCCAGGGCCGCAGGTCGCCGACGCCGGGCCAGCTCGCCATCTCCGCGCGGTGGAGCGCGAGGTCCTCGGCGGGACGGGCGAGGCCGTGCAGGTCGACGAGCGTCTGCGTCTCCAGCACCTCGGCGAGCTCGTCGGGGGTGTAGTCGGACCCCAGCCGTGACCAGAGCACCAGGTCGGCGTTGGGCGCCACGGCCGCGGTCTGGTCGAGCTGCAGGAACGTCAGCCGGCGGACCACCTCGAGCACGTCGGTCGGCCGCGGGGCGTCGAGCAGCTGCGCGCGCACCGCCAGGCGGCGGGCGTCGCGGCGGCTGAGCCGGTGCACGGTCACGCTCCGACCCTAGGGGCGGTCGCCGAC
>JABFXA010000112.1 GCA_013361955.1 Nocardioidaceae bacterium
GACGTCGACGTGGCCGGCGAGACGCACCGGTGGCCGCCCGTCGAGACGCCCACCGACCCCGCTCCCCAGCTGGAGCTCTCCGTGCAGCTGCCCCGCGAGGTGGGCAGCGTGCCCATCGTGCGCCGGCTCGCCACGCAGGCGCTCACCTCCTTCGGGGTGCGCGAGGAGGACATCGCCGACGTCCAGGTGGCGATCACCGAGGCGTGCGCGAACGTGATCCACCACGCGGCCGACACCGACACGTACGAGGTGGGGGTCGAGCTCGCCGCGCACCGGTGCGCGATCACCGTGGTCGACCAGGGCGGCGGCTTCGACGCGACGATGGTCGGCGACGCCGTCCCCACCGCCGAGAGCGGGCGCGGGCTGACCCTGATGCGGGCGCTGGTCGACAACGTGGCGTTCCGCAGCGAGCCGCAGGCCGGCGCGGTCGTGCACATGGTGAAGAGCCTGCGCTACGACCCGGGGCACCCGCTGTGGGGCGGCCAGGTCTGACCGGTCAGGCGGCGACGGCCAGGCCGTGCCGCGCCAGCAGCGCCCGGAGCGCGTCGAGCCCCTCGCGGTACGACCACTCCTCGGCGACCAGCCCGACACCCCGCGCCGCGGCCACGTTGGCCGCGTTGTCGTCGACGAACAGCACCCGCTCCGGCGGGTCGTCGAGCCGTGCCAGCACCGCCTCGAAGTACGCCGGGTCGGGCTTCGCGGCCCCGAGCTCGCAGGAGAAGAACGTGTCGTCGAGCCACCCGTCGTACCCGAAGGTGTCGCGCATGTACGCCGCCCGACGCTCGTCCTGGTTGGTGGCCAGGCAGCAGCGGGTGCCGGCCGCGCGGAGGCCGCGCACGATCGCGTGCGCGCCGGGCACCTCCTCCAGCGTCAGCCAGGCGTTCACCACGGTGTCGTAGCTGTCGGCGATCCCCCACCGCTCGAGCAGTCCGGGGAGCACGTCGAGCCAGCGCACCTGGCCGGCCAGCGCGGGCCGTTCCTCGCGCAGCGCCTCGCGCAGGAAGCCCTCCATGTCGTCGACGAGCCCCTCGACGGCCGGGCGCATTGACTCCTCGGCGCCGCGCGGCACCCGCTGGAGCACCCCGTCGGCGTCCCAGAGGACGGTGCGGATCAGCACCCGGTCACTCGACGCCGACGCGGGCGACGTACGACAGGATCGAGTCGGCCAGCTCGGGGCGGCAGACCACCAGGTCGGGCAGCAGCACGTCCTGCTGGTTGTAGACCAGCGGCGACCCGTCGATGCGGCTGGTGTGCAGGCCGGCGGCGCGGGCCACCGCGACCGGGGCGGCGGAGTCCCACTCGTACTGGCCGCCGGCGTGCACGTAGGCGTCGGTGACGTCGCGGACCACGGAGATCACCTTCGCGCCGGCCGAGCCCATCGGCACCAGCTCGGCGCCGATCTCCTCGGCGAGGCCCTCGACGAACGCGGGCGGGCGGGTGCGGCTCACCGCGATCCGCGGCCGCTCGGAGCTGCGCGGCGGCACCTGCGACGGCTCGCCGGTGCCGAACGTCGTACCCAGACCCGGTTGGGCGACCGCACCGGCCGCCAGGTCGCCGTCGTCGGAGCCGCTGCGCACCCACAGCGCGACGTGCACCGCCCAGTCGTCGCGCGGCGGCTCCGAGAACTCCCGGGTGCCGTCGAGCGGGTCGATGATCCAGACCCGGTCGGCGGACAGCCGGGCGGTGTCCTCGATGCTGGCGCGGCTCTCCTCGGACAGCACGGCGTCGTCGGGCCGGTGCCGCGCGCACAGCTCCATCAGCAGCTCGTGGGCGGCGCGGTCGCCGGCGTCCTTGAGGGCCTTGCCCTCCAGGCCCTGGCCGCGGACCTCGGTGAGCAGCTCACCGGCGACGGTGGCCGCCCAGGCGGCGAACGCGTGGTCGTCGGTCTCGGCGTGGGCAGGGGCAGTGGGTACGTCGTGGGGCACGGCCTGCACGCTATCCGTTGAAGTCCTGCTGGGTCTTCCCGAGTCCGACGGTGAGCAGCGACTCGACCGCGTCGGCGGCCCGGTCGACCTGGAACGGCAGGATCTTCCGCTCGGTCGAGGCGTAGTCGGACAGCACGAAGTCGGCGGGGTCCTGCCGGCCCGGCGGCCGGCCGATGCCGACGCGCACCCGGTAGAAGTCGCCGGAGCCGAGCGAGCGCCGCATCGAGCGCAGCCCGTTGTGCCCGTTGTCGCCGCCGCCGAGCTTGACCCGCAGCGTGTCGAAGGGGATGTCCAGCTCGTCGTGCACGGCGACAATCCGCTCGACCGGCACCTTGTAGAACTTGGCCAGCGCGGACACCGGCCCGCCGCTCTCGTTCATGTAGCTGCGCGGCCGGGCGAGCACCACCCGCGGTCCGCCCGGGCCGCCGAGCCGACCCTCGAGGACGTCGGCGCGGCCGGTCTTGTGGGCCTTGAACGAGCCCCCCACCCGCGAGGCCAGCTCCTCGTTGACGAGGTAGCCGACGTTGTGCCGGTGCCCGGCGTACACAGGACCGGGGTTGCCCAGCCCGACCACGAGCCACACCGGCTCGGTCATCGGAGCGTCACCCCGGTCCCTTCCCGTGAGCCGGCGCAGGAGTGACCTCGGCATCGTCGATCACCCCTGCGCGGAGGTCACTCGCTGTCGGTGGACTCGCCCTCGGCGGTCTCGCCCTCGGCACCCTCGGCCTCGTCGGCGGTCTCGCCCTCGAGGCCCTCGACGGCCTCCTCCTCGTGCTCCTCGCGCTCGATGCCGGCCTCGGCCTCGGCCTCGGCGAGCTCCTCCTCGAGCTCCTCCGCGGTCGGCGCGTGGGTGACGTTGACGATCAGCAGGTCCTCGTCGGCGAGCACGGTGGAGCCGCTCGGCACCTTCAGGTCCTTGGCGTAGACGGCGTCGCCCACGGTCAGGCCCTCGATGGAGACCTCGATCCACTCCGGGATGTGGGTCGCCTCGGCCTCGACCGACACCGAGCTGGTCTCGGTGACGACCAGGGCGTCGGGCTGCGGCTCGCCGGTCAGGTGCACCGGTACGTCGACGGTGACCTTCTCGCCCCGACGGACGATCAGCAGGTCGAGGTGCTCGAGGAAGCCCTTGATCGGGTCGCGCTGCACCTGCTTGGGCAGCGCGAGCTGCTCCTTGCCGTCGACCGTGATGGTCAGCAGCGCGTTGGCGCCGCCGTGCTTCAGCGCGAGCATCGTGTCGTGGCCCGGCAGGGTGATGTGCACCGGGTCACCACCGTGGCCGTAGAGGACAGCGGGAACCTTGTCGGCGCGGCGGATGCGCCGGGCGGCGCCCTTGCCGAACTCGGTGCGCGGCTCGGCCTGGATGTTGCTCTCGGACACGGGGGTCACTCCTCGGAGTTCTCGGACGTCGTCTTGTGCTTGCGTCAGGTGGTCGCGCTGCGACGGAGGAGAGGCGGCGCCGTGAGACGCCGGCGCCGGGCGGACCGCAGAGCGCGATCCTCCGAGCCACCGCGTCGATCACGGAGCGAAAGGACTCTCCCTCGCCGAGGCAACTTCCCGATCCTATCGGCGACGGCGGCTCCGGTCGAATCGGGGACAGACGGGTCCTCATCGATAGGGGTCGGTGATCTCGCGCAGGTCGGCCAGCGAGGCGTGCAGGTCGGCCATCCGCTCGGCGCCGAGGTGCCGCTCCCACTCCGCCTCGATGCGGCGCTCCATCACCCGCGCCCGTCGCTGCACCTGCCGGCCCCGGGGTGCGAGCCGGATCAGCCGGGCCCGCGCGTCGGAGGGGTCGGGGACTCGCTCGACGTACCCGGCCGCCTCGAGCTGGTCGACCAGGAAACCCGCGGTCTGCTTGGTCACCTGGGCCTGCTCGGCGAGCTCGGTGAGCCGCAGCCCATCCTCGCTCAGCCGGGCCGCGATGCGGCCCTGGGCCAGGGTGATGTCGCCGAACCCGGACTCGGCGAGGAAGTCCACGATCCGCTTCTCCGCGTGGCGGTAGGCGACGAACATCAGCACCGCGGTGCTCGGCTGCGGCACGGCCACCCCTTGACAGGTAGTCAGTCTCTCTGACGATAATCGTCAGAGAATCTTACCATTCCGGGAGGCGCCATGGACCGGGACACGGTGTGGCGGCACATCCACGACCAGCGCCGCGCTCTGGCCGGCACGCTGGCCGACCTGGCGCCCGAGGAGTGGGAGCACGAGTCGCTGTGCCCGGGGTGGACGGTGCGCGACGTCGCCGCGCACGTCATCTCGACCGCGCACGTGGGCGTCGTGGACCTCCTCCGCATGGCCCCGTCCTTCCGGCACGGCTACAACCGGGCGATCTTCCTGGAGACCAAGAAGCTGGGCCGGGCGCCGGTCGTGGAGATCCTCGCCGACTACGAGCGCTACGACGGCTCCCGCCACCACGTCGCGACCACCACGACCCTCGAGCCGCTCCTCGACGCCCTGGTGCACAGCCAGGACGTGGCCCGCCCGCTCGGCCGGCGCCTCGACCTGCACCCGCAGGCCGCCGCGATCGCGGCCGACCGGGCCCGGCTGCTGTCGCCGTTCTTCGGCACCTTCCGGCTGGTCCGAAGCGTCCGCATGGTCGCCACCGACACCGACTGGACCCGCGGCTCCGGCCCCCTCGTCGAGGGTCCGATCAGCGAGCTGCTGATGCTCACCACCGGCCGCACGCCGTACCCGGGTTCGCTGTCCGGCGAGGGGGTCCCACCCGCTGGTTGAGGTGCGAGCGACGTGAGCGTGGGGGCTGGTTCCGAGGCTCGCGGTGGCCCGCTCGCACCTCAACCAGCGGGGCACCGTCCGCCGCGCGCGTCGCTTCCGCGCGTGCGAGCGAGGAGACGGAGGAACGGAGCGGGGGAGGAACCGAGCGAGGAGCGCGGACGCGAGCCCCGAAGCGCGGCGGACAGGCGACGCGGAGCGGAGCCCAATGTCACTGCGCGCGGCCGTCGAACAGGCTCGTCACGGACCCGTCCTCGAAGACCTCGCGGATCGCGCGGCTGATCAGGGGCGCGATCGAGAGCACGGTGAGCTTGTCGAACTGGCGGTCCGCCGGGATCGGCAGGGTGTTGGTGACCACGACCTCGGTGGCCGGGCAGTTCTTCAGCCGGTCGACGGCGGGGTCGGAGAGGATCGCGTGGGTGGCGGCCACCACCACGCCGGCGGCGCCGTCCTTCATCAGCGCCTCGGTCGCCTTCACGATGGTGCCGCCGGTGTCGATCATGTCGTCGACCAGCACGCAGATCCGACCTCGGACGTCACCGACGACCCGGTTCGCGACGGACTCGTTGGGCCGGTCGATGTCGCGGGTCTTGTGGATGAACGCCAGCGGCGCGCCGCCGAGCCGGCTGGACCACTGCTCGGCGACCTTGATCCGGCCGGCGTCCGGGGAGACCACGGCGAGCCGCTCGTGGCCGTACTTCTCCCGGACGTACTCCGAGAGGATCGGCAGCGCCATCAGGTGGTCGACCGGGCCGTCGAAGAAGCCCTGGATCTGCGCGGTGTGCAGGTCGACCGCGATCAGCCGGTCGGCGCCGGCGGTCTTGAACAGGTCGGCCATCAGCCGCGCCGAGATCGGCTCGCGGCCGCGGTGCTTCTTGTCCTGCCGGGCGTACCCGTAGAACGGCATCACCACGGTGATCCGCTTGGCCGAGGCCCGCTTCAGCGCGTCGACCATGATCAGGTGCTCCATGATCCACTCGTTGACCGGAGCGGTGTGGCTCTGGATCACGAAGGCGTCGGAGCCGCGCACCGACTCCTCGAAGCGCACGTAGATCTCGCTGTTCGCGAACTCGTACGCCGAGGTGGGCACCAGCCCGGCGCCGAGCTGCTCGGCGACCTCCTCCGCGAGCTCGGGATGTGCTCGACCGCTGAAGACCATCAGGTTCTTCTCGGTGGTCCGCTTCAGTCCGCTCACGACGGGGGTCTCCTGGGCTCGACGGCGGCAACTACTTGGATTGTCCCTCAGCGTCCCCGTCGGCGACGAACCCGGAGGCCTCGGTGTGAGACGAGCCACCCTCGCGGGCCTGCGCGGCAGCGGCCGCCTCGGCCATCGGGGTGCCCGGCCGGCGCCGCAGCGTCCAGTCCTCGATGGTCCGCTGCGGGCCCGCGGAGACGGCCAGCGCGCCGGGCGGCACGTCCTCCCGGACCACGGTGCCGCCGCCGGTGGTCGCGCCGTCGCCGATCTCCACCGGCGCGACGAAGGTGTTGTTGGAGCCGGTCCGGGCCTGCCGGCCGACCTTGGTGCGGTGCTTCTGCACCCCGTCGTAGTTGGCCACGATCGTGCCGGCGCCGATGTTCGTGCCCTCGCCGATCTCGGCGTCGCCGACGTACGACAAGTGCGGCACCTTGGCGCCGTCGGCGATCCGGGCGTTCTTGGTCTCCACGAACCCGCCGATCTTGCCGCCGGCGCCGAGCTCGGTGCCGGGGCGCAGGTACGAGAAGGGGCCGACGTTCGCCCCCGGCCCGACGACCGCGAGCTCGCCGTGGGTGCGGACCACCTTCGCCCCGACGCCCACCTCGACGTCCTTGAGCGTGCAGTCGGGGCCGACCACGGCGTCCTCGGCGACCGCGGTGGCGCCGAGGAGCTGGACGCCGGGCAGGATCGTGACGTCGCGCTCGAGGGTGACGTCGACGTCGACCCAGGTGGTCGTCGGGTCGACGATCGTGACGCCGTCGCGCATGTGCCGGGCCAGGATCCGGCGGTTCTTCTCCGCGGCGAGCGCCGCCAGCTGAGCGCGGTCGTTGGCGCCCTCGGTCTGCATCACGTCGTCGATGCGGTGCGCCGCGACCGGCCGGCCGTCGACGCGGGCGATGCCGACGACGTCGGTGAGGTAGTACTCCCCCTTGGCGTTGTCGTTGGTCACCCGCGCGAGCGCGTCGGCGAGGAACGCCCCGTCGAACGCGTAGACGCCGCTGTTGATCTCGCGGACCGCGGCCTCCTCGGGCGACGCGTCCTTCTGCTCGACGATCGCACGGACGCCGCCGTCGGGGTCGCGGAGCACCCGCCCGTAGCCGAACGGCTCGGCCACCTCCGCGGACAGCAGCGTGACCACCGCCCCGGCGTGCACGTGCGCGTCGACGAGGCCGCTGAGCGTCTCCCCCTCCATCAGCGGCGTGTCGCCGGACATCACCACGACCACGCCGTCCGTCGTACCGGCGGCCGCGCGGAGCGCGTCCAGCCCGACCCGCACCGCGTGGCCGGTGCCCTCCTGGGTCTCCTGGACCGCGAGCAGCGCCCCGGGGACCTGCTCGAGGATGTGCCCGCCGACCTGCTCGCGGCTGTGCCCGACCACGGCCACCAGGTGCTCCGGCTCGACGTGCAGCGCGGCGGTCAGCACGTGGCCGATCATCGTGCGCCCGGCCAGCGGGTGGAGCACCTTCATGGTCTTGGACTTCATCCGGGTGCCGCTGCCGGCGGCGAGGACGACGACCGCCACCGGACGGGTTCCCTGGCTCACACGCTCTCCTCTGCGTCACGGGTGCTGCCTGGCTCCCCGGGTAGGAGTCGAACCTACGTCGCTTGATCCGCATTCAAAGTGCGGCGGGCCCTGCCGACAGACCAACCGGGGACTGATTCCGAGGAATCGGCGACAGCCTACAAATTCTCGTTCGGGGCACTGTCGGGGAGAAACACACCACAGGCGATGTAGGCGGGCACACACCGCGTTCCGCTGGATACCTACGCCTCCGTAGGTTACGGTTTCGTAGGTACGCCGATCCGACCCCCGTGAGGACCGACATGACCGCTCAGACGAGCACCACGCCCGAGCGCAGCGCCCCCGTTCCCGAGGATCTCGAGCAGATCAGCGCGACCCTCGGTGGCGACAGCCAGTCCCGCACGGAGCAGATCGTGCTCGGCATCTTCATCGTGGTGCCGTTCCTGGCGCTCGCGGCCGCGGTCCCGATGGCCTGGGGCGGCTGGCTGGGCTGGACCGATGTCGCGATCTTCGCGGTGATGTACGCCGTCACCGGTCACGGCATCACGGTCGGCTTCCACCGGCTCTTCACGCACAAGTCGTACAAGCCGAACCGCGCGGTGAAGATCTTCTTCGCGGTCGCCGGCTCGATGGCGATCCAGGGCCCGGTGGTGCGCTGGGTGGCCGACCACCGCAAGCACCACAAGTTCTCCGACCGGGACGGCGACCCGCACTCGCCGTGGCGCTACGGCACCAGCATCCGCGCGCTGACCAAGGGCTTCCTGTACGCCCACATGATGTGGCTGTTCAACCCGGAGCAGACCCCGCAGCGCAAGTACGCCCCGGACCTGATGAAGGACGACGACGTCGTCAGGATCTCCCGGCAGTTCCCCCTCTGGGTGGCCGTCTCGCTGGTCGCCCCGGCGATCGCCGGCGGGCTGCTGACCTGGTCGTGGCAGGGCGCGCTGACCGCGTTCTTCTGGGCCTCGCTGGTGCGGGTCTCGCTGCTGCACCACGTGACCTGGTCGATCAACTCGATCTGCCACACCATCGGCGAACGCCCGTTCGTCTCCCGCGACAAGTCCGCGAACGTCTGGTGGCTCGCGATCCCCTCGATGGGCGAGTCCTGGCACAACCTGCACCACGCCGACCCGACCTGCGCCCGGCACGGCGTGCTCAAGGGCCAGGTCGACACCTCGGCCTTCGTGATCCGGACGCTGGAGCGGCTGGGCTGGGTGTACGACGTGCGCTGGCCGGTCAAGGAGCGGATCGCCGCCAAGCTGGTGGTCAACAGCCGCCCCGAGCTCGACGAGGCGGCCTGACCGTCCTCGCTGACAGGATGGCCCGGTGAGCGGGGACACCGAGCCGACCAGGCAGAGCAAGCCCCGGCGCGCCAGCCGGAGCCGGATGACCGCGGCGGAGCGTCGCGAGCAGCTGATCGAGATCGCCCGCCGGCTGTTCGCGGAGCGGGGCTTCGACGGCACCTCCATCGAGGAGATCGCCGCGCGCGCCGAGGTGTCCAAGCCGGTGGTCTACGAGCACTTCGGCGGCAAGGAGGGGCTCTACGCGGTCGTCGTCGACCGCGAGGTCCGCGACCTGCTGTCGATGGTGCAGGGCGCGCTGACCGCCGGGCACCCGCGGATGCTGCTGGAGCAGGCGGCGCTCGCACTGCTCGACTACATCGAGCAGTCCTCCGACGGGTTCCGGATCCTGGTCCGCGACAGCCCGATCGGGTCGGCATCGGGCTCGTTCTCCTCGATCATCAGCGACATCGCGTCGAGGGTGGAGTACATCCTGGCCGCCGAGTTCAAGGGCCGCGGCTTCGACTCCAAGGCCGCGCCGATGTACGCGCAGATGCTGGTCGGCATGGTCGCGCTGACCGGGCAGTGGTGGCTCGACAGCCGCAAGCCGTCGAAGGAGCAGGTCGCCGCCCACCTGGTGAACCTCGCCTGGCACGGCCTCGCCGGCCTGGAGACGAAGCCGACGCTGCGGTCGAAGCCGTGACCGACCCGGTCGTCGGGGCCACGTTCACCTCCGAGGACTGGTACGGCGAGGAGCTCGGCGCGGCGACGTACCGGGAGTGCACGTTCCGCGACGTCGACCTCACCGAGGCCCGCAGCAGGGGTGCGTCGTTCGAGTCCTGCGTGTTCGACGGGTGCCGGCTGAACGCCTCGGCGCACACCGCGTCGGCGTTCGTGGGCTGCGACTTCCGGGGCACGTCGTTCTTCGACGCCACGCTCGACGGCTGCAAGATGATCGGCAGCGTCTTCGTGCGCTGCACGCTGCGGCCGGTCACGGTCACCGGCGGACTGTGGCGCGGGGTGACGATGCGCGGCGCGAAGCTCGACGGCCTGGTGCTGGACGGCCTGGACCTCTCGGAGGCCGACCTCGCCGACGCCGACCTCGGCGGCACCTCGCTGCGCGGCAGCGACCTGTCCGGCGCGACCCTGCGCGGCGCCCGGCTCGCCGGCACGGACCTGCGCGGCGCCACTCTGTCCGGCGTCGACCTCACCGAGGCCCGGCTGCGTGGTGCGCGGCTCGACCTG
Source organism: Nocardioidaceae bacterium (assembly GCA_013361955.1). Taxonomy (GTDB): domain Bacteria; phylum Actinomycetota; class Actinomycetes; order Propionibacteriales; family Nocardioidaceae; genus Nocardioides_B. The sequence goes on from JABFXA010000112.1 coordinate 9,898, forward strand.
GCCGGCGCGGTCGTGGTCGCCGAGTCCCTGGGCGCGTGCGTCGACGAGGGCTGACGGCGCTCAGGCGCCCAGCCAGGCGGCCACCTCGTCGGCCACGTCGGCGGCGGAGCGGTCGGTGTTGTCGACCCGCAGGTGCGGATGCCGGTCGAGCAGGTCCTCGCCGACCGTGCGCACGCCCGGCCGGGTGTTCATGACGTACTCCTCCATCGCTCGGAGGTTGTCGTCGTTGAAGGTCCGGTCGCGCTTGGACTTCTTCTCCGCGAGCCGGAACTCGGTGTTGTTCCGGTCCAACCGGGTCGGCAGCGGCGCCGCGAGCTCGACGAAGGACACCTTGCCGCCACCCTCCTCGACCACGTCGACGAAACGCTGCACGAAGTCGCGGTCCTCCTCGAGCTCGAGCCCCCACACGAACGTGAACACCAGCCCGGGCAGGTCGGCCGCGACCGCCTCCTGCACGACCCGCCGCCGCAGCTCACCGGACAGCCGCAGGAACGACGGAGACCCGAACTCGAAGATGCCGAGGAACGGCTCGATCGTCATGTGGTTGTGGAACAGCTTGTAGCCGGTGCGCGCGCAGATCTCGTGACCGACGGTCATCTTCCCGACCGCCGGAGGCCCGAAGACGACCACCAGGTGCATGGCGCCGATGGTCCCAGGCGCGGGACCGGCCGGCGACCGATTTCAGCCGAGCACCTCGACCCGGTTGCCGTTGCCGTCCGCGGTGTGGAAGCGACGGTGGCCCGGGAACGTCGCCTCCTCGGAGCGGTCCACCAGGAACCCCAGCGACTCCAGGCGTACGGCGACCGCGTCGAGGTCGTCGACGAGGAACGCCGGGTGCGCCTTGCGGGCCGGCGCGAACGGCTGCTCCACCCCGACGTGCACCTCCACGTCGCCGTCGCGAAACCAGCAGCCGCCGCGCGCCGCGAGCACCGGCGGCTTGTCGACCTCCGGCAGGCCGAGCCCCTCGCCGTAGAACCGTCGAGCGGCGTCCTCGCCGCCCGGTGGGCAGGACACCTGGACGTGGTGCAGCCTCATCGTTCGTCCCCTCCGAGGTAGTACTTCATCCCGACGTGCGACGGCACGAACCCGAGCCGCTCGTAGAAGCGCCTCGCGCCGTCGCGGTGCGCGTTGGTGGTCAGCTCGACCCGCACCGCTCCGCGGGCCTTCGCCAGGTCGAGCACGTGCCGCATGAGCGCCTCGCCGAGCCGTCGGCCACGGAGGTCGCTGCGCACCCGCACCGACTCGACGATGCCCATCTCGCCACCGACGTACGTGAGCCGGCGTACCCAGGTGACCTGCGCGGTGGCGACGACCTCGCCGTCCAGCTCGCCGACCAGCAGCTGCTGGTGGGCGTCGGCGGTGATCTCGTAGAAGGCGGCGCGGTACGCCGCGACCGGCATGCCGTCCTCGTGCACCTCGCGGATCACGTCCTCGCGCTGCAGGCCGACCACCGCGGCGAGGTCGGCGGCCACCGCCTCGCGCACCCTCACCGGTGCGCCGCCACGAACACCCGGCGGAACGGCAACGTGGTGCCGTGCGGGCCCGGTGGGTACGCGTCGCGCAGCAGCGCCTGGTACTCCGCCACGAACTCCGGGCGCACGTCGTCGGGCAGGGCCTGCAGCGTGGGCCGGGCGCCGGTGCCGCTGACCCACGTGAACACCGGGTCCTCGCCGGTGAGCAGGTGCAGGTAGGTCGTCTCCCAGGCGTCGACCGAGAGGCCCAGGTCGCGCAGCGCGTCGGCGTACACCGCCGGGTCGTGGGAGTGCGGGCGGGCGACGCCCTCGGTGTACGGCGCGAACCGCGGGTCGGCGGCCAGCTCGTGCAGCAGCACGTGGCTCGGCTCGCCGTGGTTGCCGGGCACCTGGAAGGCGAACCACCCGTCGTCGGCGACGTGCGACACGAGCGCGGGCAGCAGGTCGAGGTGGCCGGGCACCCACTGCAGCGTCGCGTTGGAGACGAGTACGTTGACGGGCTCGGCCGGCCGCCAGTCGCGGAGGTCGGCGACCTCGAACCGGGCACCGCCGACGCCGCGCGCCCTCGTGATCATCTCCGGCGACGAGTCCAGGCCGAGCACGTCCGCCCCCGGCCAGCGCGTGGTCAGCAGCGCGGTGAGGTTGCCGGCGCCGCAGCCGAGGTCGACGACGGACCGCGGCGCGGCGGCGCCGACCCGGGCGAGCAGGTCCATGAACGGCCGGCCGCGCTCGTCGGCGAACAGCAAGTACCGCTCGGGGTCCCAGTGCCACCCGAGCTCAGGGGTCCCCCCGTCTCGCTCCTGCGCCACTCGCCCTCCTCCGTCCAGCGCCCGGCCGCGCGGGCGACCCTAGATCTCTTGACGTCAAGACAAATCCTGGGCGCCGAGTCTCTCGATGTCAAGAATCTCGACGGGCTACGCTGGCCCGGTGCGTGACGAGGTGGACCGGCTGGTCGAGGCGTGGCAGCGCGAGCGCGCCGACCTCGACCTGCGGCCGATGGAGGTGCTCAGCCGGGTCACCCGGCTGTCCCACCACCTCGACCGGGCGCGCCGGCAGGCGTTCGCCGAGCACGGCGTGGAGTCCTGGGAGTTCGACGTGCTCGCCGCGCTGCGGCGGGCGGGCGCGCCGTACGAGCTCTCGCCGGGCCGGCTGCTGCGCGAGACGCTGGTGACCAGCGGCACCATGACCAACCGGGTCGACCGGCTCGAGTCCCGGGGGCTGGTCGAGCGGCTGCCCGACCCGAAGGACCGGCGCGGGGTCCTGGTGCGGCTCACCGAGGCGGGACGACGTACGGTCGACGGGGCCCTGGACGGGCTGCTGGCCCGCGAGCGCGACCTGCTCACCGGGCTCGGCGCGACCGACCAGCAACGGCTGGCGGCCCTGCTCCGCTCCCTCGTCGTCGGCTTCGAGAAGGACGCATGATCCACCTCCGGTTCCTGTCCGGTCCCGACATCGACTCCCTCGGCATCACCCGCACCGAGATCGTCGACGCCGTCGAGGACGTGGTCGCCGCGCACGGCCGCGGCGAGACGGTGTTCGAGCCCCGGGTGCACCTGGTGCCCGACAACGGCGGCATCGGCCACTTCAACGTGCTGCGCGGTCACGTGTCGTCGCTCGGCGACCACGGGGTCAGCGGGGTCAAGGTGGTCGGCGACTTCGTGCCCAACTACCAGCGCGGCCTGCCCAGCGAGCTCGCGCTGGCCACGCTGTACGACCCGCACACCGGCGTACCCGTGGCGATCCTGGACGCCACGATGGTCACCGAGGCCCGCACCGGCGCGATGACCGCGGTCGGCGCCAAGCACCTCGCCCGCCGCGACGCGAAGGTGCTCGGGCACGCCGGCGCGCGCGGTACCGCCGACGCCAACGTGCTGATGCTCGACGCGCTGCTCGACCTCGACGAGATCCGGGTGACCAGCAGGCGGCCGGAGTCGCGCGAGGCGTTCGCCGAGCGGCTGCGCGCCGAGACGCGGACGCCGGTGGTGGTCACCGAGACCGTCGGCGAGGCGTTCGACGGCGCCGACGTGATCGTCGAGGCGACGCGGCTCACCGAGCCCGAGCCGCTGCTGCGCACCGGTGCCGTGAAGCCCGGCGCGTTCGTGGTCCCCTACGGCACCGTCAGCGCCGTCGAGGACGACCTGCTCGACGTGATGGACAAGGTGGTGGTCGACGACTGGCGCGAGGCCAGGTCCGGCCGGTTCGGCGCGCTGCGCCGGCACGTCGACAGCGGCCGGCTCACCGAGGACTCCCTGTACGCCGAACTCGGCCAGGTCGTGAGCGGGCAGAAGCCGGGCCGGGAGAGCGACGACGAGCGGATCCTGCTCTGGCACCGCGGCCTGTCGATCCTCGACGTCGCGGTCGCCTGGCTGATCCTGCAGCGCGCCGAGGCCGCCGACATCGGGACGATGCTGCGGTACCGATGACACGGCTACTCCACACCCCCGCCGACCTCGACGCCACAGCCGTGCTGCGCGTCGCGGACGGCGACGGCGTCGCCCTCGCCGACGACCTCGTCGACGCACTGACCGCCTCGCGGGCGGCGACGCTGGCAGCGCTGGAGCAGGCCGGCCCGGTCTACGGCGTGACCACCGGCATGGGCATGCTCGCGAACCTCGCGGTCGGCACCGACGCGGCGACGTACCAGGACGACATGATGCTGGCGCGCGCGGTCGGCGCCCGGCCGTGGCTCGACGCGCGTACGACGCGGGCGGTGGTCGCCGTACGCCTGCGCACGCTGCTGGAGCCGGAGGCCGGCGTCTCCCCCGACCTGGCGCACGCCCTGGTGGCGCTGCTCGACGACGCACCGCAGGTGCCCTCGCGCGGCAGCGGTTCGGCCGGCGAGATCGTGCCGCTCGCGCACCTCGGCCTCGCGCTGCGTGGGCGCTACTCGTTCGCCGCCAAGGAGGGCGTGGCGTTCCTGCAGGGGGTGCCGGTGTCGACCGCGCGGGCGGTGCTGCTCGGGCACGACGCGCGGACGCTCGCGGCACAGGCGCTGGTGGCGGCAGCAGGCAGCATCGCGCAGGTGCGCGCGCCGCGCGACCCGTACCACCCCTCGCTGGCCCGTGCGGACGACGTCCTCGTGCAGGTGCACGAGGTGCTCCTCGACCTCGCCGGGGGCGAGGCGGCGCCGCGGATGCTGCAGGCGCCGGTGTCGTTCCGCGTGGTCGGTCCGGCGGTCGCGGCCCTGCTGCGTGCGGTGACGCGTCTCGACGAGGCGGTCGACCGGTCGCTCGACGGCGTGACCCCCTCGCCGGCGCTCGTGGAGGGCAGGTTCCTCGGCACCGCCGGGTTCGACGGGTGGGAGCTGGCCGCCGCGATGGACGCCGTGCGCACCGCCGCCACGCACCTCGCCGAGACGACCACCGCGCGTCTCCACCGGCTGCTCGACGCGCGGGTCACCGGGCTGCCCCCGCAGCTGTCCGCGGAGCCCGGCCGGCAGGCGGGCCTGGTCGCGGTGCAGAAGCGCGCGGTCGGTCTCGTGCACGAGCTGCGGGTGTCGGCGGCCCCTGCTTCGATCGGCGCCATGGAGACCTCGGCCGGGCAGGAGGACGTGCAGAGCTTCGGGCTGGAGGCGGCCGCCGCGCTCGACCACGCGCTCGGCGTGCTGCGCGACGTCACCGCGTGCGAGCTGCTCGCGCTGCACCAGGCGCGGCTGCTCGACGACACCGGGCCGCACGGTTCGCCAGGTCTGCAAACGGTGTTGCACAAGGGATCTCAGTGCGTGTCACAGGACGCCAACGATCGGCCGTTCGGGGTGGATGTCGAGTCGATTTCGCATGTCTTGGGCGTAGGTTGGGCACACGACGTGCTCGACGGCCCACCGGGGGCGCCGTCCCACACCCACCCCACCACCGACAGCAACGCCTGAACTGCATTAGATTCGTAGACATTCAACTCGCCCTATCTCGGTCCACCCGACCAGGACCCGACGAACCGGAGAGCTCCATGATCACGTTCGACGCAGTCACCAAGGCGTTCCCCGGGGGCACCGTCGCGGTGGACAACCTGTCGATCGAGCTGCCCACCGGTCAGATCACCGTCTTCGTCGGTCCGTCCGGGTGCGGCAAGACCACCAGCCTCCGGATGATCAACCGGCTGATCGAGCCGACGTCGGGCACCATCTCCATCGACGGCGAGGACGTCACGAAGCAGGACGCCGCGGTGCTGCGCCGCAAGATCGGCTACGTCATCCAGCACGCCGGCCTGTTCCCGCACCGCACCGTGCAGGACAACATCGCGACCGTGCCGCTGCTCAACGGCGTGAACAAGAAGCAGGCGCGCGAGAACGCCGTCGAGCTGCTCGGCCGGGTCGGGCTCGACGCGTCGATGGCGACCCGCTACCCCGCGCAGCTCTCCGGCGGCCAGCAGCAGCGGGTCGGTGTCGCCCGTGCGCTCGCGGCCGACCCGCCGGTGATGCTGATGGACGAGCCGTTCAGCGCCGTCGACCCGATCGTGCGCGACGGGCTGCAGAAGGAGTTCCTGCGGCTGCAGGCCGAGGTCGGCAAGACCATCGCGTTCGTCACCCACGACATCGACGAGGCGATCAAGCTCGGCGACACGGTGGCGGTGTTCCGCGAGGGCGGCCACCTGGCCCAGGTCGGCACCCCGCAGGAGCTCCTCGACGACCCGGCCGACGACTTCGTCGCGGACTTCGTCGGCCGCGACCGCGGCTTCCGCGGGCTGTCGTTCGTCACCGCCGAGGGCCTCGAGGTCGAGCCCGTGCAGACGTACGTCGACGGCGTCCGCGGCGTACGCCTGCTGCTCGACGACGCGGGCCGCCCGCGCGGCTGGACGGTCAACGGCAGCGACGACGTCCGGGCGATCACCGGCACCTTCACCAAGCAGGACTCGCTGCGCCTGGTCACCGACCTCGCGATCAGCTCGCCGGCCGGCGTCGCGGTCCGCGTCGACGGCGACGGGGTCGCCGACGGAGCCGCCACGCACGCGTCGATCGCGGACCACCTCGCGGACGCGCGGCGGGAGTCCGCCGGATGATCGAGTACATCCAGAACAACTACTCGGAGATCCTCACCGATCTCGGTCAGCACATCTGGCTCGCGCTGGTGCCGGTGGTCCTCGGGGTGATCTTCGCGCTGCCGGTGGGCTACCTGGCGGTGCGCCGCGGCTGGCTCTACCAGCCGATCGTGAACCTGGGCGGGGTGCTGTACTCCATCCCCTCGCTCGCGCTGTTCCTGATCATGCCGGCGATCCTCGGCACCGGCACGCTGTCGCCGCTCAACATCGTGGTCTCGCTCGCGGTCTACACCTTCGCGCTGCTCACCCGCACCGTCGCCGACGCGCTGCTGTCCGTGCAGGGCCAGGCGACGCAGGCCGCCGAGGCGATGGGCTTCCGCCCGTTCCGGCAGCTGCTGCAGGTCGAGCTGCCGATGGCGCTGCCGGTGATGCTGGCCGGCGTGCGGGTGGCCACGGTCGCCAACATCAGCCTGGTCAGCGTCGGCGCGCTGATCGGCGTCGGCGGGCTCGGCGCGCTGTTCACCCGCGGCCTGCAGCTCGGGTTCATGGAGCCGATCATCGTGGGCATCGTGCTGTCGGTGCTGCTGGCCGCGGTGTGCGACATCGCGATCGTGCTGCTGCAACGCCGGCTCACCCCGTGGGACCGGGTGGCGACGCGATGATCACACCGGTCCCGCTGTTCAACTACTTCGGCTTCCTCCTCGACCCGGCGAACTGGGGCTGGAGCGACGGCTCCATCCCGCAGCGGCTGGTCGAGCACCTCGGCTACACCGTGCTGGCCGTGCTGATCGCGGCCGCGATCGCGCTGCCGATCGGGCTGCTGATCGGGCACACCAACCGGGGCGCGTTCCTGGCGATCAACATCGGCAACGCCGGCCGCGCGCTGCCGACCTTCGGGCTGCTGTCGCTGATGGTGGTGCTGATGGGCACCGGCCTAGTGCCCGCGCTGATCGCGCTGGTCGTGCTCGCGGTGCCGCCGATCCTCGCCTCGACGTACGCCGGGATCCGGGCCGTGGACCGGTCCGCCGTCGACGCCGCGGTGGGCATGGGGATGCGGCCGACGGAGGTGCTGTTCCGCGCCGAGGTGCCGATGGCACTGCCGCTGATCATGAGCGGGCTGCGCAGCTCCACGCTGCAGGTGTGCGCGACCGCCACCGTGGCGGCGTACGTCGGGCTCGGTGGGCTGGGCCGGTTCCTCATCGACGGGCTGGCCCGCAACCAGTACGACCAGGTGTTCGCCGGGGCGGTGCTCGTCGCGGCCCTGGCCATCGCGCTCGACCTGGCCGGCGCCGGTCTCGAGCGCGCGGTGGTCTCCCCCGGTGTCCGCCAGCGGGGGTCCGCGCGGCGCGGCCGTCGGCGCGGTGCCCGCAGCACCGACACGTCAACGCAGGAAGCACCAACCGCCAGCACCGCAGGGTGATGGCCGACCAGAAAGGTTCCACCGATGCCCAGGAAGTCCCGCAAGCTCATGGCACTCGCCGCCGTCGTCGCGGCCGTGCTGCCACTGAGCGCCTGTGGAGGTGACCCGACGGCCGGCGGCGGCACGGGTGACAAGAGCACGATCGTGATCGGTTCGGCGAACTTCCCCGAGAACGAGCTGCTCGCCGAGATCTACGCCCAGGCCATGGAGGCCAAGGGCGTCGAGGTGCAGAAGAAGCTGAACATCGGCGCCCGCGAGCTGTACCTCAAGGCGCTCAAGGACGGCTCCATCGACATGATCCCGGAGTACAACGGTGCGCTGCTGGCCGCGCTCTCGCCGAACGGCGAGGTGCCCAGCGACGTGTCCGCCCCGCAGGAGGTGTACGACGCCCTGCAGAAGGTGCTGCCCGAGGGCACCGAGACCCTCGACCAGGCCGCGGCCGAGGACAAGGACACCCTCACGGTGACCAAGGAGACCGCGGACAAGTACCACCTGCAGAGCATCGACGACCTGAAGCCGGTCGCCTCGAAGCTCGTGGTCGGCGCGGGGCCGGAGTTCAAGACCCGCTTCCAGGGCCTGGTCGGCCTGGAGAAGGAGTACGGCATCACGTTCAAGCAGTTCAAGCCGCTCGACCCGGGCGGCCCGCTCACCAAGGCGGCGCTGAAGAAGGGCGACATCCAGGTCGCCAACGTGTTCTCGACCGACTCCTCGATCGAGACCGAGGGCTGGGTCGTGCTCGACGACACGAAGAACCTGTTCCTCGCGCAGAACATCGTGCCGATCGTGCGCTCCTCGAAGGTCACCGACGACGTGAAGTCGGCGGCCAACGAGGTGTCCGCGGCGCTGACCACCGACGACCTGACCAAGTACCTCGCCATGGTGCAGGTCGACAAGAAGGACCCGTCGGAGGTCGCGAAGCAGTACCTCGCCGACAAGGGCATCGTCAGCTGACGACGCACTGAGGCACGAGGGGCCCGGCGCCGGACGGCGCCGGGCCCCTCGTCACTCCAGCATCGAGGCGGCCTCCAGCCACTCCTCCTCGAGCGCCTGCTTCTGCGCGAGCACGTCGCGCAGCCGGCCGTCGATCTGCGCGAGCCGCTCGTAGTCGGCGGCGTGCTCGACGAGCTCGGAGTGCAGCTCGGCCTCCTGCAGGGCGATCCGGCCGAGCTGCCGGTCGACGCGGGCCATCGTCTTGCGGGCCTCGCGCAGCTCCTGCTGGCTGGGCGCACCGGACCCGGTCGTCTCCGGCTCGGTCTCCGGCTCGGCCTCCCGGAGGGACGCGGCGCGCCGCTCGAGGTACTCCTCCACGCCGCGCGGCAGCATCGACACCTGGCCGTCGCCGAGCAGCGCCCACACCGAGTCGGTGACCCGCTCGAGGAAGTACCGGTCGTGCGACACCACCACGAGCGTGCCCGGCCAGCCGTCGAGGAAGTCCTCGAGCACGGTCAGGGTCTCGATGTCGAGGTCGTTGGTGGGCTCGTCGAGGAGCAGCACGTTGGGCTCGGACAGCAGCAGCCGCAGCAGCTCGAAGCGGCGGCGCTCGCCGCCGGACAGGTCGCCGACCCGCGCGGTGAGCCGGTCGCCGGTGAAGCCGAACCGCTCCAGCATCGCGGTCGCGGTCACCTCGCCGCCGGCGACGCTGGCCACCCGGCGGACGCGTTCGATGGCCGGCAGCACCCGGTCGTCGGGCTCGGTGGGCGCCTGCATCGCCTGGCCGAGCTCGGCGATCGCCACGGTGCGGCCACGGCGTACCCGGCCGGCGGTGGGCCGCAGGTCGCCGGCGAGCAGGGCCAGCACCGAGGACTTGCCGGCGCCGTTGACGCCGACCAGGCCGAGCCGGTCGCCGGGCCCGAGCCGCCAGGTCGCGTGCGAGAGCAGCGTCCGCTCGCCGCGGACCAGATCGACGTCCTCGACGTCGATGACGTCCTTGCCGAGCCGCTGGGTGGCGAACCGCTGCAGCTCGAGCCGGTCGCGCGGCGGCGGGACGTCCTCGATGAGCGCGTTGGCCGCGTCGATGCGGAACCTCGGCTTCGAGGTCCGGGCCGGTGCGCCGCGGCGGAGCCAGGCGAGCTCCTTGCGGACCAGGTTGCGCCGACGCGTCTCGGTGGCGGCGGCCTGCCGCTGCCGCTCGGCCTTGGCGAGCACGAAGGCGGCGTACCCGCCGTCGTAGGCGTCGACGACGCCGTCGTGCACCTCCCAGGTCCGGGTGCACACGGCGTCGAGGAACCAGCGGTCGTGGGTGACCACGACCAGTGCGGACGGCCGGCGGGCCAGGTGCTCGGCCAGCCAGGCGACGGCCTCGACGTCGAGGTGGTTGGTGGGCTCGTCGAGCAGCAGCAGGTGGTGCTCGCCGAGCAGCAGCCGGGCCAGCGAGCAGCGCCGGCGCTCGCCGCCGGACAGGCCGTCGACCGTGCGGTCGAGGCCGATGCCCGCGAGCAGCACGTGCACCGTCTCCCGGGTCACCGGGTCGGCGGCCCACTCGTGGTCGGCGAGGTCGTGCAGCACCACGTGCCGCACGGTCGCGCCGGCCGGCAGCTCGTCCTCCTGGGTGAGGTAGCCGAGCCGCAGGTCGCCGTGCTGCGAGACCCGGCCCTCGTCGGGTGTCTGCACGCCCGCGAGCACCCGCAGCAGCGTGGTCTTGCCGTCGCCGTTGCGGCCCACCACGCCGACCCGGTCGTCGGCGCCGACTCCGAGGCTGACGTCGGCCAGCAAGGGCCGGATGCCGAAGGCGAGCGACACCCGTTCGAGGTTGACCAGGTTGACCGGTGGCATGGTCAGGCGTCCGCCGCCACGACGCGGGCCCCGTGCACCGGTCCGGGGGCGAAGGAGACGTGCCCGAACCCCCGCTCGGCCAGCCCGGCGGCGACCTGGGTGGCGTGCGCCCGGCTCTCGCACAGGAACAGGCAGCTCGGGCCGGAGCCGGACACCACGGCGCCGAACGCGGACTCGGCGCGGCCGTGGTCGAGGGCCCGCGCGAGCTCGGGCCGCAGCCGCAGCGCCGGCGCCTGCAGGTCGTTGGTCAGCGCCTTGCCGAGCGCCTCGAGGTCGTGGGTGCGCAGCGCCTGGAACAGCTCGTCGGGGATCTCCGGGTCGTCGACGACGGCCCCGAGGTGCATCTCGTCGAACTCGGCGTACACCTGCGGGGTGGACAGCCCCCGGTCGGACTCGAGGATCACCCACCAGAACTCGCCGCGGGTCATCAGCGGCGAGACCAGCTCGCCGCGGCCGGTGCCGATCGCGGTGCCGCCCACCATCGCGAACGGGACGTCGCTGCCCAGCTCGGCGGCCAGCTCGAGCAGCTCCTCGCGAGCGGTGCCGAGCCCCCACAGGTGGTCGCAGGCGAGCAGCGCGGCGGCCCCGTCAGCGCTGCCGCCGGCCATCCCGCCGGCCACCGGGATGCCCTTGTCGATGGTGATCGCGACCCCGCGTTCCAGGCCCTTCTGCTCGGCGAGCAGCCGCGCCGCGCGGACCACGATGTTGCTGCCGTCGGTGGGCACGCCGGACACGTCGAGGCGGGCCTCGGCGCGCACCGTGACGGTGACGTCGTCGGCGTCGGAGACGGTGACCTGGTCGAAGAGGCCGACGGCCTGGTAGACGGTCGCCAGCGCGTGGAAGCCGTCGGGGCGGACCGGGCCGACCCCCAGGGACAGGTTGATCTTGGCCGGGGCGGTCACGGCCACGGTGCCGCCGTTCACGCGCGCACCCGCTGCAGGGCCGAGGCGATCCGCGCGAAGTCCTCGACGCCGAGCGCCTCGCCGCGGGCGGACGACGCGACGCCCGCGTCGGCGAGCGCGGCGTCGACCGCCTCGGCGGACCCGGCGAGCGGCTTGAGCGTGGACCGGAGCGTCTTGCGCCGCTGCGCGAACGCGGCGTCCACGACCGCGAACACCTGCTCGCGGGACACGTCGGTGACCGGCGGGTCGCGGTGCGTCCAGGCGACCAGCCCGGAGTCGACGTTCGGCGCCGGCCAGAACACCGTGCGGCCCACCGACCCCGCCCGTCGTACGTCGGCGAACCAGGCGGCCTTGACCGACGGGACGCCGTACGTCCGCGAGCCGGGGCCGGCGGCGAGCCGGTCGGCCACCTCGGCCTGCACCATCACCAGCCCGTGCCGCAGGCCGGGAAGCAGCGCCAGCAGGTGCAGCAGCACCGGGACGGCGACGTTGTAGGGCAGGTTCGCGACCAGCGCGGTCGGCGGCGGGCCGGGGACGTCGGTCACCCGCATCGCGTCGGCCGCGACCACCTCGAAGCGCTCCGCGCACCCGGGGGCGTACGTCGCGACCGTGCCGGGCAGGGCGTCGGCGAGCAGCGGGTCGACCTCGACCGCCACCACCCGGGCCCCGGTCCCGAGCAGGGCCAGGGTCAGCGACCCCAGGCCGGGACCGACCTCGAGCACCACGTCGTCGGCGGTGACGCCGGAGGCGCGCACGATCCGGCGGACCGTGTTGGCGTCGATGACGAAGTTCTGCCCGCGCTGCTTGGTCGGCCGCAGCCCGAGCCGGTCCGCCAACAGACGGACCTCCGCCGGCCCGAGGAGCCTCGGACCGGCGGAGGTGTGGTCGTCGGGGCCGCCGGACGTCATCCCGGCGACCCTATCCGGCCGCCTGTCAGGCGCGGGCCCCGCACACGGGCCAGGCGCCGTAGCCGCCCTCGGCGTCGCGGACCTTCTCCGCGACGCGGATCTGCTCCTCGCGGCTGTTCTGGTCCGGCCGACCCGAGCCGCCGTACGACTGCCAGGTGCTGAGGCTGAACTGCAGGCCTCCGTAGTAGCCGTTGCCGGTGTTCGCCTGCCAGTTGCCGCCGGACTCGCACTCGGCGATCCGGTCCCACGCGCCGTAGCCGACGGAGGGCGCGGAGGGCACGACGGGCCGGGACTTGGTGCCGACCTTGACGATCTCCGCGACGGGCTTGCGGACCACGGCGCTGCGGACCACCTTGCGGGCCACCCGGTCGCCGTTCTCGAAGGTGATCTTGTAGACCACGCTGCGGCTGCCGTCGCGGCCCGCGCGGACGACCTTGGTCTGGTCGTCGTACATGCCGGCGTCCTGCCGGTGCACGGTGCCCGCGGACACGGACTCGGTGACGCGGCGCTGCACGACGCGGACCTTGGTCAGCACCAGACGGTCGCCGTCCTCGAGACGGGTGCCCAGCCCGGGCTTCACCTTGTCGTTGCCGTCGGCCTTCACGCCGAGCTGGCGCAGGGCGTCACGCACGGTGAGCGCGGTGAGCTGCTTCTTGTGCGACTTCTCAGCGCCGATCCTCACCACGAGGCTCTTCGGCGTGATGATCGACAGGTCCATGCCGCTGCGGCCGATCGAGGCGCTGCGGCTGGCGGACAGGTCCGCGGCGCCGATCCGCAGCCCGATCTGGTCGAGCGCGGAGGCCACGTCGGTGGCGGTGACCCAGTAGCGGTCGGTCTGCCCGTCGAGCTTCACGTCGAGCGGGCGGCCGTACTTCACCGCGATGGTGGTGCCGTCGGAGATCGACGAGCTGAGCCCGGGCGAGACGGCGTCGTGGTCCGAGAGGTCGATGCCCTGGTCGGAGAGCACGTCGCCGACGGTGCCACCGAAGCTCCGGACCTGCTGGGACTTGCCGTCGATGCTCACGGTGACGTTCTTCGACATCGACGCGTAGCCGACGCCGGTCGCGGCGACGGCCAGGGCGACCGCGCCGACGAGGACGAGGAGAGCCTTGCGGCTCGAGGCAAGAGTGGTCGTGAGGTGCGCGACAGTGCTTCGCACGCTGCTCCCATGTTCGTGCTCCCCGGGCCGCGGGTGCGACACACCCCGGGTGGCCACGGGCGCTCGGCCCACGACAGGTACTGCGGTCCCCCGCGACCGTCCTCCGGCGGGGGCCGGGGGTGCCTCGGGGGCTCAGGGGTGTCGCCCGAGAACTTCCCCACTCCCGGCCAACAAGCACATGACCATACGGATCCCGGGGCACAGGTCAAAATAGTCTGTCCAGACCTGTCCGGTTTTGTCCCGGTTCAACGTGGGCGGGATCACCCGTTGCGGGGTCACCAGGGGCCGCCGAACGCCTCCTCGGTGTTCGCGTCGACCGCCGCGCAGAGCGCCTCCAGGTCGTCGCCCCGGGTCTGCGCCATCGACCGCATCGTCAGGGGAACCAGGTACGACGCGTTGGGCCGGCCGCGGTACGGCATCGGCGTCAGGTACGGCGCGTCGGTCTCCACCAGCACCCGGTCCAGCGGGGCGATGCGCAAGGCGTCGCGGACCGGCTCGGCGTTCTTGAAGGTGACCGTCCCGGCGAACGACAGCCAGCCCCCGCGGTCCAGGCAGGCGCGGGCGAACGCGGCGTCGCCGGAGAAGCAGTGCATCACGAACCGCTCCGGCGCGCCCTCCTCGTCGATGATCCGCAGCACGTCGTCGTGGGCGTCGCGGTCGTGGATCACCAACGTCTTGCCGAGGCGCTTGGCGAGGTCGATGTGCGCGCGGAACGACCGCTGCTGCGCGGCCCGTCCGTCCTCGCCGGTGCGGAAGTGGTCGAGACCCGTCTCGCCGACCGCGCGCACCCGGTCGCTCGAGGCCGCCAGCACCTCGATCTCCGCCATCGCCTCGTCGAGCCGGCCCGCCGCGGCCAGCACCGGCGCCTCGTTGGGGTGCAGCGCGACCCCGGCGACCAGCGCGGCGTGCTCGGTGGCGGCGGCCACCGCCCACCGGGCGCC
>JABFXA010000084.1 GCA_013361955.1 Nocardioidaceae bacterium
GACGCCGAGGGGGCGCCGGGCGTCGTCGGCCCGCCCGACGGAGCCGTCGCGGCGCGGTGCTGCCGCGGCGGCCGCAGTGCCTTGCGGGTCACCTTGCGCATCCAGCGGAAATCCGGGTCACCTGAGAAGAACTTGTCGGAGGTCTGGAACACCACCGACCGTACCGAGGCGTCCTTGATCTTCAGCGACAGGTCCACGAACGCCGGCAGCAGCACGCTCGGGATGTCGGTGCGGATGATCTGCTTGCCGGCCTTCGCCAGCTCCTGGTAGCGGCGCAGCAGGTTCAGCGGCTTCGCCTCGTCGACGATCGCGTTGATCATGCAGCGCTGCCGCTCCATCCGCTGGTAGTCCGTGGAGCCGTAGCGGCCGCGAGTGTACCAGAGCGCCTGGAAGCCGTTCAGCCGCTTGTGGGGACCCGGCTTCAGGTAGTCGTCGGGCGGGATGCCGAGGTCGGTGTTGCCGCCGATCGGGATCGGCTGGTTGATGTTGACGGTGACGCCGCCCATCGCGTCGACGATCTTGCGGAAGCCCTGCAGGTTCACCAGCACGTAGTAGTCGACCGGCTGGCCGAGCGTCCCCTCGACCGCCTGTTTGAGCGCGTCGGCGCCCTCGTTGTCGGACCGCCCCAGGATGTGCGGGTGCAGCATCGGCACCTCGCGGTAGATGGCGTTCAGCATCCAGTTGCCGTCCTGGCTGGGGTCGCCGGTCGGGTTCCGGAAGCCGTCGGGGTACGCCGCGTGCAGCGGGCTGTCGTCGGGGAACGGCGCGTTCATCATGTTCCGCGGCAGGCTGAACATCACCGTGCGCCCGGACCGGGTGTCCATGCTCATCAGGATCATCGAGTCGGTGCGGACACCCTGGCGGTCGACGCCGCCGTCGCCGCCGAGCAGCAGCACGTTGACCCGGGTGCGGCCGCTCCAGGGGTCCTTCTCGGTGACGTGCTTCGGGGCGGTGGCGCTGGTGTTGTGCTGGAAGACGCTGCCGACCAGGTCGGCCTGCACCATCGAGTACCTCGCCGCGACCGCCACCGGTGCGGCCACCACGACGCACAGGAAGCAGACGAACAGCGAGCCGACCAGCGTGTGCAGCGGTCGACGCTCCACCGGTCTGACCATCAGGTACGTGGTCACCACCACGAACGCCCACACCACGAACCCGGCGCTCACCACCGCGGCGGCGGTCTTGAGCCGGACCGGGTCGAAGACGAACTGGAGCGCGGCGTGCGGGTCGCGGCCGAAGTACCAGCCGCCCAGGCCGAGCACCGCGAGGCTGATCGTCAGCACCACCAGCCCGAACACCCGCCGGCCGGTCCACAGGTACCCCGACCCCGGCAGCAGCGCGCTCATCGTGGTCACCCCGACGGTGCCGCCGAGACCACGCGCCCGGCGCCAGCGGGAGGCACGGCGGCGGGTCGGTGCCCGTCGTCGGCCCCCGGGACGGGAGCCGCGCGAGGAGACGGTCCGTGCGACGGTGTCGGCCACCAGCGCACCCCCCTTCGACAGCCGGGCTCGAGAGGCCCGGCGCACCCTCGTCGCGGCCGTCCGGGGCGGAACGACCCCGGAAAGGCTAACAAGCAGATGCCCCGTTGGGACACGTTCACGCAGGTCAGGCGGGAACCCGTCGTGGTGGGTGGGCGCAGCAGGGATCGAACCTGCGACCACCTGCTTGTAAGGCAGGTGCTCTACCGCTGAGCTATACGCCCCACGCGCGAAGCGCGGTCAGCGTAGTTGATCGCGTCCGGGTCCGAGCACGCCGACCCTGGGACCCCTGGTTTCGAGGCTCGCGGTAGCCAGCTCGCACCTCGACCAGCGGTCCACCGCCGATCCTGATCTGGACCGAGGAGCGCGATCCGCAGAGGAGCGGAGCCCGTCCAACACAGACAACGACCGCTGGCGTCTCGGGTCACCAGCGGTCGTTGCAGTGACTATTCAACAACCCCGTTCAAGGGTTGTCAGAGGTTTTCGCCGAAAATTCGAGATCTTTACCCGCCGGGCGCCGGACGAGTGACCCGCGCCACCACCCGCGCCTGCTCCTCCAGGTCGCGGGCCTCGGGGGTCTCGTTGTGCACGGCCCAGCGCACGATCCCGTCCCGGTCCACGACGTACGTCGAGCGGCGGGCGAACCCGCCCGGGTCGAGCACGCCGTAGGCCTCGGCGACCGCGCCGTGCGGCCAGAAGTCGGACAGGAGCGGAAAGGTCAGGCCGTCCTGCTCGGCGAACACGCGCAGCGAGAACATCGGGTCGCAGGAGACCGCCAGCAGCTGGACGTCGGCGGACTCGAAGGCGGGCAGGCTGTCGCGGACCTGGGCCAGCTCGCCGGAGCAGACCCGGCTGAAGGCGTAGGGGTAGAAC
Source organism: Nocardioidaceae bacterium (assembly GCA_013361955.1). Taxonomy (GTDB): domain Bacteria; phylum Actinomycetota; class Actinomycetes; order Propionibacteriales; family Nocardioidaceae; genus Nocardioides_B. Next base: position 2,352 of record JABFXA010000084.1, read on the forward strand.
ATCAGCACCACCGCCTTCTCGCCGCGGTACGACGACAGCCGGACGCTCTGCCCGTGCTGGTCGCGCAGCTCGAAGTCGGGCGCCGGCTCCCCCACCGCGATGGCCATCGCCCGCTCAGCCGGCGTCGTGGTCGCGGAGCTCGCGCTTGAGCACCTTGCCGGTGGCGTTGCGGGGCAGCTCGTCGAGGAAGACGATCTCGCGGGGCACCTTGTAGCGGGCGAGCTCCCGCTTCACGTGCTCCTTGAGGTCGTCCTCGCTGACCTGCCGGCCCTCCTCGACGACCACGAACGCGCGCAACCTCTTGCCGAAGTCGTCGTCGTCGACCCCGATCGCGGCCGCCTCGCTGACCGCCTCGTGCCGGGCGAGGGTGTCCTCGACCTCCTGGGGGAAGACGTTCTCGCCGCCGGAGACGATCATCTCGTCGTCGCGGCCCTCGACGATCAGCCGGCCGCCCTCGTCGAACCGGCCGACGTCGCCGGTCGCCATCAGCCCGTCGACGGTGTCCTTGCTGCCACCGCCGGTGTAGCCCTCGAACAGGATGCTGTTGCCGACGAAGATCCGCCCGGCCTCGCCGTGCGGTAGCTCCCGGCCGTCCTCGTCGAGGATCTTCACCACCGTCGCGAACGGCGGGCGGCCCGCCGTACCCGGGGCCTCGCGGAGGTCGGCGGGGCTGGCGATGGTCGCGTAGGCGACCTCCGTGGAGCCGTAGATGTTGTAGAGGTGGTCGCCGAACTGGTCCATCCAGGTGACCCCGAGGTCGCCGGGCAGCGCGGAGCCGGACGCGGCCACCACCTTGACCCCGGACAGGTCGTGGGAGTCGAGCGCGTCCTGCGGCAGCTGCAGGATCCGCTGCAGCATCACCGGGATGACCACCAGCGAGTCGCAGTCCTCCTTGACCAGGGTCTCCAGGCACTCCAGCGGGTCGAACTTGCGGCGCAGCACGACGGTCGACCCGAGCAGCATCGCCAGCGCGAAGTGCGCCCAGCCCCAGGTGTGGAACAGCGGCGCGGCGACGTGCGTGCGCCAGCCGGACTTCAGCGGCAGCCGCGAGAGCAGCGCGGTGGCCGCCTCGATGCCGGCCTCGCTGCGCGGCGCGCCCTTCGGGGTGCCGGTGGTGCCGGAGGTGAGGATGATGATCCGGCTCTGCTTCCTCGGCGGCGCCGGATCGCCGGGCGTACCGGACCGGATCAGGGACTCGAGGGTGTCGGGGCCGGTGTCGGAGTCGGTGTCGGCGTCGGTCCAGCCGAGGATCCGGTCGCGGGTGTCGGCCTTCGCCAGCAGCCCGGTGAACTCCTCGTCGTGCACCACGACCTTGGGGTCCTCGCGGTCCAGCACCTCGACGAGCTGGGGGCCGGCGAACGCGGTGTTGAGGTACAGGATGTCGGCGCCGAGCTTGGCGGCCGCGATGCTCGCGTCGACGAAGCCGCGGTGGTTGCGGCACATGATCGCGATGCCGTCGCCGGCCCGGACCCCGCGTGAGCGGAGCGCGTCGGCCAGCCGGTTGCTGCGGTCGTGGAGCTGGCCGAAGGTGAGCTCGCCGAGCTCGTCGACCACGGCGGCCCGGTCCGGGTGCAGGATCGCCTGGGCGGCGAAGCCGCCCGCGGGCCCGGTGCCCCACTGCGCGAGGGTGGCCACCAGCCGCGCCAGCTTGGTGGGCGGGTACGCCTTGATGACGCCGGCGGAGCCGAGCACCCGGATCATGGTCGGTGACTGGCCGACCAGACCGAGCGCCTTGGACAGCTGGGGCACGGGGTGACCTCCTGGGACCGAGACGGGTACCTGGAATGTAACGGGGTGTTACAGAACCGGCTACGCGCGGTCCGGGTGCTGGGTCAGCGGTGCGACTTGGGCGTGACCAGGCGGGTCGCCGCCCAGTCCTGCGAGACGGGGACGGTGGTCGTGGTGGAGAGGCCCGCGATGGGCGCCGCCTCCGCGATCGCGGCGGGGTCGACCGCCTGCGGCCGGCCGACCTTGGGGGTGAACAGCCAGATGGCACCGCCGTCGACCAGGTCGGTCAGCGAGTCGACCAGGGCGTCCACGAGGTCGCCGTCGTCCTCGCGCCACCACAGCACGACGGAGTCCACGACGTTGCCGTAGTCACCGTCGACCATGTCGCCGTCGATGGCGTTCTCGATCTGGATACGCAGGTCGTCGTCGACGTCCTCGTCCCACCCGAGCTCCTGGACGACCGTCCCCCTGCCGAACCCCAGCCGCTCCCCGGCGTTCCGGGTGGTGGTGCCGTCGGCACCACCCGAGGTCGCGCTCACGTCTTGTCCTCCGTGTCCCGTCGCTGATGGCTGCTCCCGAAGATGTTCCCCGGTCCCGCCCTCGTTTGCGCGTAGTTTCATCGGATCTCCCCCGACGCGCAAGGTGGGCGCCGCGGCTGCGAGGGTGGGGGCATGGCTGCTGGACCCCCGCTCGGTACCCCCGCACCCGCGGTGAGACGCGAGGCGCGTGTGGCGGCAGTGGCGACGAACCCGCGGCACGGCTTCTCCAAGGACCCGGTCCCGGTGATCCGTCTGGTGGCCGGGTACGGCGTCGAGGGCGACGCGCACGCCGGCGAGACCGTCCAGCACCTCTCCCGGGTACGTCGGGACCCGTCGGCGCCGAACCTGCGGCAGGTGCACCTGATCCAGGCCGAGCTGTTCGACGACGTCGCCGAGGTCGGGTTCGCGGGCCGCCCCGGCCAGCTCGGGGAGAACGTCACCACCACCGGGGTCGACCTGCTCGCCCTCCCGACCGGCACGGTGCTGCTGCTCGGCCGGACCGCGGAGGTCCGGCTGACCGGACTGCGCAACCCCTGCCGCCAGATCGACGCCTTCCAGCACGGCCTGCTCGCGCAGGTGCTCGGCCGCGACGCCGACGGCGCCGTCGTCCGCAGGGCCGGCGTGATGGCGGTGGTGCAGCACGGCGGAGAGGTACGACCCGGCGACCTGGTCACCGTCGTGCTGCCCGACGGCGAGCACCGACCGCTCGATCGGGTGTGAGCGCTACCCGGCGGTAGATTTCGCGGCGCCGTCGTGCATGACACGATGGGATTCGTGGCCACAGCTTCCGACAAGACACCGGGTCGCCCTTCCGTCATCCACGAGGGCCTGCCGACCCAGCTTCCCGACATCGATCCCGACGAGACCCAGGACTGGATCGACTCCTTCGACGCGATGCTCAAGGATCGCGGCCGCGAGCGTGCGCGCTACGTGATGCTGCGGCTGCTCGAGCGCGCCCGGGAGGAGGCTGTCGGCGTTCCCGCCCTGCGCAGCACCGACTACATCAACTCGATCACCCCGGAGCGCGAGCCCTGGTTCCCCGGCGACGAGGAGGTCGAGCGGCGGATCCGCGCGTTCCTCCGGTGGAACGCCGCCGTGATGGTGTCCACGGCGAACCGCAAGGGCCTCGAGGTCGGCGGGCACATCGCGACGTACCAGTCGTCGGCGTCGCTGTACGAGGTCGGCTTCAACCACTTCTTCCGGGGCAAGGACCACCCGGGCGGCGGGGACCAGATCTACATCCAGGGGCACGCCTCCCCCGGCATCTACGCGCGCGCCTTCCTCGAGGGTCGGCTCGACGAGACCAAGCTCTCCCGGTTCCGCCAGGAGGTGCAGCACGGCGTGGGCCAGGGCCTGTCGTCCTACCCGCACCCGCGGCTGATGCCGGACTTCTGGGAGTTCCCGACGGTGTCGATGGGCCTGACCGCCCTGAACTCCATCTACCAGGCGCGGTTCAACCGCTACCTGCACAACCGCGGCATCAAGGACACCAGCCGGCAGCACGTGTGGGCGTTCCTCGGCGACGGCGAGATGGGTGAGCCGGAGTCGCTCGGCGCGATCAGCCTGGCCGCTCGCGAGGAGCTCGACAACCTCACCTTCGTGGTGAACTGCAACCTGCAGCAGCTCGACGGCCCGGTCCGCGGCAACGGCAAGATCATCCAGGAGCTGGAGTCGGTCTTCCGCGGGGCCGGCTGGAACGTCATCAAGGTGGTCTGGGGCCGCGAGTGGGACGACCTGCTCGCCCGCGACGTCGACGGCGTCCTGGTGAACCGGATGAACAGCACGCCCGACGGCCAGTTCCAGACCTACTCGGTCGAGAGCGGCGAGTACATCCGCGACCACTTCTTCGGGGCCGACCCGCGGCTGCGCAAGATGGTCGAGCACATGACCGACGAGCAGATCCGCAAGCTGCCGCGCGGCGGTCACGACTACCGCAAGGTGTACGCCGCGTTCGACGCGGCCAGCAAGCACGTCGGCCAGCCGACGGTGATCCTGGCGAAGACCATCAAGGGCTGGACGATCGACGCCCTCGAGGGCCGCAACGCCACGCACCAGATGAAGAAGCTGACCAAGGACGACCTCAAGAAGTTCCGCGACCGGCTCTACCTGCCGATCAGCGACAAGCAGATCGACGAGTCCGAGGTCGCGCCGTTCTTCCACCCCGGCAAGGACGCGCCCGAGATCGAGTACATGATCGAGCGGCGTCGCCAGCTCGGCGGGTCGCTGCCCAAGCGGGAGGTGCGCTCGAAGCCGCTGAAGCTGCCCGGTGACGACGTGTACGCCGAGCTCAAGCAGGGCTCCGGCAAGCAGGCCATCGCCACCACCATGGCGCTGGTGCGGCTGCTCCGCGACCTGATGAAGGACAAGGAGGTCGGCCCGCGGATCGTGCCGATCGCACCCGACGAGTACCGCACCTTCGGCATGGACTCGATGTTCCCGACCGCCAAGGTGTACAGCCCGATGGGCCAGCGCTACGAGTCGGTCGACCGCAAGCTGCTGCTGTCGTACAAGGAGTCCGAGAAGGGCCAGATGCTCCACGAGGGCATCTCCGAGGCGGGCGCGGTGGCCTCCGCGACGGCGGCCGGCTCGACGTACTCCACGCACGGCGAGCACATGATCCCGTTCTACCTCTTCTACTCGATGTTCGGCTTCCAGCGGACCGGCGACTCGATCTGGGCGATGGCCGACCAGCTCGCGCGCGGGTTTCTGGTCGGCGCCACCGCGGGTCGCACCACGCTGACCGGCGAGGGCCTGCAGCACGCCGACGGCCACTCGCCGCTGCTCGCGGCGACGAACCCGGCGGTGGTGCACTACGACCCGGCCACGGCGTACGAGGTCAGCCACATCGTGCAGGACGGCCTGCGCCGGATGTACGGCGGCAGCGACGAGCACCCGCACGGCGAGGACGTCATCTACTACCTCACCGTCTACAACGAGCCGGTGGTGCAGCCGAAGGAGCCGGAGAACCTCGACGTCGAGGGCCTGCTGCGCGGCATCTACCACCTCGACGTACCCCCGCAGGTGGCGGGCGAGAACCCGCCCCGCGTGCAGCTGCTCGCGTCGGGTGTGGGCCTGCCGTGGGTCCGCGACGCGCAGCGGATGCTCGCCGAGGAGTGGGGCGTCGCGGCCGACGTGTGGTCGGTGACGTCGTGGAACGAGCTCGCCCGCGACGCGGTCGCCGCCGAGCAGTGGAACTTGCTGCACCCCTCCGAGCCGGCCCGGGTCCCCTACGTGACCGACAAGCTCAAGGAGGCCGAGGGCCCGATCGTGGCGGTCAGCGACTACATGCGCGCGGTGCCGAACCAGATCGCGAAGTGGGTGCCGTCGGACTTCCACGCCCTCGGCGCCGACGGGTTCGGCTTCGCGGACACCCGTCCCGCCGCCCGCCGGTTCTTCCACATCGACGCGCAGTCCGTCGTCGTGCAGACCCTGCAGGCCCTCGCCGAGCGCGGCGAGGTCAAGCCCGAGGCGGTCCAGGAGGCCTTCGACCGGTACCGGATCGACGACCCCACCGCCGTACGCGGGGTGAAGCAGGAGGGCGGCGACGCCTGACCGTCAGGCGATCTCGGACTGGCGGGCGTGCGGGGTGACGCTCTCGGGGAGCGGGGTGGGGCGGCCCGCGCGGAGCAGGGCCCGCCAGCGGCCCCGGTGGTACGCCGCCGCGGGGTGCGTCCGGCAGAACTCGTCGAGGATCTTCACGAACCGCTGCGGGTGGTCCTTGTGCGGGAAGTGGCCGGCGTTCGGGATCACCTCCACCACGGCACCGGGCGCGAGCTCGGCGGCGACCCGGGCGTGCTTCGCCGGGATCACGGCGTCCTCGGTGCCCCAGACGACGCACATCGGCATCGCCTGGGTGAGGTACGCGCGGTCGGTCATCGTCACGATCTGGCCGCGCCAGTCGACGACCGCGGACACGACGTGCCGGATCGCGGCACGGGCGCGCGGGTCGCGGAAGGAGTCCACCACCTCCGCGACCTCGTCGAGGTCGCGCGCCTGGGACAGTCCGGAGCGGGCGAGCATCCGCATCCCGGTGGTGGTGAGCTGGCGTACGCCGGGCAGGGTGACCACGCCCATCGCCTGGTGGAAGCCGGGGAGCGTGATCGCCCGGATGGCCGGGCTGACCTCGGGCCCGAGGCCGCCGGGAGCGACGAGCACCATCCGCTCCGTGCGCTCGGGGAACTGGTAGGCGAACTGCATCGCCACCCCGCCGCCGAAGCTGTGCCCGACGACGGTGACCTTGTCGATGCCGAGGACGGTGAGCAGGTCGCGCATCCCGTTGGCGTAGCCGCCGACGCTGTAGTCCGCCCGCGGCTTGTCGGACCGGCCGTGCCCGAGCAGGTCGGGGGCGATCACGGTGTAGCGGCGGGAGAGTGCGGCGACCACCGGCAGCCAGGTGGTGTGGTCGCAGCCCAGCCCGTGCAGCAGGAGCAGCGCGGGCCCTCGGCCCACCTTGACGAACGCACGGCGGTGCCCGTGGACGGTGAGGTACTGGACCTCGATCGGCTTGGGCATCAGGCTCCTCGGGTGCGACGGGGTGACTCTAGCCACAACGGTGGGTGAAATCCGTCTAACCACTACGACACCGGCGGAAACCCACCGATCGGACAGGACCAGTGGTCGGAGCACTACGCTCGCCGTATGACCGACAGCACCGGCCGGGCGGACATCGCGCACCGGCTGCAGCGCTCGGTCGGCTCCCTGACCACGGCCGCGATGGCCCGCATGGAGCGGGACATGCCGTGGTTCCGCAACCTCTCCGCCGAGGACCGGTCCTGGATCGGGCTGATCGTGCAGGCCGGCATCAAGGCGTTCGTGGCCTGGTACGAGGAGCCCGGCGAGCGGGCGCCGGTGACCGCGGAGGTGTTCGGCGCCGCTCCCCGCGCGCTGACGGGTGTTGTGAGTCTCCACCAAACGGTCGAGATGGTGCGGATGACCATCGAGGTGGTGGAGGAGAACGTCGTGGCCGCCGTCGGCGGGGCCGACGCGCCCTCCGTCCGCGAGTCGATCGTGCGCTACGCACGGGAGGTCGCGTTCGCCACCGCCGAGGTGTACGCCCGCGCCGCGGAGATGCGCGGCGCCTGGGACGCCCGGCTCGAGGCGCTGGTCGTCGACAGCGTGCTCCGCGCCGAGGCCGACGAGACGGTCCGCTCGCGGGCCAGCGCGCTGGGCTGGGAGTCGAAGGGCGACGTCGTCGTGGTGCTCGGCCGGGTCCCCGGGGAGGGCGCGACGACGGCCTCCGGCCGGGCCCGCGAGACCAACATCGACGACGTACGGCGCAGCGCGCGGCACGTCGGGCTCGACGCGCTCTGCGCCGTGCAGGGCGACCGGATGGTGGTCGTCCTGGGTGGAGTGGACAATCCCGACAAGGCAGGCGCCGCCGTGGCCCAGCACTTCGGCGACGGCCCGGTGGTGGTCGGCCCGGTGGTGCCCGACCTGGTCCGCGCCAGCATCTCGGCGCGGGCCGCGATCGCCGGGCTGCGCGCCGCGCCGGGCTGGCCGGAGGCACCCCGACCGGTGACGAGTGACGACCTCCTCCCCGAGCGGGCACTCTCCGGCGACGGGCACGCGCGCCGGCAGCTCGTCCAGGAGGTGTACCGCCCGCTCGCCGAGACCGGCTCGGCGGTGCTCGAGACGGTCTCCGCGTTCCTCGACCACGGCGGCTCCATCGAGGGCACCGCGCGGGCGATGTTCGTGCACGCGAACACCGTCCGGTACCGCCTCAAGCGCGCCGCGGAGACCACCGGGCTGTCCCCCACCGACCCCCGGCACGCGTACACCTACCGGGTCGCGCTGACCCTCGGCCGGCTGAGCACGGACTCGACGAGCAGCCCCTCTTTGTCAACCTCGGAGTTGTAGGGTTCCTACAAGATCGGCGGGGTGATCTTCGTCTGCGTCGGCCGCGCGAGCGGGCCCGGTCGCGCGACAGGCTTGATGCGTGCTCGTCATCGTCGCTCCCGGCCAGGGCGCCCAGACGCCCGGCTTCCTGACCCCCTGGGTCGAGATCCCGACCTTCGCCGAACGCCTCACCTGGCTGTCGGCCGTGAGCGGGCTCGACCTGCTCCACTACGGCACCGAGGCGGTTGCGGAGACGATCCGTGACACCGCCGTCGCGCAGCCGCTGCTCGTCGCGTCCGGCCTGCTGGCCGCGCTCGAGCTGTTCCCGCACCCGGCCGACGCCTTCGGGCGGATCGGCGCGGTCGCCGGGCACAGCGTCGGCGAGCTCACCGCGGCCGCCGGTGCCCGGGCGGTCACCGCCGAGCAGGCGATGGTGCTCGTCCGCGAGCGCGGCCGGGCGATGGCCGAGGCCGCCGCGGCGAGGCCGACCAGCATGACCGCCGTCCTCGGTGGCGACCGCGACGAGGTGCTCGGCAAGCTCGCCGAGCACGGCCTCACCCCCGCCAACGACAACGGCTCCGGCCAGGTCGTCGCCGCGGGCACGGTCGAGCAGCTCGAGGCGCTCGCCGGCGACCCGCCCGCCAAGGCGCGTCTGGTGCCGCTGTCGGTGGCCGGCGCGTTCCACACCGAGCACATGTCACCGGCGGTCGCCGTCCTCGGCACGCTGGCCCGCTCGGTCTCGACCCACGACCCGCGCACCCCGGTGATCTCGAACGCCGACGGCAAGGTGGTGCACGACGGTCGCGACCTGCTCAAGCGGATCGTCACCCAGGTGAGCAACCCGGTCCGCTGGGACCTGTGCATGGAGACGATGCTCGACCTCGGCGTCACCGGCCTGCTGGAGATGCCGCCCGCGGGCACCCTCACCGGCATCGCGAAGCGGAACATGAAGGGCGTCGAGACGTTCGCGCTCAAGACCCCGGACCAGCTCGACGATGCACGTGCGTTCTGCGACAAGCACGGCGTCGCGTCGGCGATCGACGCCTCCCCGACCTGGCGGATGCTGGTCGCGCCGAGCAAGGGCACCTTCCGGCAGGTCCCCGACCTGCACGAGGGCGGCTCGATCGCACCCGAGACCGTCGTCGGCTCCGTCTCCAACCGCCGCGACGAGACCCCGGTGGTCGCCCCGCACGGCGGCACCATCGTCGAGTGGCTCGTCGAGGACGGCGACCTGGTCTCCCCCGGCCAGCCGCTGATCCGCCTCCACCCCGAAGGAGTGCCGTCATGACCGGCAAGCTCAGCGCAGGCGACGAGGCAGCGCCCCGGCACGCCACCCTCCTCGGCATCGGCAGCTACCGCGCCTCGCGGGTGATCCCGAACGCCGAGATCGTCGACGCGATCGACTCCAGCGACGAGTGGATCCAGCAGCGCTCCGGCATCAAGACCCGCCGCTGGGCGGCGCCGGACGAGACCGTGCAGTCGATGGCCGTCGGCGCCTCCCGCAAGGCGATCGAGCACGCCGGCATCGACATCGCGCAGATCGACGCGATCGTGGTGGCGACCGTCTCGCACATGTTCCAGACCCCGGCGGTGGCCACCGCCATCGCGCACGAGCTCGGCACCGACCGGCCGGCCGCGTTCGACATCAGCGCGGCCTGCGCCGGCTTCTGCCATGGCGTCGCGCTCGCGTCCGACATGATCCGCGGCGGCAGCGCCAAGCACGTGCTGGTGATCGGCGTCGAGCGGCTCTCCGACCTGACCGACGTGGGCGACCGCGGTACGGCGTTCATCTTCGCCGACGGCGCCGGGGCCGCCGTGGTCGGACCCTCCGACGAGCCGGGCATCGGCCCGGTGGTGTGGGGCTCCGACGGTGAGCAGTTCGACCTGATCCGGCAGAAGGAGGACTGGCGCGACGTCCTCGAGCAGGAGCGGCCGACCATGCCGCACCTGGTCATGCAGGGCAACGCGGTGTTCCGCTGGGCCGCCTTCGAGATGGCCAAGGTCGCGCAGCAGACCCTCGACAAGACCGGCCTCAAGGTCGACGACCTCGACGTGTTCGTGCCGCACCAGGCGAACATGCGGATCATCGACGCGATGGCCCGCTCGATGAAGCTGCCCGAGCACGTGAGGATCGCCCGCGACATCGCCGACCAGGGCAACTCGTCCGCGGCCTCCATCCCGCTCGCCCTCGACCGGATGATCGCCGAGGGCGAGGCGAAGAGCGGCGACCTGGCGCTGCTCATCGCGTTCGGCGCCGGCCTGGCGTACGCCGCCCAGGTCGTCCGCGTCCCCTGACCCACCCCCGACCCCCGTAAAGCGCAACCGACCGAGAAGGAGCTCAGCAGATGGCAACCACCGAGGAGATTCGCGCGGACCTCGCCGACATCGTCAACGAGGTCGCCGGCATCCCCGCGGACGACGTCCAGCTCGACAAGTCGTTCGTCGACGACCTCGACGTCGACAGCCTGTCGATGGTGGAGGTCGTCGTGGCCGCCGAGGAGAAGTTCGACGTCAAGATCCCCGACGACGAGGTGAAGAACCTCAAGACCGTCGGCGACGCCGTCGCCTTCATCGAGCGTGCCCAGAACGGCTGACCACTCCTGACCACGGCCAGCGCTCCGACATCGGATACCTCGGCGTGACCCCTGGGTCACTGAAACCCCACCGATGTCGGAGGGCCGGCCGCACCACCCGACGATCTCCAGCAACAACCCACGAGGTGAACAGACCATGAGCGCCACTCGCGTCCTGGTGACCGGACTCGGCACCACGTCGCCCGTCGGAGGGGACGTGCCCACGACCTGGGCCGCCCTGCTGGCGGGACAGTCCGGCGTCCGCCCGATCAAGCACGAATGGGCCGAGCAGCTGCCGACCCAGATCGCGGCCGAGGTGGCCGTCGATCCGACCGACGTGCTCGAGCGGGTCAAGGCCCGCCGGCTCGACCGCTCCGGCCAGCTCGCGCTGGTCGCCGCCCTCGAGGCCTGGGCCGACTCCGGCCTGGCCGACGCCGAGGTCGACGCCGAGCGGCTCGGGGTCGCGATGGCCTCCGGCATCGGCGGCGTGCAGACGCTGCTGACCAACTACGACGCGCTCAAGGAGAAGGGCCCGCGCCGGGTCTCGCCGCTGGCGATCCCGATGCTGATGCCGAACTCCCCCGCCGCGAACATCGGCCTGGCGATCGGCGCCAAGGCCGGCGTGCACACCCCGGTGTCCGCGTGCGCTTCCGGCAACGAGGCGATCGCGCTCGGCATCGACATGATCCGGCTCGGCCGCGCCGACGTGGTGGTGGTCGGCGGCACCGAGGCCGCCGTGCACCCGCTGCCGATGGCGGCGTTCGGCCCGATGTTGGCGCGCTCGAAGCGCAACGACGCGCCCGAGAAGGCGTCCCGGCCGTGGGACAAGGGCCGCGACGGGTTCGTGCTCGGCGAGGGTGCGGCGGTGCTGGTGCTGGAGTCCGAGGAGCACGCGAAGGCGCGCGGCGCCAAGGTGTACGCCGAGGCGGCCGGCGCCGGAGTGACCGCCGACTCCCACGACATCGCCCAGCCCGACCCGGCCGGGCTCGGGGCCACCCGGGCCATGAAGGTCGCGCTCCGCGAGGCCGGCCTCGAGCCGTCCGACGTCGCGCACATCAACGCGCACGCGACCTCGACCCCGCAGGGCGACGTCGCCGAGGCGCTCGCGATCCGCAACGCGCTCGGCGAGAAGGCCGCCGAGGACCTGGTGCTCACCTCCACCAAGTCCATGACCGGGCACCTGCTCGGCGCGGCCGGCGCGCTGGAGTCGCTCGCGGTCGTGCTCGCGCTCAAGGACCGCGTCGTCCCGCCGACGGTCAACCTCGAGGACCCCGAGGACATCGGGCTCGACGTGGCGGCCGAGAAGCGCAGCCTGCCCGAGGGCGACCTGGCCGCGCTCAACAACTCCTTCGGCTTCGGCGGCCACAACGTCGCCATCGCCTTCCGCAGCGCCTGACGCTGACCGTCCCGACCCACCGTAGGAGGCGTCGCATGACCCAGGCACCCGTCGCCGCACCGGCCCAGGCCAAGCCCGCGAAGCTGCCGCGCGAGCAGGACCCGCGCAACCCGAACTTCCGGCTGGCCGCGCTCTTCGACGAGGGCACGCTCGAGCTGATCACCGAGGACGACGACAGCGGCATGCTCGCGGCGGTCGGCAAGGTGGACGGCACGCACGTGGTCGCGTTCTGCAGCGACGCCACCGTGATGGGCGGCGCGATGGGCGAGGTGGGCTGCAAGGTCGTCGTGCACGCCTACGAGCGCGCGCTCGCCGACCAGGCGCCGATCGTCGGGCTCTGGCACTCCGGCGGCGCGCGGCTCGCCGAGGGCGTGCTGTCGCTGCACGCGGTGGGGCAGATCTTTCACGCGATGACGCAGGCCTCCGGCAAGATCCCGCAGATCTCCGTGGTGCTCGGCCCGGCGGCCGGCGGTGCGGCGTACGGGCCGGCACTGACCGACATCGTGATCCTCGGGCCCGACGGCCGGATCTTCGTGACCGGTCCCGACGTGGTCCGCTCGGTCACCGGCGAGGACGTCGACATGCTGCGCCTCGGCGGCCCGGAGCCGCACGGCCGCCGCTCCGGCGTCGTGCACATCCTCACCGAGTCCGAGCGGGAGGCCATCGACCGCGCCCGCGGCGTGGCCACGCTGCTCGGCGCGCAGGGCACCCTCGACGTGGCGCAGGTCGAGGACGTCGACCTCTCGCAGATGCTGCCGGAGTCGAAGAAGCGGGCCTACGACGTGCACCCGCTCGTCGACGCGATCCTCGACGAGGGCACCGCGCAGGAGCTGCACGCCAAGTGGGCGCCGAACATCGTCACCGCGCTCGGTCGGTTCGGAGGCCGCACGGTCGGCGTCATCGCGAACAACCCGCTGCGCCTCGGCGGCTGCCTCGACTCGCTGTCGGCGGAGAAGGCGTCGCGGTTCGTGCGGATGTGCGACGCGTTCGGCGTACCGCTCGTCGTGCTCGTCGACGTACCCGGGTACCTGCCGGGCGTCGGCCAGGAGTGGGACGGCGTCGTACGTCGGGGTGCGAAGCTGCTGCACGCGTTCGGCGAGTGCGTCGTACCCCGGGTGACGCTGGTGACCCGCAAGACGTTCGGTGGCGCGTACATCGCGATGAACTCCCGCTCCCTCGGCGCCACCAAGGTGTTCGCCTGGCCGGGCGCCGAGGTCGCGGTGATGGGCTCGGTGGCGGCGATTCGGATCCTGCACCGCCGCAAGCTGCTCGAGGTCTCCCCCGACATCCGTCCGCAGGTGGAGGCCGAGCTGGCCGCCGAGCACGAGCGGATCGCCGGCAGCGTCGACAAGGCCGTCGAGATCGGCGTCATCGACGAGGTCGTCGAGCCGAACGTCACCCGCACCGCCCTCGCCCAGGCGATCGCCGACGCCGGCATCGTGCACCGCGGCGCCCACGGCAACATCCCCCTCTGACGCCTCGGAGGCGTCGGATCAGGTGAGGTGGGCGCGGAGGAAGGCGACGGTGCGGCGCATGGAGAGCGGCCAGGCGCCGTAGAACGTGTGGCCCTCGCCCGCGTACCAGCGCAGCGTGACGTCGACGCCGGCGGCCTTCATGGCCCGGTACGTCGCGCGGGTCCACCGGGGCGGGCAGGTGTCGTCGACGGTGCCGTGCTGGATCAGCACCGGCTCGGTGATCCGGTCGAAGTACGGGCGCGGGCTGGCCTGGCGCCAGAACGCCGGGTTCGCGCGCGGGCTGCCGTGCGCGTCGAGGATCTCCCGGGTCAGCGCCTGGTCGCCGGCGCCGTCGTCCTGGCGGATGAACCGGTCGAAGTTGTCGTCGGCCCGCGAGCTCACCGGCGCGAACAGCACCGCGGCGTCGACCAGCCCGGGCTGCGCGACCAGCGCGTTGTAGATGACGCTGCCGCCCATCGAGCGCCCGACCAGGCCGATCCGGTCGTCGTCCACGCGCACCTTCGTCGTACGGCGCAGCGCGTGCACGGCGTTGACCACGTCGACGGAGTACCCGAGCCGGAGCCGCCGCTCGGCGGACGGCACCCGCGACGACGCCGCGTGGTTGCGGTAGTCGACGTGCAGGACGACGTACCCGGCCCGGGCCAGCCAGTCCTGCTCGCGGCGCATGCCCTGGCCGTTCACGTAGATCGCCGGGTCGATGTACCCGTGCGCCAGCACGACCGCCGGGTGCGGGCCCCGGCCGCGCGGCACGTCGAGCTTGCCGGAGATGCGCAGGTCGCCACTGCGGTAGGTGACCGTGTACGACGTGTACGCGTCAGTGCGCGCGAGGACGTCGCCGAGCCGCAGCCCGCGCCCGTCGTAGCGCTTGTCGAACAGGGCCGGCACCGACACCGGGCCGACCCGGGCGCGCGGGCTGGGCGTGGTCGAGGGGGACGGGCTCGGGGACGGCGCGGAAGAGGTCACGGACGGCGAGGGCGACCGGGTGGGCTGCGGGTCGCGCGCCTCGGGCTCGGACGTGCAGCCGGCCACGGCCAGCATCAGGGCCGTGCCCCCGATCGACGCGCGCACGCGGTGCACGGATCCATCCTGCCTCCCCCGGGCAAGCCTGGGTGCGTCAGGAAGCGCTCGTCGGCTGCGCGCCGCCATGCGCGGCGCTCGCTACGACGATCCCTGCGCCAACAACCCCCTAGGTTGGCCTGCGTGACGGACGGACCGGGCTACTACGCGCACCTGACCTTCAACGCCCCGCTCTCGGAGCACCGCGCCGACGCGATCGCACAACGGCTCGCGGCGCACGAGCCGGCCGACGCCCTCGACGTGGGGTGCGGCTGGGGTGAGCTGCTGCTGCGGGTGCTGGTGCACTCGCCGTCGACCATGGGCACCGGCGTCGACACCGACCAGCGGCTGCTGGCCCGGGCGGCGGGTGCGGCGGACGCCCGCGGGCTCACCCGGCGGACGGTGTTCGCCGAGGTGCCCGCGACCGACGTGCACGATCCGGCCGACCTGGTGATCTGCGTGGGCTCCAGCCACGCCCTCGACGAGGACCCGGCGGTCGCCCTCGGGAGGCTGCGCGGGTTGGTGCGCCCCGGCGGCCGGCTGCTGCTCGGCGAGGGGTTCTGGGAGCCGCGCGGACCGGTCGACACCGCGCTGGTCTGGGACGACGTCCTCGCGCTGCCCGACCTCGGCGGGCTGGTGGACCGTTGTGTGGCGGCCGGCTTCCGCCCCCTGTACGTCGAGCGGGCGAACGCCGACGAGTGGGACGCGTTCGAGTCGTCGTACCTCGCGGACGTGGAGGAGTGGCTGATGTCCTCCCCCGAGGGGGCGAGGGCCGAGGAGGAGCGGACCCAGGCCGACGACCACCGCCGGCGCTGGCTGCACGGCTACCGCAACGGTCTGGGCTTCGCGTACCTCACCCTCGGCGTGCCGGTGTGATCACACCACCTGGTGCAGCCACCGCACCGGGGCACCGTCGCCGGCGTGCCGGAAGGTCTCCAGCTCGTCGTCCCACGGCTTGCCGAGCAGCTTGTCCACCTCGACCTCGAGCGTGGTGTCGCCGAGCGAGGACTTCACGACCGCGGCCTTGAGCCGGTCCTCGGGGATCATGATGTCGCCGTGCACCCCGGTGACGGCGTGGTAGACGCCGAGGTCGGGCGTGTAGGAGTAGCGGGAGCCCTCGGTGCCGAGGGTCGGCTCCTCGGTGATCTCGAAGCGCAGGTGGTTCCAGCCGCGCAGCGCGGAGGCCACCGCGGCCGCGGTGCCGGCGTCGCCGGTCCAGGAGAACTCGGCGCGGTAGGACCCGGCCTGCGCGGGCTGCGGCGTCCAGTCCAGGCTCACGGCACTGCCGAGCACGCCGCCCACGGCCCACTCGATGTGCGGGCACAGCGCGGACGGCGCAGAGTGGACGAAGAGCACGCCCCGCGTCGGCGCGTTGCTCGAGGTGCGGGTCGTCCCGTGGGTCGTCACGATGGGCCTCCTGATCGATCCGGCGAGGGTCGCCTTCCCCAGCGTTCTCGCGGCCGTCAGGAGACGGGCATGTGAAGTTGTGAGTCACGCTCATTGTGGCGCATCCAGAGGCACACGCGCCACATTTGCATCAATTTTACCAAGCGCCGGGCCTCAGACGGAGCGCGGCCGCGGCTTCAGCCGGGTGTTCGGCATCGGCGGGGCGAGCAGCCGGTCGCCGTCGAAGTCGCGGACCACACCGTAGCGCTCCGGCTCCCAGGCCAACCCCTCGCCGTTCCACGCCTCGCGCTGCTCGACGATCTCCTCGTGGCTGCGGCCGATGAAGTTCCACCACATCACGATCTCCTCGTCGAACGGCTCACCGCCGAGCAGCATCAGCACGGTGTCCTCCTCGCCGTGCTCGGCCGCGAACGACAGCTCGGAGCGGCCCTGCCCCAGGTAGCTCATCGCGTTGCGGTCGATCGTGACACCGTCCACCCGCAGCGTGCCCTGCACCACCAGCACGCCGTACTCGAAGGCCGGGTCGAGCGGCAGCGTCGCCTCGGCGCCGGGCACCAGGGTCAGCTCCGCCCCGACGAGCGGGCTGAAGGTCGGCGCCGTCGAGGTCTCCCCCGCCACCGAGCCGGCCAGCACCCGCAGGGTCACCCCGTGCTCGTGGTACGTCGGCAGGTCGGCCAGGTGCGTGAAGTCGGGCGGGGTGCTGTCGCGCACCTCGTCGGGCAGGCACACCCACAGCTGCACGCCGTGCAGCAGCCGGGGCGCGTCGTCGGGCGACACTTCGGCGTGCGCGATGCCGTGCCCGGCGGTCATCACGTTCAGCTGCCCGGGCCGGATCAGCTGCCGGGACCCGAGGCTGTCGGTGTGCAGGCCCAGACCCTCGAACAGCCAGGTCACGGTCTGCAGCCCGGTGTGCGGGTGCGGCGGGACCCACATGCCGCCCGTGGCCTTCACGTCGTCGGGTCCGTAGTGGTCCAGGAAGCACCACGCGCCGATCATCCGGCGGGTCTTGTTGGGCACCAGGCGACGCACGTGCGTGGTGCGCCCGAGGATCACGTCCCGAGCGACCAAGGGTTCGTGCACTCCCTCGAACGTGCTCACCTGCACAGTCTCGCAGCCGCGGTCAAGGCAGTCGAAAGGCCCTGGAAACGCCGTCGTGGCCGTCCGGAAACCTGGCCGGGGCACCCTGGAGGCACACCCCGAGAGACGGGAGCGCACCGCATGACGACCTCCCTGGTCCGCACGCGCCTCGCCGTCCCCGACGACGTCGGGACGGTCCACGCGCTGGTCGAGCGCTGCTCGCCGGCCACCCTGCACGCCCGCTTCCACGTGCCCACCGACCGGCTGCCCGCGCGCGTGGTCGAGCGACTGGTGCTGCCGCGCCGGGGCTGGAGCCTGGTCGCCGAGCAGTGCGGCACCGTGGTCGGTCACGGCTGCGTGGGCGAGGTGTCCCGCCGGAGCCTGGAGGTCGGCCTGCTCGTGGAGGACGCCCAGCACGGCCGTGGCATCGGCAGCCGGCTGATGCGCGACCTGGCGGCCGGCGCCGCGGCCCGCGGGTACCGCTCGCTGGTCTGCGTGGCCCAGCCGGACAACGAGGGCGTGGTGCCCACGATCAACAAGGCCGGACTCGACGCGCTGTGCACCTGGGTCGACGGGCTGCTCGAGATCGAGGTGCCGCTGCCGGTCGCCGACCCGCGCCTGCGACACCCGGCCTGACGGGAGTCCGGGGTCTAGGCTCCACCCCATGGCAACGATGGTCGTGGTGGGCGCCGGCCTGACGGCGGCGAAGGCGGTCGAGGAGCTTCGCGAAGCGGGGTTCGACGGGTCCGTGGTTCTTTACGGCAACGAGCCGCACCTCCCCTACGAACGACCACCGTTGTCGAAGGGCTACCTGCTCGGTGACGACGAGCTCGACTCCGCCTTCGTGCACACCGCCGACTGGTACGTCGAGCACGACGTCGACCTGCGCCTCGGCACCGAGGTCACCGCGATCGACACCGGCGCCCACGTGGTGCGCGCCGGCGGCGGCGAGCAGGGCTACGACAAGCTGCTGCTCGCGACCGGCGCCAGCCCCCGGCACCTGGGGTTCGTCGACGACTCCGGCGCGCCGGTGGCCTACCTGCGCACGATCGAGGACAGCGACCGGCTCAAGGCCGCGTTCACCGAGGGCCGCCGGATCGTGGTGATCGGCGGTGGATGGATCGGCCTGGAGGCGACCTCCGCGGCCCGCCGCGCCGGCGCCGAGGTCACCGTCCTGGAGTCGCTCGACCTGCCGCTGCTGCGGGTGCTCGGGCCCGAGGTCGCAGAGGTCTTCGCCGACCTGCACCGCGAGCACGGGGTCGACCTGCGCACCGGCGTCGAGGTCCGGTCCGTGGAGCGCACCGGCGACGGGTCCGTCGTACGCCTCGGCGACGGGTCGGAGCTCCCGGCCGACCTGATCGTCGTCGGCATCGGGGTGGCCCCCAACGTCGGGCTCGCGCAGGCGGCCGGTCTCGACACCGACAACGGCGTGCTCGTCGACGAGGGGCTGCGCAGCTCCGACCCCGACGTGCTCGCGGCCGGCGACGTCGCCAACCAGCTGCACCCGCTCCTCGGGCACCGGCTGCGGGTGGAGCACTGGGACACCGCGATCGAGCAGGGCAAGGCCGCCGCGCACGGGCTGCTCGGCGAGTCGGTGCGCTACGACCGGCTGCCGTACTTCTTCACCGACCAGTACGACCTCGGCATGGAGTACGTCGGGCACGTCAGCCCCGACGGCTACGACGAGGTGGTGCTGCGCGGCGACACGTCGGCCGACGGCGGCCGCACGTTCACCGCGTTCTGGCTGCGCGAGGGCCGGGTGCTGGCGGCGATGCACGCCAACGACTGGGACGCGACGGACCACCTGCGGGCCCTGGTCGGCAGCAGCCCGGATGCCACGAAGCTGCGTGACAGCGCGGTGGCGCTGGAGGACCTCCGCACCGACTGAGGACCCGGCGGATCATTTCCTGGACCCGGCGGATCATTTCCGCGTGTTTCCCGGTGCGCGCACTCGCGCGTGCCCCACAATGCGGGAGCGTCGTCGCTCGTGGAGGCGACACCAGATTCCGAGGGGGACACACACGTGAAGAACCGCCAGCGCGCCCTGCGCCGGACCAGATTCACGGCAGGGGCGCTGGCTGCGGCCGCGGTCCTCGCCACCGCCGCATTCACCGCCGCACCTGCACAGTCCGAGACCACGGACGCCTGCCCGCTGCCGTACCCGGTCGACCAGGTGACACCGGACCTCGCCGTCACCGGCACGACGACCACCACCGGCAACCAGCCCGAGCAGCTCACCGGCACCACGCTCGGCGTGCTCAAGGACGGCATCGCGCCCGGCCTGGACATGATCCTGGTCGACCTGCACTCGCCGACCATCGACACCAAGACGCACGGCATCTGGTCGGGCATGTCCGGCTCGCCTGTCTACCTCGACGGCAAGCTGCTCGGCGCGGTCGCCTACAGCCTCGGCTTCGCGCCCTCGACGATCGCGGGCGTGACCCCGGCCGGCGAGATGCAGCGGATGCTCAGCACCGGCGCCCGGCCGGCCACGCCGACCCCGGCCACCGTGGACATCCCGCAGCGGATCGCCCGGCGGCTGGTCGCCAACGGCGCCACCACGACCCAGGTCGACCAGGGCATGCGGCAGCTGCAGCTGCCGTTCGCGGTGAGCGGGCTCTCCAGCTCGCGCCTGGACCAGCTCGCGCCGCTGTACCAGCTCGGCAAGATGCGGGTCACCGGCTCGACCGGCGGGTCCGGCACCGCGACGGCGCAGACCACGATCGAGCCCGGCCAGAACCTCGCCGCCTCCATGTCCTACGGCACCATCGCCGCGGCCGGCTTCGGCACCGCGACCATGACGTGCGGCAACGAGGTGGTCGGCTTCGGTCACCCGATGAACCTGACCGGCCCGTCGACGATGACCATGCACACCGCCGACACCGTGGTGGTCCAGGACGACTCGGTGCTGAGCGGCTTCACGGTCGCGAACCTCGGCCCGGCCGTCGGCACCATCGACCAGGACCGCACCGCGGGCATCCACGGCCAGCTCGGCGCCGCCCCCACCGGCACCCCGGTGGACTCGGTCGCGACCTCGGGCGGCCCGATCGGCGTCGACGGCGGCGAGACGCGCGAGGGCCACTCGGTGGTGACCGTCCCGGACGTGTTCAGCCAGGTGGCGTTCACCAACATGATCGCGATCCAGGACCGCGCGATGAGCCAGCTCAGCGGCGGCAGCGGCTGGGCCGGCTGGACCATCAAGGGCTCGCACGACGGCAAGCCGTTCTCGCTGACCCGCAAGGACCTGTACGCCGACAAGTCCGACATGTCCTCCGCGATGTCGCTGACCATGGCCGAGCAGCTCAGCACGCTCGAGGAGAACGGTGCCGAGGACGTCACCTTCGACTCGGTGAGCACCGACTCGCGGATCCTGCGGCCGTACCAGAAGTGGACGGTCACCGGGGTCGACATCCGCCGGAACTTCACGTTCCGCGCGCTGCACGAGGGCTTCCCGACCGGCCTGCACGCCGGCCGGCCGGTGGTGCTCCGCGTGCACCTGACCTCCAAGCAGCTCGGCAAGAAGAACGTCATGGTCCGCACCACCGTCCCCAAGGGCGCGCTGAACCGCGGCGGCACCCTGCAGGTGTTCGGCGGTGACGACGGTGCGCCCATCGACGACGAGTTCTTCATCGACGGCTTCGACATCCTCGACTTCTTCTTCGAGGACGAGGGGCCGAGCGTCGACGAGCTGCTCGCCAGCTACCGCTCGGCGCCGCACCACAACGACGTGGTGGCCACGCTGACGTTCCCGAACGCCCGCGGATTCGCGTCGGTGCCCCGCACCAAGCGGACGCCGGTGCCGCAGGTGGTCGTGGGCGGCAGCTTCACGGTGCCGGTGCGCGGAGTCCGCTGAACCTACCCTGGTCGGCATGGCGGTCACCCGGGTCGGTATCTCCGGGTGGCGCTATGCCGGCTGGCGCGGTGACTTCTACCCGCCGGGGCTGGTGCAGCGACGCGAGCTGGCGTACGCCGCGGAGCGGCTGACCTCGATCGAGGTCAACGGCTCCTTCTACTCGCTGCAGCGGCCCTCGTCGTACGCGGCGTGGCGGGAGCAGACGCCCGAGGGCTTCGTGTTCGCGGTCAAGGGACCCCGCTACGTCAGCCACCTGAAACGCCTGGTCGACGTGGACACCCCGCTCGCGAACTTCTTCGCGAGCGGGGTGCTCGCGTTGGGCCCCGCGCTCGGGCCGGTGCTCTGGCAGCTGCCGGAGAACCTGCGCTTCGACGCCGGCGTGCTGGACCGCTTCCTCGGCTCGCTCCCCCGCACGACGAAGGCGGCGGCGCGGCTGGCCGAGCAGCACGACGACAAGGTCAAGCCGGGACGGGCGCTGACCACGACCGAGGCGGACCTGCCGCTGCGCTACGCGCTGGAGTTCCGCAGCCCGACGTTCGTCACCGACGCGGCGTACGACGTGCTCCGGCGGCACGCCGTCGCCTGCGTGCTCGCCGACACCGCGGGCCGGTGGCCGAAGGTCGAGCAGGTCACCGCGGACCTGATGTACGCGCGGCTGCACGGCGACCGCGAGCTGTACGCGAGCGGCTACACCGACCGCGCGCTCGACGGGTGGGCGGCGAAGTGCCGCGGCTGGAACGCCGACGGCCTGGACGTCTTCGTCTACTTCGACAACGACATGAAGGGGCACGCACCGCACGACGCGATGCGGCTCATCGAGCGCCTCGGCTGAGCGCGCTCACTTCGAGGGTTGCGGCGCCTTGCAGTGCACCTTCGGGTTCGCACCCACGTAGTTGAGCGGCCCGGCGATGATCGTCACGAGGACGGTGCCGGTCTTGGCGCACGTCGCGCCGCTGCCCGAGAAGTAGTCGCGCTGCACGCACGCGAGGACTCCGATGACCAGCCACACGACCACGACGATGCTTCCGATGCGCATTGGTTTCGCCTTTCCGCCCCGTTCGCCCCCGTCGACGCCGAGGTGGTTCCCCCGGGGCCGACCGCCAAACCCGGGTCAGCGGACCAGGAGGTCCACGTGGTCGATGGTG
>JABFXA010000005.1 GCA_013361955.1 Nocardioidaceae bacterium
GGGGCCGGTGCAGTTGCCGAGCACCACGTCGAGCACGGGGACGCCGGGCACCTCGGCGGTGAGCGAGGCGAGCACCGGTGCCGCGAGGTCGGCCGCGGGGACGTCGCGCAGCGCTCCGCCGGCGGTGCCGATCGGCGTACGCCGCGCGGCGACGACCACGGGAGCCTCCATGGCGTGCACGCTAGGCCATCAGCGACGCGGCCAGCGCCGCGCGGTCGACCTTGCCGGCATCGGTCGTGGGCAGGCTGTCCACCGTGAACCAGCGGCGCGGCCGCCGTGCGCCGGTCAGCGGCGCGTTCTGCGCCACGGCGAGGTCGTCGGTGCTGGTCACGACCGCGGCGAGCGCCTCGCCGACGTGGCCGTGGGGGAGCCCGAGCACCACCACCGGCCCGCGCAGCAGCGGCCGGAGCACCGCCTCGACGTCGGCGACCAGCACCGTGACCCCCGCGGTGGTGACCGCGTCCGGACGGCCCAGCACGACCAGCCGGTCCCCGTCGAGCACGCCGCGGTCGCCGACCGTCGCGAACCCGTCCGCCGTACGCCGGAGCGGGCCGGCCGGTCCGGCGTACCCGGCGCAGAGGTAGGGGGAGCGGGCCCAGATCTCGCCGTCGCGCACCTCGACGTCGACGCCGGCAAAGGGATGCAGGTCGTCGGCGTGCCCGCCCCACGCGACGAACGACAGCTCCGCCGCGCCGTAGTAGTGGTGCACGGTGGCGCCGTCTGCGTCGGCGGCGAGCCCGGGTTCGAGCCGGTCGCCCGCGACCACCACCGTCATGCCGCCGACCGCGTCGAGGCAGCCGCGCAGCGCCGTCGGGGTGAGGAAGGCGTGCGTGGCCTCCCGCGGGGTGGCGACCGTCGCAGCGCCGAGGTGCGTGGCGAGCACGGCGGCGAAGAGGTTCATGGTGGCGTCGAGCGGCCCGGGCACCCAGACCCGGCTGTCCGCGGCCAACCCGCACAGCCCGGCCACCGTCTCGAAGGAGTCCACCCACGACGCGGTGCTGCGGACCACGGCGCGGGCGGCGCCGGTCGACCCGGAGCTGCCGAGCAGCACGTCCGCGCCGTCGACGTGCGCGGCGAGGAACGCCCGCACCGGGTCGGGCTCGCCGAGGACCCGGCGCGGCTCAGACAGGCGAGGACTCCCGCGTCGTCACGGTGCGGCCGAGCAGTCCCGGGTAGGCGGCGTGCACGCCACGGGCGACCAGCGCCGCGACCACGGCCTTGACCAGGTCGCCCGGGATGAAGATCCACGTCGACGCCGCGGCGGCGGGCACCGAGATGCCGGCGACCAGGGCGATGCCCGCGATGCCGGCGGCGTACAGCACCACGATCCCGCCCACCACGTTGGCGACCAGGCCCCAGACCAGGCGGTACGTCGGACCGCCGCGCTCGGTGATCCAGCCGACCACGAACGCCGCGACCGGCCAACCGAGCAGGAACCCGACCGACGGGGTGGCGAAGACGCCGAGCCCGCCGCGGCCGCCGGCGAGCAGGGGCAGCCCCACGGCCACGAGCAGGAGCAGCAGGGCCACCGAGAGGAAGCCGCGGCGTGCCCCCAGGATCGCGCCGGCGAGCATCACGCCCAGCGACTGCGCGGTGATCGGGACCGTGAAGCCGGGCGGGGTGAAGGCCGGCACCAGGCCGAGCGCGGCGACCACGCCGGTGAACGTGGCCACCAGGGCGAGGTCGCGGGACGTGGAGCGGGGGCGGGTCACGGTCCGTGAGTCTAGGGAGCCCCGGCGCTGCCGTGGGGGCCGGTCCGGACCGCGGTCACAGCCGGGTGGCGGAGAACGTGTCGCAGGCGCGCAGGGTGCCCTTGTCGAGGCCGGTGCGGAACCAGCGCATCCGCTGCTCGGCGGACCCGTGGGTCCACGAGTCCGGGTCGACCCGGCCCGACGTACGCCGCTGGATCCGGTCGTCGCCGACCGCGGCGGCCGCGTCGAGCGCGCGGGCGACGTCGTCCTCGGTGAGGTCGAGGATGTACGGCTCGCCGTTCGCGTCGGGGGCGGTGGTCGCGAACCGGGTCCAGATGCCCGCGTAGCAGTCGGCCTGCAGCTCGAGCCGGACCGCGTCGCTGGCCGCGCCCTGCTGGCTGCGCACGCGGCCGAAGGTGCCGAGCAGGTCCTGGACGTGGTGGCCGTACTCGTGGGCGAGCACGTACGCCTGCGAGAACGGGCCGCCGCGGGCCCCGAGCTCGCCCTCGAGCATGTCGTGGAAGAACGTGGTGTCGAGGTAGACGTGCTTGTCGACCGGGCAGTAGAACGGCCCGGTGCTCGACGAGGCGGCGCCGCAGCCGGTCTGCACCTGACCGGTGAAGATCGTGGTGCGGGCCGGGGTGTACGCCTCGCCGGCCTGCCGGGGGAGCGCGTCGGTCCAGTACGACTGGATCGCGTTCACGTCGGCGACCAGCGCGCAGTCGGGGTCCTGGTTGGCGCTGGCGCCGGTGGTGCACTGGTCGAGCGAGCCCGCGCCGGAGTCCTGGCCGGCGCTGTCCCCGCCTCCGCCCGCCAGTTGGCTCAGCAGGATGATCGCCACCAGCAGCACCAGGCCGCCGATCCCGCCGCCCACCCGCAGGCCGCCGCCACCGCCGCCGACCGGGAAGCCGCCGCCACCGCCGCCGCGCCGGTTCTCGACCTGGCTGGTGTCGAGACGCGCTCGCGGGTTGTAGCGCATCGGGTCCTCCTCGTCGGGTTGCGTAGACTATGCCGCATGACGTCACCGACGGACTGAGCCGGCACACCGCCGCACCCGCTGCCGCCGCCCCTCCGTCATCCCGTCGAGGTCCCCATTGATCACCGCACACCATCTCGAGGTGCGCGCCGGCGCGCGCCTGCTCATGGAGCACGTCTCCTTCCGGATCGCACCCGGCGACAAGGTCGGCCTGGTCGGCCGCAACGGCGCCGGCAAGACCACGCTCACCAAGATCCTGGCCGGTGAGGCGCTGCCGGCCGCCGGTGAGGTGCAGCGCGGTGGCAGCGTCGGCTACCTGCCGCAGGACCCGCGCACCGGCGACCCCGAGGTGCTCGCGCTGGAACGCATCCTCAGCGCCCGCGGCCTCGACGAGGTGGTCCGGCGACTGCGGGCCGCCGAGAAGGAGATGGGCTCCGACGACCCCGCGGTGCGCGACCGCGGGATGCGCCGCTACGAGAAGGCCGACGCCGCGCTGCACGCCGGCGGCGGGTACGCCGCCGAGGCCGAGGCCAAGCAGATCGCGTCGTCGCTGAACATCGAGGACCGGGTGCTCGGCCAGCCGCTGCGCACCCTCTCCGGCGGTCAGCGGCGCCGTGTCGAGCTGGCCCGGATCCTGTTCTCCGGCGCCGAGACGCTGCTGCTCGACGAGCCGACCAACCACCTCGACGCCGACTCCATCGTGTGGCTGCGGGAGTTCCTGACGTCGTACAAGGGCGGCCTGATCGTGATCAGCCACGACGTCGGCCTGCTGGAGAAGTGCGTCAACAAGGTGCTGCACCTGGACGCGAACCGCGCCGAGATCCACGTCTACAACATGGGTTGGACGGCGTACCTCCAGCAGCGCGAGACCGACGAGAAGCGCCGCAAGCGCGAGCGGCTGAACGCCGAGAACAAGGCGAAGACGCTCACCGACCAGGCGAACAAGATGCGCGCCAAGGCGACCAAGGCGCAGGCCGCGCAGTCGATGCTGCGGCGCGCGGAGCGGCTGCTCGAGGGCGTCGAGGGTGAGCGCCGCGCCGACCGGGTCGCCCGCATCAAGTTCCCCGCGCCGGCGCCGTGCGGCAAGACCCCGCTCACCGCGAGCGACCTGTCGAAGTCGTACGGGTCGCTGGAGGTGTTCACCGACGTCGACCTGGCCGTCGACAAGGGCAGCCGGGTCGTGGTGCTCGGGCTGAACGGCGCCGGGAAGACCACGCTGCTGCGGATCCTCGCCGGGCTCGACCGGTCGGACACCGGGGCCGTGCACCCCGGCCACGGCCTGAAGCTCGGCTACTACGCACAGGAGCACGAGACGCTCGACACCCGCCGGACCGTGCTGGAGAACCTGCACACCGCGGCACCGCAGCTCACCGACACCGAGGCGCGCAGCGTGCTCGGGTCGTTCCTGTTCAGCGGCGACGACGCCACGAAGCCGGCGGGCGTGCTGTCCGGTGGTGAGAAGACCCGGTTGGCGCTGGCCATCCTGGTGGTCTCCAGCGCCAACGTGCTGCTCCTCGACGAGCCCACCAACAACCTCGACCCGGCGTCCCGCGAGGAGGTGCTCGGCGCGATCCGCACCTACGCCGGCGCGATCATCCTGGTCACCCACGACGAGGGCGCTGTCGCCGCCCTCGAGCCCGACCGGGTGCTGATCCTCCCCGACGGCGTCGAGGACCTCTGGAACGCGGAGTACGCCGACCTCATCGCCCTCGCCTGACGCCGAGGCGCGCGTCGTTGCGGTCCTGTCCACAGGGTTCCGCCGCAACTACGCGCGCCTCGGCGTCCTTGGCGGCACAACTACGCGCGCCTCGGCGGAGGGGGCGTGCCCTAGGGTCTGGGGCATGAGCACCGAGGTGGACCCGGGGGTCCTGGAGCGCGGCGGGCTGAGGTTCGAGGAGAACGGGCTGGTCGCGACCATCACGCTGAGCCGGCCGGCGACGAAGAACTCCCAGACCCCGGCCACCTGGCACGCGCTGCGCATCATCGGCGCGTCGCTCGACCCCGCCGTCCGCGTGGTCGTGGTGCGCGGCGAGGGCGACGTGTTCTCCTCCGGGCTCGACCGGCGGATGCTCAGCGCCGACGGCGTCGAGGGCGAGACCGCGGTCATGCAGCTGCTGGACATGCCCGATCCGGAGATGGCCGAGAGCATCGCGACCTGGCAGGAGGGCTTCACCTGGCTTCGGCGCCACGACATCATCAGCGTCGCGTCGGTGCGGGGACCCGCGGTGGGGGCCGGGTTCCAGCTCGCGCTCGCGTGCGACCTGCGGGTGCTCGCGGAGGACGCCCGGTTCGCCATGCGCGAGCCGATCCTCGGCCTGGTGCCGGACCTGACGGGAACAAAACACCTCGTCGACCTGGTTGGTTACTCACGGGCACTGGAGATCTGCGCCACCACGCGGTGGGTCGATGCCGACGAGGCGCGCGACATCGGCCTGGCCACCGCGGTGGTGCCGGCCGACGAGCTCGACGACGCGGTCGCGGACCTGGTCGCCGCGCTGACGGCGCCGATCTACGGTGCGGTCACCGAGACCAAGGCACTGATCCAGAGCGCCCAGCACCTCGACCTCGAGGAGCAGCGGCTCGCGGAGCGCGAGGCGCAGGTACGACGGTTCCGGGAGCTCGCCTCGCTGCTGGGCCAGTGACGCGATGAGTGCAGGGGAGGTGGGCGGATGTCCCTCGGTTCCGGGATGGGGCCGGTCTGGCGGCACATGCGCACCGACCGGAGCATCTCCGAGCAGAAGCTCGCGCCCGACACGGTCCGCCGGGTGTTCCGGTTCGCGAGGCCGCACCGGGTGCCGATCACGGTCTTCCTCGCCCTCACGGTCGTCGACGCGGCGCTGGTCGTGGTCGTCCCGCTGCTGGTCAAGAGGATCGTCGACGACGGCATCCTGAAGCAGGAGACCCAGCTCGTCGTGCTGCTCTCCCTGGCCGCGGCCGGGGTCGCGCTGGTCGACGCCGCCCTCGCGGTCGGGATGGGCTGGCTGTCCTCGCGCATCGGCGAGGGGCTGATCTACGACCTGCGCACGGCGGTGTTCGCGCACGTGCAGCGGATGTCGCTGGCGTTCTTCACCCGCACCCAGACCGGCGCCCTCGTGTCGCGGCTCAACAACGACGTGATCGGCGCGCAGCGGGCCTTCACCTCGACCCTCTCCGGCACCGTCTCGAACATGATCTCGGTGGTCGTGGTCGGCGTCGCGATGCTCGCGCTGAGCTGGCAGGTGACGCTGCTGTGCCTGGCGCTGTTCCCGATCCTGCTGCTCGCATCGCGCTGGGTGGGCAACCGGCTGGTCGGCCTGACCCGCGACCAGATGCAGGGCAACGCCGACCTCGGCAACACCATGACCGAGCGGTTCAACGTGGGCGGCGCGATGCTGCTGAAGCTGTTCGGCCGGCGCGACGAGGAGGACCAGCGGTTCGCCGATCGGGCCGGCCACGTCCGCGACCTGGGCGTCCGGATCGCGCTGGTCACCCGGGTCTTCGGCGCGACGCTGATGCTGATCCCGGCGCTCGCCACCGCGCTGGTGTACGGCGTCGGCGGCGTGCTCGCGATCCAGCAGTCGCTGACCGTCGGCACGCTGCTCGCCCTCGCCACCCTGCTGACCCGGCTGCTCGGCCCGCTGCAGGGGCTGTCCAACGTGCGCATCGACGTGATGACCGCGCTGGTCAGCTTCGAGCGGGTCTTCGAGGTGCTCGACCTGCCGTCGATGATCCAGGAGAGCGACGACGCGGTGGAGCTGCCGCGCAGCGCCGCGCGGCTGGAGTTCGACCACGTCGCGTTCCGCTACCCGCGCGCCGACGAGGTCTCGCTGGCCAGCCTCGAGACGGTCGCGCGCACCGAGTCCCGAGTCACCGGCCTGGTGCTGCGCGACGTCAGCTTCACCGCCGAGCCCGGCCGGATGGTCGCGCTGGTCGGTCCCTCCGGCGCCGGCAAGACCACGATCACGCACCTGGTCGCCCGGCTGTACGACGTGACCGCCGGCGCCGTGCGCGTCGACGGGGTCGACGTACGCAACGCGACGCTGCAGTCGCTGGAGGACGTCGTCGGGTACGTCACCCAGGACGCGCACATGTTCCACGACACCATCCGCGAGAACCTCCGCTACGCCCGCCCGGAGGCGACCGACGACGCCATCTGGGTGGCGCTCGACGCCGCGCAGATCGGCCCGCTGGTCCGCTCGCTGCCCGACGGTCTGGACACGGTCGTCGGCGACCGCGGCTACCGGCTCTCCGGCGGCGAGCGGCAGCGGCTGGCGATCGCCCGGCTGTTGCTCAAGGCGCCGGCGGTGGTGGTCCTCGACGAGGCGACCGCGCACCTCGACTCCGAGTCCGAGGTGGCCGTGCAGCGCGCGCTCGACACCGCGCTGGAGGGGCGCACGTCGCTGGTGATCGCGCACCGGCTGTCCACGGTGCGCAACGCCGACCTGATCCTCGTGGTCGACGACGGCCGCGTCGTACAGTCCGGCACCCACGAGCAGCTGCTCGCGCAGGGCGGCCTGTACGCCGACCTGTACACCACCCAGTTCGCGGTGCGCAGCGCGTAGGGTCGCCCGCATGGATCTCGGACTCAGCGGACGCGTCTACATCGTCACCGGCGGCTCCGGCGGCCTCGGCCGGGCCACCGCCGAGGCCCTGGTGGCCGACGGCGCCAAGGTGGTGCTCTCCGGCCGCACGAAGGACAAGGTCGACGAGGCGGTCACGGAGCTCGGCGCCGACAGCGCCAGCGGCGTGGTCGCCGACAACGCCGACCCCGAGACACCCCGGCTGCTCGTGGAGGCGGCGCGCTCGTCCTACGGCCGGCTCGACGGTGCGCTGATCTCCGTCGGCGGCCCGGCGGCCGGCGGGGTGATGGACGTGTCCGACGACGACTGGCGGCGGGCCGTCGACGCGGTGTTCCTCGGTGGCGTCCGGCTGGGCCGCGAGATCGGCCGCGAGCTCGGCGACGGCGGCGCGATCGCCTACGTGCTGTCGTCGTCGGTGAAGGCGCCGATCCCCGGGCTGGCGATCTCCAACGGCCTGCGCCCGGGCCTGGCGATGGTGGCCAAGAGCCTGGCCGACGAGCTCGGCCCCGCCGGGGTCCGGGTCAACGGCCTGATGCCGGGCCGGGTGGAGACCGAGCGGGTGAAGTGGCTCGACGAGCAGTCCGGCGACGCGGCCCGGTCGAAGGAGAACGCCGCGCGCGGGATCCCGCTGCGCCGCGACGGCCGGCCCGAGGAGTTCGGCAACGTCGCCGCCTTCCTGCTCAGCCCGGCCGCGTCGTTCGTGACCGGCGTGGTGCTGCCCGTCGACGGCGGGATGGTGCGCGCGCTCTGAGGGCGGGTCAGCCGGTCCGGCCGGCCGACTCCTTCATCTGCTGGCGCCGCTCCGACGGCTTGAACGACCCCGGCTGCTCGCCCCGCCGCAGCCGCCGACGCTCGTCGTAGGCCAGGTAGCCGAAGCCGAACACCGCCAGCAGCCCGAAGAACCACCACTGCAGGCCGTAGAAGAAGTGCGGCCCGTTGCCGAGGTCCGGCAGCTCCGCGGGCACCAGCGGCTTCGCGGCCGCCGGGGTCTCCTTCGCGGCGTCGACGAACCCGGCGTACACCCGGCCGTCGAGCGTCGGGCCGATCTCGCGGCTGGAGATCGCCCGCGCCGACCGGTTGCTGACCGTGGCCGCGTCGCCGGTCGCGTCGGTGCGCACGTAGCCGACCACCCGGACCTGCCCGGCCGGCGGCGCCGGTGCGCGTACGGCGTCGGAGCCGACGTTGTCGGTCTGCATCCAGCCGCGGTCGACGAGCAGCAGCGGGCCGGCGTCCGTGCGCAGCGGGGTGACCACGTCGACGCCCGAGGCGCCGTCGCGGGTCTGGTACCGCACGATCACCGACTCGTCCGCCAGGTAGCTCCCTGTGGCCGTGATCCGGCGCCACTCGGCCTGCTCGCCCGCGGGCCGGCCGACCGACAGCACCTCGCCCACCGGGGCGGGAGCGGCGGCGAGGTTCCGGCGTACCTGGCTGTTGGTGGTCTCGCGGTCGTGCAGCCGGTGGAACTGCCACCGGCCCAGGAGGTAGCACCCGGCGGCCAGCAGGACGACGACCAGGAAGAACGTCACCCAGCGCCGGCTGAACAGGAACCTCACGCACCAACGGTAGTCGGCGGACCCATCTCGCCGGCCACCGGTAGCAGCCTAGACTCGGGGCCATGAGCACAGGTGCCCTCGTCGACCGCTTCGGGCGGGTCGCGACCGACCTCCGCGTGTCGCTGACCGACCGGTGCAACCTGCGCTGCAGCTACTGCATGCCGGCCGAGGGCCTCGACTGGCTGCCCACCGAGGGGGTGCTCACCGACGACGAGGTGGTCCGGCTGATCACCATCGGCGTGGAGCACCTCGGCGTGCGCGAGGTCCGGTTCACCGGCGGCGAGCCGCTGCTGCGGCGCGGGCTGGTCGACATCGTGCGGCGTACGACCCAGCTGCGGCCGCGTCCGGAGACCTCGATCACCACCAACGCGCTCGGGCTGACCCGCACCGCGCACGCGCTCGCGGAGGCCGGGCTCGACCGGGTGAACGTCAGCCTCGACACGGTCCGGCGCGACGACTTCCTGACCATCACCCGGCGCGACCGGCTGCACGACGTGATCGCGGGGCTGGAGGCCGCCGCGGAGGCCGGCCTGGGCCCGGTGAAGGTCAACGCGGTGCTGCTGCGCGGCGTCAACGACCAGCAGGCGCCCGAGCTGCTGCGCTGGTGCATGGACCGCGGCTACGAGCTCCGCTTCATCGAGCAGATGCCGCTCGACGCCCAGCACGGCTGGAGCCGGGCGGAGATGATCACCGCGGAGGAGATCTTCGCGTCGCTGCGGTCGGTGTTCACGCTCGAGCCGGTGGGGGAGCCACGCGGCAGCGCGCCCGCCGAGCTGTTCGCGGTCGACGGCGGCCCGCACACGGTCGGCGTGATCGCGTCCGTCACGCGCCCGTTCTGCGGCGACTGCGACCGGGTCCGGCTCACCGCCGACGGCCAGGTCCGCAACTGCCTGTTCGCCCGCGAGGAGAGCGACCTGCGCGCCGCGCTCCGTGGCGACGCCGACGACCACGAGATCGCCGACCGCTGGCGGGCGGCGATGCTCACCAAGCGGCCGGGGCACGGCATCGACGACGTGTCGTTCCTGCAGCCGAGCCGGCCGATGTCGGCGATCGGCGGCTGAGCACCGGCCCGGCCTCCTCCGAACGGTCGGTCTTCGCTGGCCGCTCCGGTGGTCCCGGCGAGCCTGTGGCACGTGCCTCGCCGAAGTGGGCCAGCATGGCCACATGCGACTGTTCGCCGCCATCGTCCCGCCGCGCTCGGCGCTGGAGGAGCTCGCGCGCGTCGTCGCGTCGGTGACCCCGGCCGGTGCCGAGCCGAAGCCCGCGCCGCGCCGCGGCCTGCTGGGCCGCCGCAGCGCCGCGGCCGTCGACGAGGGCCCGAGCGACCACGGCCAGCTGAGCGCGCCGACGATCGAGGAGATGTACCTCCCGATCACCGGCTTCGGCAACGTGACGCTGGGCGACAGCCACCGGCTCGCGTCGGCGCTGCGCACCGAGGCGTCCGGGTGGGGGAGGCCGCGGCTGCGGTTCAGCGGCGGCACCGCCCTGGAGTGGCGGGGTGACGAGAGCGTCTGGGCGAAGCTCGACGGCGACCTCGACGCGCTCTCGACCATCGGCCGGGGCGTGCCGCAGATCGTGCAGCGGCTCGGCTTCTTCGTCGACCGCCGGCAGTTCCGTCCGTGGCTCGCCGTCGGGGAGATCACCACCGACACCACCGCGCCGTACCTCGAGGCGCTGGTCGCCGCCCTGGAGGGGTTCGAGGGCCAGCCGTGGACCGTCGAGGGGATCTCCCTGATGAAGGGGCTCCCGGTCTCCGAGGCGCCGAAGGGCTTCGACGAGATGGAGCGGATGCCGCTCCGCTCCTGACCGCCGG
Source organism: Nocardioidaceae bacterium (assembly GCA_013361955.1). Lineage (GTDB taxonomy): Bacteria > Actinomycetota > Actinomycetes > Propionibacteriales > Nocardioidaceae > Nocardioides_B. Next base: position 10,593 of record JABFXA010000005.1, read on the forward strand.
GTCAGGCCGACCGGGTCGCGCCGGCCTCGTCGGTCGCGTCGTACGCCTCGGTCATCAGCCGGTTCTCGCGCAGCACGTCGAGGAGCTGCTCCAACGGCATCGGCCGGTGCATCAGGTAGCCCTGGGCGTACGGCGCGTGCACGTGGTCCTTCAGGTGGTCGAGCTGGCTGCTGCGCTCGATGCCCTCGACGACCACGTCGAGACCCAGCGCCTGGCCCATCATCGTGATCGAGCAGAGCAGCGCGCAGGACCGCTCGTCGCGGTCGATGCTCTCGGAGAACGACATGTCGGCCTTGATGATCTGCACCGGCATGTCCTGCAGGTAGCCGATCGAGGAGAACCCGACGCCGAAGTCGTCGATCGCGAACGGCACCCCGCGGGCGGACAGCGTCTTCATCGCGTTCAGCGACGCGGTGTCGTTGCCGATCCCGTCGCGCTCGGTGATCTCGAGGATCAGGCCGCAGCCGTTCATCCGCTCCACGGCACGCTCGATCTTGGCCTCGTGGATCGCGCTCGCGTCGCGGGCGGCGTGGTCGAGCACCACGTCGCCGAGCGCCACCACGAGCCCGGTCTCCTCGGCGACCCGGATGAACACGTCCGGCGGCACGTCGACGCCGTTGGACCGCCAGCGGGCCAGGGCCTCGACGCCGGTGATCCGGCCGGTGGAGGCGCGCACCACGGGCTGGTAGACGAGGGTCAGCTCGCCGGCGCCGACCGAGGCACGCAGCGACTCGACGAGCTCGAGACGCTGCAGGCGGGAGCGGCCGATCGCGCGTTCGTACTCGACGTACTGGTTCTTGCCGCGCGACTTCGCCTCGTACATGGCCAGGTCGGCGTTGCGGAGCATGCTCTCGGCGGTCTCGCTGGAGTCGCCGAAGGCGACGCCGATGCTGGCGCTCAGCGAGAGCTGGTGGCCGGCGACGTGCGCGCCGCGGGACAGCGCGGCCAGGATCCGCTCGCACGCCGAGCTGACCTCCTGCGGCCGGACGTCCTCGAGCAACAGCGCGAACTCGTCGCCGCCGAGCCGGGCCACCGTGTCGCTCTGCCGGACGCAGCTGGTCAGCCGCTGCGCGACGTCGATCAGCACCGCGTCGCCGGCGGCGTGCCCGAACCGGTCGTTGACCGGCTTGAAGCCGTCGAGGTCGACGAACAGCAGCGCGATCCGGGTGCCCCGGCGCCGGGACATCTGCAGCGCGTGCTCGACCCGGTCGAGCAGCAGGCCGCGGTTCGGCAGGTTGGTGAGCAGGTCGTGGCGGGCCAGGTGGGTCATGTCGTCGGTGAGCCGGAGCCGCGCGAACGCGTCGGAGGACACCGCCACCATCGCCTCGAGCGCCTGCTGGTCGGCCGAGGTGGTGGAGCGGGCCCGGTGCCGGCCGGGCGCCACGATCCACAGGTCGCGCTGGCCGTCGTTGAGCTGGGCGCCGATCTCGTGCGCGCCCGGAGGGGTAGGCCGCACCTCGACCTGCTTGATCCGCAGCAGCCGGCGGGCGTCGTCGAGGAGCGCGTCCTGCACCTGCCGGGTGTCGGAGAGCGTCTGGGCGCGCATCGCCGCGTCGAACAGCACCGACAGCCGCCGGGCGTTCTCGCTGCCCCGGGTCACCGCGCGGGTGGCCACCAGCAGGGTCGCGAGCGGCACCGCCAGCAGCACCACCGTCCACGGCTCGGAGTCGAGGACCAGCACCGCGCCGAGGTACCCCAGGGAGTCGAACGGCACGAAGCAGGCGATCGCGATGAGCGTGCCGCGCTGGAACAGCTGGTCGGTGAGCCGGGTGTGCGACTCGATCGCCACCGACACCGCGGAGAGCACCAGGTCGACCGCGAAGTACGCCGCCGCGGCCAGCGCGACCGCCGCGAGCCCCCGCGGGGTGACGATCTCGCCGCCGCGGACGGCCTGCAGCACGGCCGCGGAGACGCCGCCGCCGAGGATCCCGACGCCGACGTTGAAGAGCTTGTAGAGCGGCCGCTTGTCGGTGGTGATCTGGGTGATCAGCACGCCCAGCGACCAGATCACGATGGCCTCGTCGGCCTCCAGCGTGCAGAGCAGGAACATCAGGATGCTGGAGTCGAACCCGACCTCGATGCCGCCGTCGCCGTGGTCGAGGACCATCGGGAACTTCGCGATCACCACCACGAGCGGGATGGCGAGCAGCTCGATGCCGTTCATGCCGGTGCCGTTGCCCACCACCGAGAGCGTCGCCCAGGCAACCAGGAGGAGACCTGCGGCGAACACGCCGAGGTCGAACCAGCGGCTGCGCGAGGCGAACAGCGCAGCGAACGGTGATGACATGTCCCCTCCGGTCATCGATGACGCACCCCAGTATCGGTCACGAGACCCGTACTTTTGGGGGTTTTGACCCGACCGGTGGAACCGCCCACCGCGGCTGCTACGGCGCCTCGGAGGTCTCGCTCACCGGCCGCACGTCGCGCAGGAACCCCCGCGCGGCGAGGAACTCCGACAGCGACCCGCGGTGCTCGTCGCAGGCCAGCCAGGTCTTCCGGCGCTCCGGCGTGTGCAGCCGCGGGTTGTTCCACTCCAGCGCCCAGACCGCGTCGGCGCGGCAGCCCTTGGCGGAGCAGGTGAGGGGAGGCACCGGGCCACCGTAGCCCGGGCCCGGGAAACGAACAGCGCCGGACGACCACGGGGGAAGTCGTCCGGCGCTGCTGGATGCTCGAACTCAGACGGGGGAGGCTGAGCTCGATGCGGCACCGATCATTGCACGGTGCCAGGCGCAAATCCAACACGGTGTCAGATACACGCCGGAAACCCGGACGTGTCTGGACCACCCGGCTCAGGAGGACTTCTGGGTCCCTTCCGACCCGGCCGTCCCACCGTCGCGCGGCCCCTCCAGCGCGCGGCGTTCGGGGTCCGGGCGCACCAGGTCGGGGCCGCCGTCGGGGTCGGGGGAGGAGCCGGCGTTGGCCATCACCACGGCGACGTAGGGCAGCACGAACGACGCCACCAGGAACACCCACAGGTACCAGTGCCCGATGCTGAGGACCGCCGCGATGAAGCAGGCCGTGCGGATCCCCATGGAGATGAGGTACCGCCTCTGACGGGTGCTGATGTCGTCGCTGTGGCTGCGCGAGGCGGTCGTGATGCGGACCGGTTCCGGCTCCTTGCGGGCCATAGGGACACCGTACGCCGCGGGGTACCCGCACCCCAGTGTCTCCCTAGGATCGGCTGGACCGGCGTACGTCGCCGGCTCGACGACCCACGAGGAGGACCCCATGTCCAACCGCATCTACCGCGTCACCGAGATCGTCGGCACCTCTCCCGACGGCATCGACCAGGCGATCCGCAACGGCATCGAGCGGGCCTCGCGCACGCTGCGGCACCTCGACTGGTTCGAGGTCACCCAGGTCCGCGGCCAGGTCAAGGACGACGCCGTCGAGCACTTCCAGGTGGGCCTGAAGCTCGGCTTCCGCCTCGAGGACGACTAGAGGATTCGTCGAGCCCGAGCGTCCGCCGCGCGGTCGACGACCGAAGAGCCGATCCACGAGCGCGGCGGACACGCGCGAGCGGAGCGAGCGCAGACAACACCGCGCCCCTGCGCACGAGTTCCATCTACTTCTCGGTAGCCGATAGCGTCCCGGCATGACCAGCGCAGCCAGATCGGTCCTCGTCACGGGCGGCAACCGCGGCATCGGGCGCGCGATCGCCGTCGCCTTCGTGGCCAACGGCGACAAGGTGGCGATCACCAGCCGCAGCGGCGATGCGCCGGACGGCGTGCTGCCGGTCAAGTGCGACGTGACCGACGCGGCGTCGGTGGACGCGGCCTTCGCCGAGGTCGAGGCCGCGCACGGGCCGGTGGAGGTGCTGGTGGCCAACGCCGGGATCACCGCCGACACCCTGCTGCTGCGGATGAGCGAGAACGACTGGTCCCGGGTGATCGAGACCAACCTGACCGGGTCGTACCGGGTCGCGAAGCGGGCCGCCAAGGGCATGCTGCGGCTGCGGCGCGGGCGGCTGGTGTTCATCTCCTCGGTGGTCGGGCTGCTCGGCTCGGCCGGCCAGGTCAACTACGCCGCCAGCAAGGCCGGCCTGGTCGGCATGGCCCGGTCGCTGGCCCGCGAGCTGGGCAGCCGGTCGATCACCGCGAACGTCGTCGCACCCGGCTTCGTGGAGACCGAGATGACCGCGGTGCTCCCGGAGGACAAGCGGTCCGAGTACCAGGCGCAGATCCCGCTCGGCCGGCTCGCGCAGCCGGAGGAGGTGGCCTCCGTGGTGCGGTGGCTGGCCTCCGAGGAGGCCGGCTACGTCACCGGGGCGGTCATCCCGGTCGACGGCGGCCTCGGCATGGGTCACTGACACCCCTCCCAGCGAAGGAGCAGACACGCAGATGGGCATCCTCGACGGCAAGCGCATCCTCGTCGCCGGCGTCACCCTGGACACCTCGATCGGCTTCGCGACCGCCCGGGTCGCGCAGGAGCAGGGCGCGACGGTGCTCATCTCCAACTTCGGCCGGGCCCTGAACATCACCAAGCGGATCGCCAAGCGGTTGCCGACCGAGCCGCCGGTGCTCGAGCTCGACGTCACGAACGCCGACCACCTGGCCGGGCTGGCCGACGCGGTGCGCAAGCACGTCGACGGGCTCGACGGGGTGGTGCACTCCATCGCGTACGGCAACCCGGAGACGATCCTCGGCGGCAAGTTCCTCGACGGGCCGTGGGAGGACGTCGCGCAGGCCGTGCAGGTCTCGGCGTACTCCCTGAAGTCGCTGACCGCCGCGTGCCTGCCGCTGATGGGACCGGGCGGCAGCGTCGTCGGGATGACGTTCGACGCGAGCGTGGCGTGGCCGGGCTACGACTGGATGGGGTTCGCCAAGGGTGCCCTGGAGTCGTGCAACCGCTACCTGGCCCGCGAGCTCGGGGCGCAGGGGATCCGCTGCAACCTGGTCAGTGCGGGGGCGCTGAAGACCCTTGCTGCGAAGGCGATCCCGGGCTTCGACCGGTTCGAGGACGAGTGGACCAAGCGCGCGCCGCTGGGCTGGGACCTGAACGACCTGGAGCCGACCGCGCGCACCGTGGTGGGGCTGCTCAGCGACTTCTTCCCGAAGACCACCGGCGAGATCGTGCACGTCGACGGCGGCTACCACGCGATGGGTGCGTGACGATAACGTCCGGCGGGTGACCTCACTCGTCGAGCTCCGCGTCCTCGAGGGACCGAACCTCTACTTCCCGCGGGCGGCGATCAAGCTGACGCTCGACCTCACCGGGCTGATCGAGGCTCCGGAGGAGCGGGCCCTCCGGTTCGCGAGCCGGATCGGGCTGCGTCGCGCCCGTCCGGGCAAGCCGGGCAGCGGCTTCCGGCAGCGGTTCGCGGCCCGGGCGGTGGCGCGGCTGGTGCGGCAGGTCGCCGGCGAGGCCGGCACCACCCGGCTGGCGGTGCGGGTGCGGCCCACCCACGACGTGCATCAGGTGGTGGTTGCCTACCCCTGGCGCAACCGCACCCGTGCGCAGGCACTCGGCCGCGCGGTCGCGTCGGTGCTCGACGCGCTTCCCGACCCCGACCTCGACGGGCTGGTGTCGCGGGCCGCGGAGACGGTCCGCGAGGTGGAGGCCGGGCCCGCGCCGACCACGCTGCGGCCGAAGGTGCCGATCGTCGCGGTCACCGGCACCAACGGGAAGACCACCACGTCGCGGATGGTCGCGCACATCGGCCGCACCGCCGGGATGCACGTCGGCTGGTCCAGCACCGACGGCATCTACGTCGACGGGGTGCTGGTCGAGCCCGGCGACTACTCCGGTCCCTCGGGGGCCGGCCGGGTGCTCGCGCACAAGGAGGTGCAGCTCGCGGTCACCGAGACCGCCCGCGGCGGGATCCTGCTGAAGGGGATCGGGCTGGCCTACAACGACGTGTCGGTGTTCACCAACGTGTCCGCCGACCACCTGGGGCTGCACGGCATCGACACCCTCGACCAGCTGGCCGAGGTGAAGTCCGTGGTCTCGCGGATCACCAAGCCGTCCGGCTGGGCGGTGCTGAACGGCGACGACCCGCGCGTCTACGCGACCCGCACCGTGATCCGGGCCAAGCCCTGGGTGTTCTCCCGCGACCCGGACTCGCCGGCGGTCCGGGAGACGCTGTCGGAGGGCGGCCGGGCCACCACCGTGATCGACGGCTGGCTGTCGGTGCTGGTGCCCGACGCCGACCCCGACCCGGTGGTCGAAGTGGTCGACGTGCCGATGACGCTGGCCGGGCTGTCCCGCTTCAACGTCGAGAACGCCCTGGGTGCGGCCTCGGCGGCGCTCGCCGTCGGGCTGCCCCGCGCCGCCGTGGTCGAGGGGCTGCGCACCTTCGCGCCCGACCCGGCGCACAACCCCGGCCGGATGAACTTCTTCACCCACGACGACGTCAGCGTGGTCGTCGACCTCGCCCACAACGAGGCGGGGCTCGAGGCGCTGCTGGAGATCATGAACGGCGTACGGCGACCCGGCGCGCGCCTGCTGCTCGGCCTCGGCGCCGTCGGTGACCGGCAGGACGAGGTCGTCGACAGCCTCGGCGAGATGGGTGCCCGCGACGCCGACGTCGCGGTGATCGCGCACAAGGACCGCTACCTGCGCGGCCGGTCCAAGGACGAGCTCGACGTGCTCTTCCGCGCCGGTGCCGCCCGGGTGGGGGTCGACGACCTGCCGTCGTACCCGACCGAGGTGGAGGGACTGCAGGCGCTCGTGAAGCAGGCGCTGCCCGGCGACGTGGTCGGGCTGATGTGCCACGAGGACCGGCCGGGCGTCTACGACTGGCTCGCCGACCAGGGCTTCACGGTCGACACCCCCGAGGTGCTGCAGGCCAAGGTGCGCGCGGCCCGCGCCGGCTAGGCCTCGGCGCGCCGGGACAGCCAGCGCAGCAGCACCCCGACCAGGACCGCCACCGGGATGCACATCAGCACCGAGGCGGCCATCCGCCCGCCCAGGAAGCCGACGTCGGGCAGCTTGGCGAGCAGCGTCGGCAGGGTCTCGCTGCGCTTGGTGCGGTTCAGGTTCGCGCTGAACACGAAGTCGTTCCAGGACGCGACGAACACCAGGATCGTGGTGCCGACCACCGCGGGCCGCGCCATCGGCAGCACCACCCGCACGATCCGCTGGGTGGTGGAGGCGCCGTCGACCTGCGCGGCCTCCTCCACCTCGACCGGCACGGACCGGAAGCCGTAGGCGAGGAACCACACCGCCAGCGGCACCGTGAAGCTGAGCTGGGCGAGCCCGATGCCGACCAGTCGGTCGAGCAGGCCGACGTCGGAGAACAGCACGCTCAGCGGCACCTCCAGCACGATGCCGGGGAAGAACGCCAGCCCGATCAGCAGCGCGAGGATCCGGGCCCGGCCGCGCACCGGCAGCCGGGCCAGCGCGTACCCCGCGGGCACCGCGACGAGCAGGCTGACCAGCGTGGTGCCCACCGAGAGCAGCACGCTGCGCTCGAGCGTGGGGTAGAAGCCGAAGACCGGCGACGCGAGCAGGTCGTAGTTGCGCAGCGACAGCCGACTCGGCCACAGCCCGACCCCGTCGGCGCCGCCCGCGACCGGGTCGAGGCTGAGCACGACCATCACCCACAGCGGCAGCACCGTGAACAGCACCACCAGGGCGGCGCCCAGCCGGGCGAGCGCCCGTCCGGCTCGCTCCCGCGCGGTCGCCTGCACGCGGGTCAGGCGGTCTCGGTCACCGGGGCCGGGGTGAAGTCCGGGTCGCCGACCGGGCCGTCGGGGGTGCCGGAGCCGGCCTGGGCCTGGTTGGACCAGTTCTCCAGCTCGGACATCACGGTCGGGTGCTTGTCGACGCACACCACCACCAGGTCGCCCGGGTTGGACCGCGCCATCGCGTGGCGTACGGCGTCGATCTCGTCGAGCACCACCTCGAGCTGCCGGCAGCGCGCGCCCTCGGTCATCGCCGCACGGACGCCCTCGGCGACCAGGTCGGCCGTCTCGCCGCGCTGGCGGCCGCGCAGCGCGACGTCCTCGCGGACCACCACCACGTCGAAGTGCTGCGCCGCCACCGCGCCGAGCTCGCGCATGTCGTCGTCGCGCCGGTCGCCCGCGGTGGCCACCACGCCGATCCGGGACACCCGGCCCAGCTCGCTCGTGGCGGCCAGGTTGTCGGCGGTCTTGTCGACGAAGTCGCCGAGCATCCGCATGCCCGGGGCATTGTGGCAGTAGTCGACGATCACGTGCCGGCCCTGCACCTCGACCTCGTTGAGGCGGCCGGGGGAGAGGTAGTAGTTCGTCGAGAACGATCGCAGCCCCTGCCGGATGTCGTGCAGCGGCGCGCCCGCGGCGAACGCGGCGGCGGCCGCGGCGAGGGCGTTCTGCACGTTCATCCGGGCGCGGCCGCCGAACGTGGACGGCAGCAGGTGCGTCCAGGCCAGCTGCATCTCGCGGCGGCCGTGCTTGACCACGATCATCTCGCCGCGCTCGCTGGGCTCGAGCACCAGCGCCTTGCCGCCGCGGCGGCAGTGCTGGTCGATCATGTCGCGGACCTCGGAGCCCGGCTCGGCGGTGGAGAACCACACCACCTGGCCGGAGCAGCGGCGGCGCATCTCGCGGACCAGCGGGTCGTCGGCGTTGAGCACCGCGTGCCCGTCGCGCGGGACCGCCTCGACGAGCACCGCCTTCACGTCGGCGAGCTGCTCGACGGTGTCGATGCCGCGCAGCCCGAGATGGTCGGGCTGCACGTTGAGCACCACGGCGACGTCGTTGCGCTCGTAGCCGAGGCCCTCGCGCAGGATGCCGCCCCGGGCCACCTCGAACACCGCGAAGTCGACACGGGGGTTCTGCAGCACCATCCGGGCCGACTTCGGGCCGGAGGCGTCGGCGCGGATCACCAGCCGCTCGTCGATGACCACGCCGTCGGTGGAGGTCATCCCGACCTTGCGGCCCATGCCCTTGAAGACGTGGGAGATCATCCGCGACGTCGTCGTCTTGCCGTTGGTGCCGGTCACCGCGACGATCGGGATCCGGCTCGGCGCGCCGGGCGGGAACAGCATGTCGACCACCGGCTTGGCGATGAACTGCGGGTCGCCGATCGTCGGGTGCGTGTGCATCCGGAAGCCGGGCGCGGCGTTGACCTCGCAGATCGCGCCGCCGGTCTCGCGCACCGGCTCGGTGATGTCGGGGCAGATGAAGTCGATACCGGCGATGTCGAGGCCGACCATCCGCGCGGCCTCCTCGGCGATCTCGACGTTCTCCGGGTGCGCCTCGAAGGTGCGGTCGATGGAGATGCCGCCCGTGGACATGTTGCCGGTGAGCGTCAGCTTCACCATCTCGCCGGACGGGGGTACGTCGCCGAGCTTGTAGCCCTGGTCGGCGAGCAGCTGCAGCGCGGCGTCGTCGACCTTGATCCGGGTGAGCACCTTCTCGTGACCGACGCCGCGCCGCGGGTCGGCGTTGGTGAGGTCGACCAGCTCCTCGACGGTGCTCTGGCCGTCGCCGATCACGTGCGCGGGCACCCGCTCGGCGACCGCGGCGAGCCGGCCGTCGATGATCAGGCAGCGGTAGTCGCGGCCGGTGATGTAGGACTCCACGACCACCCAGCCGCGCCGGGACTGCTCCTTGGCGACCGGGAACGCCGCCCGCACCTCGTCGGCGTCCTGCAGGTCGAGGCAGACGCCGCGGCCGTGGTTGCCGTCGAGCGGCTTGGCCACCACCGGGTAGCCGATCCGCTCGGCGACCGCGACCGCCTGCTCGACGGTGCGCACCGACTCCTGCTTGGGCACCGGTAGGCCGGCGGCGCCGAGCAGCCGGGTGGTGAGGTCCTTGTCGGAGGCGACGTCGACCGCGATCGCGCTGGTCGCGGAGGTCATGGTGGCCCGGATCCGCTTCTGGTGCACGCCCTGGCCGAGCTGCACCAGGGAGTACCGGTTGAGCCGGATCCACGGGATGTCGCGGGACACCGCCTCGTCGAGGATCGCCTGCGTGGACGGCCCGAACGCGGTGCGCTCGGCCCGCAGGATGAACGTCTCCAGCTCCTGGTCCCAGTCGAACTCCGGGTCGGGCTGGACCAGGTGGTTGACCAGGCGGACGGCGAGCCGCGCGGCCGCGAGACCGACCTGCTCGTCGACGTACCCGTAGATGATGTTGTAGCGACCGCGCTGGCCCTTGACCTGGCGGGTCTTGCCGCGCCGGATGTCGTGGCCGACGACCTGCTGGAGGGCGAGCGCGCAGTGCTCGGCGACGTGGCCGAGCCAGGTGCCCTCGTTGAGCCGCTCCACGAACCCGCCGCGGCGCCCGCGCGAGCAGGAGTGCTCGCGCAGCCCGGGGAGCATCTGCAGCAGGTGCTCGGTGAACCCGGGCAGCTTGTCGGTGGGGAAGTCCTCCAGCGAGCCGAGGTCGACGACCAGGTGGATGGCCTTGTCGTAGGACCAGACGTTCGCGCCCCGGTAGACCCGGGTCTCCACGATCGCGAGGTCCGGCGAAGGCTGGTTCATCCACTCTCTCCTAGGTCGTCGTTCTGCTCGTCGTTCGTGTCCGACCGGCGCCGGCGGCGACGCCGGAGCTGGCTCGGCGACACGTCGTCGGCGGCGATGTCCCGAGCCAACCGCTTCAGGTCGCGTCCCGCAACCGCGAGCTCCTCCGCCGCCTCCGGGTCGACCGCCGGCGCCTCCCGGAGCAGCTGCCGGGTGGTCAGGTCGAAGGCGCTGCCGGCGGGCAGCACGTGCAGCACCACGCCGGAAGCGAGCAGCGGGGCGGTACGCCGCGCCTCGTGCGCGTTGGACACGATGTTGCGGCCGTCGAAGATGGTCACCACGCCGCGGCCGACCACCCGGAGCACGTCGGAGCCGTCCTCGTGGGTGACCACGGCACCGGTGTCCTCGTCGATGCCGATGCCGAGCAGCCCCGGGCTCTGCGCGACCAGCATCAGCAGCCGACCGTAGCGGTTGCGCTGCCCGAAGTGCTGGTCGATGACCACGTCGCGGATCAGCCCGAGCCCGGCCGCGAGCTGGGTCATCCGCTGCTTCGGCGTGCTGCCGCCGGTGCCGAAGGCGACCATGTGCGACGACTGGATGCTGGCGCCGGCACTGGTGCCCGCGACCACCACGCCGCGCTCGTGCGCGTCGCGGATCGCCTGGCCGAAGGCGGTGCCGTTGACGATCGCCGAGAGCTTGAGCTGGTTGCCGCCGGTCATGAAGATGCCGGTGACCCCGTCGAGCAGGGCCACCGTCGCCGGGTCCTCGGCGTCCTCGCGGGTCTCCGGCCGGGCGGCGACGACGTCGCGGGCCCCGAGCTTGCGGAAGAGCGCGTCGTACACCTCGACGATCTCGGGCCCCAGCGACGACGCAGTGGGGATCACCGCGATCCGGGCCTCGGGGCCGCCGGCGAGGGCGACGAAGGTCTTCAGCACGGTGCGGCGGCCGAGCTTGTCCTCGGCACCCCCGATCGCGACCAGCGGGCCGACCTGCGCCTCGGTGGGCGCCGGCTCGGAGCTGTCATGTGGCCCGTTAGACATGCGCCGCAGCCTACGGGGTGAAAAGGTGGGGTCTGTGACAGATCGTCGGCGCCTGATCGTGATGCGGCACGCGAAAGCGGAGCCGTTCGCCTCCACGGACCATCTACGGCGCCTCACCGACCGCGGCACGGCCGCGGCCCGCGACACCGGAAGCCGGCTGCGGGAGCTCGGCCTGCTGCCCGACGTCGCGGTGGTCTCGTCGGCGGTCCGCACCCGCGAGACGTGGGGCGCCCTTGCCGAGACGGCCGGGATCGACTGCGAGCCTCGCTACGACGACGCCCTGGTCACCGGCAGCCCGGACGTGGCGCTGGAGGCGCTGCGCACGGTGCCGGAGGACGCCGACACGGTGATGTTCCTGGGGCACAACCCGACGGCGGCGTACCTGTGCCACCTCCTCGACGACGGCGACGGCGACCCGTCGGCGGTGTCCGGGATGCTGCAGGGCTTCCCGCCCGGCGCCGTCGCGGTGCTCGAGGTCGGAGTGAAGTGGGCGGACCTCGGGCCGGAGACCGGCCGGGTCGTGGAGTTCTTCGTGGCCTGAGGCGGTCAGCGCGGCAGCGGCGGAGCGGGCGTCACCAGGCCTTCGAGCGCGTCGGCGGCCTCGACCTCCTCGCGGCTGATGCCGAGCAGGTAGACGATCGCGTCGAGGTACGGCACGTTCACCGCGGTGTCCGCGGCCCGCTGCACCACCGGCTTGGCGTTGAACGCGATGCCGAGCCCGGCCGCCGTCAGCATGTCCAGGTCGTTGGCGCCGTCGCCGACCGCGACCGTGGCCGCCTCGGAGACGCCGGCCTGCCGGGCGAACCGGCGCAGCGCCTCCGCCTTGCCCGCCCGGTCGACCACCGGACCGACGATCCGCCCGGTGAGCCGGCCGTCGGCGACCTCGAGCTCGTTGGCGGCCGCGAAGTCGATGCCCAGGTCGGCGGCGATCCGATCGGTCACCTGGGCGAACCCGCCCGACACGATCGCGAACCGGTAGCCGAGCCGCTTCAGCGTGCGCACCAGCGTGCGGGCCCCCGGTGCGAGGGTGAGCGCGTCGTGCACCCGGTCCAGGGCGGCGGCCTCCAGCCCCTCGAGCAGCGCCACCCGCTCCCGCAGCGACTCCTCGAAGTCGAGCTCGCCGCGCATCGCCGCCTCGGTGACCTCCCGGACCCGGTCGAGGCAGCCGGCCTGCTCGGCGAGCATCTCGATCACCTCGCCCTGCACCAGGGTCGAGTCGACGTCCATCACCACCAGCCGCATCCCGTGCCGCAGCAGCGACGCCGGCTGCACGGCCACGTCGACGGACTGCCGGGCCGCCTCCTCGGAGAGCATCCGCCGCAGTCGGTCGGGGTCGGCGCCCGAGACGTGCAGCTCGATCGCGGTGACCGGGTAGCGGGCCATCCGCTCGATCCGGTCGATGTTCGCGCCGGTGTCGGCGATCCGGCCGGCGATCGCGGCCATCGCGGCCGGTCGCAGCGGGGTGCCGAGCACCGTGACGTGGCTGCGGCCCTCCGGCCGGCGGCGGTTGTCGCCGGTGCCGCGGTCCACCTCGACCTGCATGTCGAGGTCGGCAGCCACCCGCTGCACCGCGTCGCGCAGCGCCTTCCAGTCCCGCGGGGCGGTGACCAGCACCCCCAGCACCAGCCGGCCGCGCAGCACGATCTGCTCGATGTCGAGCACCTCGACGCCGAACGCGGCGACGGTGCCGAAGACGGTGGAGGTGACGCCGGGACGGTCCGTGCCGGTCAGCGTGATCAGCAGGGTCTTCGGCAGGGCCTCGGGGTCGGTCTCCATGACGCCGCCGAGGCTATCGCCGTACGGGCGTGGTTGTCGGCGGGTGTTCGTACGGTGGCGGGATGGCACACACCCACCACGCGATCGACTACATCGAGCTCCCGGCCGCCGACCTCGTCGCGGCGAAGCAGTTCTACGGGTCGGCGTTCGGCTGGCAGTTCAACGACTACGGACCGGAGTACGCCGGCATCCGCAGTCCCGCGGGCGACGGCGAGGTCGGCGGGCTCGACGGCACGTCCCCACCGTCGGCGTCGGGCTCCGAAGGCTCGCTGGTGCTGCTGTACTCCGACGACCTCGACGCCTCCGTGTCCGCCGTGGAGGCCGCCGGCGGGAAGGTCGTCGACCCGCCGTTCGACTTCCCCGGCGGCCGGCGCTTCCACTTCACCGACCCGCACGGCAACCGCCTCGGCGTCTGGAGCGAGCCGGCATCCGCTGGGTGAGGAGCGATCCTCAACCAGCGGGGTTCCATAGAGCGGGCGAGCACGTCGCGACCAGGGCTCGGCGGGCGGCGGCGTCCAGCGGGGCGAGGGCGTCGCGGCGGGCGTCGGCCTCGGCGGCCGTGACCGCGCCGCCGTCGTCCTCCAGGGCCAGGTCGACGATGGTGCGGCAGCGGGTGGCCAGCGCG
>JABFXA010000401.1 GCA_013361955.1 Nocardioidaceae bacterium
CGGTCCGGCACCGCGGCCTCCGCGTGGTCGTCGTCCGCGGCGGCGACCGCCGCACCGGCGGCCACGTTGCCGGCGTACACCCCGGCCCCGGTGACCGCCGCCTTCTTCAGCAGCCGGCCGGACGTGCGGGCGGCCCCGCCGAACGCGCCGGCCGCCTCGCCGAACGGGTCGGTGCGCGGCGAGACCATCGTGGTGAGCCGCCGGAACGGCTTCAGCCCGACCCACATCACGAAGCTGAACAGCGGCATCAGCACCAGCGCCAGCCAGCCGGGCAGGCCGGAGTGCGGATCGAGCAGCAGCCCGATCACCCGGATCGTGACCGCGGCGCCGACGCCGAACATGATCGCGTTCACCAGCGCCGCTCCCACCGTGCGGCCGATGCTGATCACGATGCCGCGTGCGGACGGGAACACCCCGATCGTGGCGAACGCCGGGAACAGCATGACCGCGAGCCGGACCACCAGGAACGACCCGAGCAGCAGCAGCGCCGACACCAGCAGGAACGGCAGCGCCAGCAGCGCCGCCACCGTCGAGAGCAGGGCGTAGCCGACCCGGGTGTCGGAGCGCTTCCCGGTCAGGTGCTCGTACGCCGCCGGGTCGTTGTCCTTGATCTCGGAGGCGGCGGTCTTCCAGTCGTCCTTCTTGGCCTCGATGATCTCCTTGCCGCGCTCGGGGTCGTGCTGCACGACGTACGACTCGTGCCAGGTGAGCGCCTGCGCCTTGAACAGCCGCGGGCCGTACTTCTTGGCGGTCTCGCTGTCGGTGGAGCCGAGCGTGCCGGCCACCCACGCCCGGTAGAAGATCGACTCCTGCACGTTGGAGCCCACCGCGACCGCCGGGTCGACGTGCCGCGACGAGCCGTCGATGCCGTTGACCACGCTGCCGAGCGTGTGCGTGACGGTCCCGTCGGCGACGTGTCCGGCCTGCAGCGGCCACCGGAAGATCGCGGTCGTCACCAGCACCACCATCAGCGCCCAGCCGATCGCCGCGGCCGTGGTGGCCAGCGCGCTGCGCCGGGCCCGGAGCAGGATCGCGATGCCGAGCAGCGCGATCACCGCGGGCACCCAGGTCGCGAACAGGCTGCGGTGCAGCGCGCGAGAGACCTGGGTGATCGCAGGGTCGAAGATGTTCAGGAATGTCGGGTTGAACGCCACGTCGGTGACCGACGAGGTGAGTGCCGCCATCGAGATCGGCACGTTGTTGATCCAGTTGCTGAGGGCCGTGCCGATCACCGCGTCGGGGTTGCGCGCGGCGTCCGGGCCGCAGCCCAGGTCGTAGGTGTGCCAGCGCAGCCCGGCGTAGCCGTACTGCTGGTAGATCGTCGTCGACGCGTCCGGCGCGAACGGGTCCTCCTGCTTCGGGATCGGGTCGGGCGCGCGCTGGAAGAACGCCGCCAGCCCCTCCCCCGGCATGTCCGGCGTCGGCGACTCGGTGCAGTCGACACCCGGGAACGCCCGCACCTGCGCGGACGCCGGGGCCGGTGCGGTCAGGAGCAGCAGCGCGACGAGGAGCAGCACGTGCACCAGGGCACGGCGCCGCGTCATGCCACCTGCTCCTCGCCCGACGCCGGCTCGTCCGTCGGGCTCGCGGTGGTGTTCAGGACGCCGAGCAGGCCCGGGTTGGCGGTCAGGTCGACGCGGATCTTGTCGACGTGGCCGTCGACGTCGCGCATCACGAACTCCCGGAAGCCGGTCGTGCCGCGACCGGCGGACAGACTGGCGAGCGCTCGTTCGTAGCCGACCCCGGTCGGCACCCGCAGCATCCGCAGGCCGTCGCGCGCGGCGTCCTCGTCCTCGATCCGGCCGACGAACGCGGCGGACATGAAGTTCGCGACGTCCATGCCGAGCACGTCGGACGGGTTCTGCGAGGCGGCGAGCACGCAGGTGTTCCACTTGCGGGAGTCGCGGCCGAGCCGCGTGAACAGCGCCCGGCCGGCGGACCACTCGCCGAGGAAGTGCGTCTCGTCGAGGGCGACCAGCTTGCGGCTCGACATGCTGCGGCCGTAGACGGCGCGGGTGGCGTACCAGGACGCGAGGTGCAGCAGCGGCACCGCGAGCTGCTCGGAGGTCGACCAGTGGTCGCGCGGCACCGACTGCGGCGGCAAAACAAGGCCCGGCATGGTGAGCACGGTGAGCATCGCGTCCATGCGGTCCTGGCCACGGTCGACGCTGGGGAACAGCAGCCGCGCCAGCGGGAGCTCGGCCATGTCGCGCAGGTAGTTGGCGACCACCCGGCCGTGCGGGTGGGTGAGCCGCTCGAGGTTCTCCACCACGTCCCACAGCGAGGCGCTCGGCTCGCCCCGGGTCTCGCGCACGGCGTCGGAGATCACCAGCGACGTCTCGGGGATCTTGTCGACCGACGGCGGCAGCAGCATCTTCACCACGTCCATCGCCAGCAGCTTGCGGTCCTGTGCCGCGAGCACCAGCGCCTCCTCGAACGCCTCGTCGCTGCCGAAGGAGTCGCGGTGCGGCCGGGCCACCACCGCGAACGGGTTGAGCGTGCCGCTGGCGGCCGTGGTCAGGTCGATGTGCTCGCCGTACCCCTGCAGCTCGGGGAGCTGGGTCAGCCGGGCCAGCGGGCCGGACGGGTCGAGCACCACGCTGGGGATGCCGCGGCGGACCGCCTCGTAGGTGATCTGGCCGAGCAGCACGCTCTTGCCCGCGCCGAGCCCGCCGACGACCGGGACCAGCCCGGAGGTCTCCTTGACCTCGGTGGCGTAGTGCGTGTCGAACATGACCGCGCGCCGCGACGAGCCGGCCGTGTAGCCGACGTACGGGCCGCGCCGGTCGCCGACCTGGCTGGACGCGGTCGGGACGCCGGCGGAGACGTAGAGCACCGGCAGCCGGCGGCGGTACGCCGAGGTGGAGACCGGCTCGCCGGGGATGAACTCGCGCAGCAGGCCGTACTGCCCGCGCGGGTGCTCGATGCTGACCCGGCGGCCGCGGAACGACGCGGTCAGCTTGCGGACCCGCTCGAGGCACTCCTCCTCCGACGGCGCGGCGACGGCCAGCCGGAACCAGCCGTGCACGCGGGCCGCCGCCACCTCGACGCCGCGGCTCATCTGGTCCTCGACCTGGCGGGCCTGGCTGGCCTGGCGGTCCAGCGCGAGCGGCTCGTCGAGGTCGTGCTCGCGGTAGTGCCGCTGCATGTCGCGGACCACCAGCAGCTTGCGCTGGATCGCCTTCCGCGCGTCGACCCCGGAGAGCACGTCGAGCTGGGCGGACCACTCGACCGGGAACGGCAGCCGGTCGCTGTGCGCCAGCCACGGGTCGTTGCCGGGGTCGGGTGCCTCGATCTCCTCGAGCCGGCCGACCGACAGCACCGCGACGCTGCGCTCGACCGACGTGGTGGCACCACGGCCGATCACCCGGACCGTGCGTCCGAAGGGCTGCGCGACGTAGTCGACGTCGTCGGTGAAGCTGTGCAGGTCGTCGTCGGCCCACTCGTCGCTGGCCTCCACCGGGGACAGCCGCGCGGGGGCGGGAAGCCCGAGGCCGACGGAGCGGCGCAGCAGCCACTCCATCTCCGCCGCCGACGCAGGGCGGCCCTCCATGCCGGGCAGCGCGACCGCCTCGGTGACCCGCTCGACCTGGGAGAGCAGCCGGGCGTGCTCGATGTTGCCCGGGTGCCGCCAGACCTTCGCGATCATCCGGTGGCTCGGCGGCCGGAACGAGATCCGCACGCCGAGGAACACCTTCTTCTCCGCCATCGTCTGGTTGCGCAGGTGGTTCTGCATGGCGACCAGGTGGTCGCCCCACGAGCCGCCGGCCCGGGTGCGTAGCGGCGAGGGGGTGTGGCGGTCGAGCTCGCGGGCCCAGTCGGCGGCCGGGTACGGCCGGCTGGTCACCCGCAGGTGCACCCGGTGCCCGGCCAGCCAGGCGAGCGCGTCGCCGGCGCCGAACAGCAGCTGCTCGCGCAAGGTGTCGGAGCGGAACGCCCAGGGCTGGGTGGGCAGCACGAACCAGGCCCAGGCCTCGTGGTCGGTGAAGCACAGGTTGCTCTCGATGTTGCGCAGCGCGAGCCGGGCTCGCACGACGGGCTCACGCTTTGTGCTGCGGTTCCTCATGGATGTTCCTCACTCGCACTCGGGTCGTGCTGGTCCGGGTCGGGCGGCTGGACTTGGGCGCGCGGGGTGCCGTGGCCTCGGCCACCAGGAGGTGCAGCACGCTGACCAGGGGCCGGTCGTGGTCGACGACACCGGTCAGGGCGTACGTCGCCAGGATGGTCAGCACCAGCTCCCACACGGGCGGCACGCTCACGCCCATCGGCAGCACGGCCTCCACGACCAGCACCCCGACGAACAGCACCAGCCAGATGCCGTACGCCGAGTAGCGCGCGGACCAGGGCAGGGTCAGACCACGAGGTCCGAGCCAGACGGCGTCGACTCTGTAGACCTCGTCGTCGGGACGAAGCCGCACCTCTCAGCTCTTGGCGAACACGAAGTTCGCGATGTTGTCCGCGAACCCGAAGAACAACCCGGCGCCGGCGATCACGACGCAGCCGAGGAGCACGTTGGTGATGGTGAGGGCGTTCTGGCTCATCTGGCCCTTGCGGGCACCGGTGATGATCGCGATGCCGATCACGAGCAGCACGATCGGGATGATGTTCTTGACGCCCCAGGCGACGATCCCGTCGGAGTTGATGTCGGGGCCGGCAGCGGTCACGAACTCGGCGATGGACATGGGACACACACCTTCCGAGAAAAAGCCCCGGCAGGCGAAGCGACCGCTGCCGCTTACACCCGTTGGAGCGCTGGCAGTTGGCTTCACCCTTGTCCCCGTTCCGGCCGGTTTCGGTGGAGGCGCGCCGCGCGTCGCAGATGAACACCCTGGGAAGATCCGGGCGCGTCCACCACCTGCGTCACACCCGTCCCGGAGGTCCCGGAGGTCCCGGCCGACCCGGCGGACCCGGCCGTGTCAGCGGAAGATGACCACGTCGCCGCCGGTGACCACCGCCGACTCCCCCGGCACCTGCACGGTGAGGACCGCCTTCCACACACCCGGCACCAGGAACCGGAAGTCGCCGGTCCACACCCCGTTGCGCAGGGACAGCGGGACGGTCGCCGGCTCGAGCCCGCGCCGCGGGTTGCTCACCCGCAGGGACACCCGGCTCGCCGTCAGCGGACGGCCGTCGGGTCCGGACAGCAGCACGTGCAGCGAGCTGCCCTTCGTGTTCGCCGGGAGCACCGCCAGGCCCGCGCTGCCCTGGTCACCGAGCGTCATCTGCACGGCGGCGTTGGCCGGCCGGTTCACCGGCGCCAGCGCCGCGGGGTCGGTCTTCGGCGGCGGCGTGGTCATGCTGAGCACCGCGGTGACCGCGAGCACCGCGCCGAGCACGCCCGCCTCGAAGCGCACCGACCGCGCCGGTACCCGGTGCTCCTGCACCCGGCGCCGCGAGAACCAGGCGCCGCCGAGCGCGGTCGCCACCAGCCCCAGCTTCACCAGCAGGAACACCCCGTAGCGGGTCTCCCACAGCTGGGCGAGCGCGTCGACCTCGCGCAGCGCGTTCACGGTGCCGGTCGCGACCAGCACCAGCACCGAGGTCATCGCGAGCATCGAGAACTGGTGCACGGCCCGCTGCTCGACCGACCGGCCGAGCGTCACCAGGGCCACCAGGCCGCCGACCCAGATCCCCGCGGTCAGTGCGTGGGTGGCGTCGACGCCGAGGTCGACGAGCCGACCGGAGGCCGCCCCGTGCCCGGCCGCGGCGATCGCCACCGCCAGCGCGACGACGCCCCCGGGGACCAGCCACCGGGCCGGTCGGTCCTGCACCAGGGGCAGCTTCCAGGCCAGCACCGCCAGGCCGACGTACAGGACGAAGCGCCACATCATCGCGGTGCCGAACGGCGTGGTCAGGGTGTCCCGGAGCAGGGTGATGTCGAGCAGCCGGGACATCGACACGCCCTCGGCGTACGGGCCCTGGACGAGCAGGCCGGCGAAGGCGGCGGCGAGACCGCCCAGCAGACCGATCCGGGTGAGCCGCTGCAGGGACGGGTCGGACCCGCTGCCCGGCGAGCACCAGAGCACGAACGCGACCACCCCCGCCAGCAGGGCGAACGCCAGGTAGCCGACCAGCCGCACCGCGACGACCGGCCACGGCGCGGTGGCCGAGGTGGGCGTGCTGACCGCGGCCGACGACGGTACGGCGCCCGCCGCCGCCCCGACGCCGAAGCTGAACGCCCCGCCCACCGGGTGCCCGTCGGAGGAGATCACCCGCCAGGTCACGGCGTACGGGCCGTCGGGGAGGTTCGTCGGCATCCGCCACACGACCGTGCGGCCGTCGGCGGTCGGGTCGGGCGTGGGCACGGTCGCGCCCACGTCGTCGACCAGGCGGATGCCGTCGCGGACCAGGTTCACCGACTCGGTGAACCGCAGCCGGATCTCGGACGGCGCCTGCTCCAGCCGGGCCCCGTTGGCGGGCGAGGTGGACTCCAGCTCCGCGTGCGCGGACGCCGGCGCCGCACCCAGCAGCGCGATCACGGCAGCCAGCGCCGCGCCGACGAGGCTTCGGCGGACGAGGACGACGAGACGGGTCATGGTCGGCTCCCGAGGACGACGGTCCGGGTCAGGCGTGCACGTCGTGCCGGCTGCGCTCGGCCGGAGCCGCCGGGGCGGCGCCCACCCGGCCGCGCCGCCAGGCCAGCACCAGGGCGACGACCGACAGCACGAGCGCGGCGCCGGACAGCAGCAGCGGGAGCGTGGAGTCCGAGCCCTCGTCGGCGGGGGCCGTCACGTCGGCCGCCTGGTCGGAGGCGGCCGGGGTCTCGGCGGCCCCGGACCCGGTGGCCTGGTCGCCCGCGCCGGCCTCGGCCGGGGTGAGCGTCAGCGTGGGGGCCGGGTGCTCGGCCTCGACGGACGGGTCGGCCGAGACCTGGTTCCAGCTGACGTTCTCGCCGTCGGAGTAGGTCTGCACGGTGTTGAACGCCAGGCTGCCCCGGTCGGGCAGCTGGCCGAGGCTGAGCTGGAAGTCCTGGAACTGCTCCGGCTGCACGCCTCCGGCCGTCGCGGTCCAGGTGACCCGGGAGACGACCTTGGTCAGCTGCTCACCCTCGACCTCGACGGGCTGGTCGAGGTTGCGCGTGGCGGTGGCGACCTTCCAGCCGGGGATCGGCGTGGTCTGCACCTCGCCGATCGGCTGGTCCTTGGGCAACGTCACCTGGACCCGGGTGGTGCTGGCGTCCTCGCGCTCGTTGGGCACCCGGAACGCGATGACGGAGAACCCGCCGCCCTCGGTGGTGCTCGGCTGGACGCTGACGTGGGCCTGCGCGACGCCGGGCAGCGTGACGGCGGTGACGACGGCGACGCCGGTCGCGAGGCCGACGCGGGTGGCGGTACGGCGGAGGTGGCTCTGGAACATGGCTGGTCTCGATTCGGTCGAGCGGTCACTGGGGTCGGCGCAGGGGCCAGGTCGCGACGGGACGCCGCGGGACGCTCGCCGACACGAGGGCCGCGTGCCCCCTGCGAGCACGACGGTCGGATGGTCAGGCGAGCACGCGCGAGGGCGGTCCGCGCCGGGGGACCCCGGAGCCGGCCCAGGCGGCGGACCGCGCCGGCAGCACGACGTACGCCGGCGTCGGCGCGGGCCGGACCGGGCCGAGGACCGTCGCGGTCCCGCTCAGCAGAGCGACGACGAG
>JABFXA010000193.1 GCA_013361955.1 Nocardioidaceae bacterium
GTCATTTGGCAGGTTCCCGGGGGTCCCCGACCTGCCATCTGACTCGGACTACCGGGTGTGGCGGGCGTAGAGCCAGTCGCTGGTGCGGGCGGCGTTGAGGTCGTCGCCGGCGAACTCGGCCCGCACCCGGAGCAGGCTGCCGGCCGCGCTCGCGGACGTGGTGGGCTTGCTGACGCGGCCGTCGGCGCCGACCGCGCGGCACGCGGAGACGGTGAGCGGGCGCCAGGCGCCGCGGGCCCAGCGCTGGGTGCGGAACGACACGCAGCGGTTCGGCTGCACCGGGGACAGCGACGCCTCGGTGACGACCGGCTCGCCGGCGCGGAACAGCTGGTAGCGGCCGGACCGGGCGTGCCGGCCGAGGAAGCGCGTGGCGAGGTCGGCGCGCACTCGCATCGTCGCCGACTCGGCGCGCGACGCGTGGGTGACGTCGCCGGTCGACACGGCGGTGAACGTCGTGGAGCTGGTGACGTCGGGCACCGGGACGGTGAGGTCGCCCGCGTCGTCCACGGTCCCGGTGGCGAGCTCGCGGCGCACCCCGTCGACGGTGGAGTACACGGTCACGTCGCGGTTCGTGGTGTCGCTCCCGAGGTGCGCGGTGACGCTCGCGTCGGTCCCGGCGAAGTGCACCGATCGGTCCGGCCGCACGGACAGCGTGGTCGGTGCCGGCGGGTCGAGCACCTCGAGCCGGAAGACGTCGTCCGAGTCCGAGGTCACGGCGTACAGCCGGCTGGCGCCGAAGGCGAGGCCGTCGGCGAGCAGGGTGCGGTTCAGCGACGTGGTGAGCTCGTAGATCCGGGTGGCAGCCGGACGCTCCGGCTCGTAGAGGTACACGTCGGGGTTGTAGGTGCCGTCGATGCCCGCCGCGACGACCCCGTCGGACCGGACGGCGACGGCGTTCGGGTAGTTGCTCGAAGGGTAGGTCCCGGTGCTGGACAGGTCGACGCTGCTGAACACCTGGTGGTGGTAGACCCCGCCGTCGGCCACCACGAGGTCGCGGCCGTCCGGCGAGAACGCCACCGACCGCAGGTTGCCGCCCACCTGGCGGGAGTGATCGGCGGTCGCGGTCGGCTCGCCGGAGGTCGAGACCCGCAGCAGGTAGATCCGCGACGGCGACTGGCCCGTCAGCCCGGCGACCAGGAGTCCGGGCCGCCGCGGCGAGGAGACCAGGAGCGGGGCGTCGTGGAAGAGGCCGCCGCCGACGCCGAGGGTGCTCACCCTGGTGCGCGGATCCACGGCGCCGAGGTTGCCGAACTGTCCGTCACAGCCGTACCCGAACCACACCCGCTCGCCCACGGTGGCCACCGTGCGCGGGCACGTCCCCGCCCCGGTGCCGATCTTCCGCATGCTCAGGTCGGCGGTGTCGACCTGCTCGATGCCGTCGCCGCCGGCGAGCGCGACGTACAGCGACGAGCCGTCCTCGCTCAGCGTCATCCCCGAGGGCCCGCCGAGCGGCCCGAGCTCGCGCTGCACCACGCCGTCGAGGTCGGTGACCACGACGGTGTTGCCGGCCGGCCCGCTGCTCACGAACACGTGCCCGTGCGCCTGGTCGACGACCACGTCGGAGAAGTGCGCGAGCGGCAGGTCGGTCGTGCTCAAGGACGTGTCGGCCTGGGCCGGCGAGGCGCCCAATACGGCGGCAGCGAGCAGGGTGCCCGACAAGGACGCGAGCAGGCGTCGGTTCATGGTGTTTCCCCCGGTTCCGAGACAGTTGTGCAGCACAGACTAGGGGCGGCGCAGACCGGCGTCAGCGCTTCACCGGAACGGGTAGTCCGTGTCAGTTGGCAGGTTTTCCGGGCCTCCAGACCTGCCAACTGACACGGACTACCCGGAGTAGGTTGACGGCCATGACGACGACGCGGACCTGGCAGGACCGCGCGGCGCCGCGGGTGGCGGAGGCCGGCGAGGGGATCTCGTACGACGAGCTGGCGCTCGCCGCGCGCAACCACGCGATGCCGGCGGAGGCGCTGCAGTGGGACGTCACGCCGGTCGGGCTGCACTACGTGCTCGTGCACTACGACATCCCGGCGCTCGACCCGGACGGCTGGCGGCTGCGGGTCGACGGCGGCACGGGCAGCAGCGTGGAGCTGACCCTCGACGACCTGGCCGCGATGCCGCAGACCACAACGCGGGTGACGCTGGAGTGCGCCGGCAACGGCCGGGCGCTGCTCGAGCCGCGGCCGGTGAGCCAGCCGTGGCTGACCGGTGCGGTGGGCACCGCCGACTGGACCGGCGTACCCCTGACGGACCTGCTCGACCGGGTGCGGCTGCGCGACGACGCCGTCGACGTGGTGTTCACCGGTGCCGACCACGGCACCGAGCGCGGCGTCGAGCAGGACTACCAGCGGGCGCTGCCCGTCGACGAGGCGCTGCGCGGCGACACCCTCGTCGCGCTGACGATGAACGGCGCACCGCTGCCGGTACAGCACGGCTTCCCGGCCCGGCTGGTGGTCCCGGGCTGGTACGGCATGGCGCACGTGAAGTGGCTGACCGGGATCGAGGTGGTGGACCGCACGTTCGACGGGTTCCAGCACCGCGCGTACCGGCTCCGTCAGCACCCCGACGACGAGGGCGTGCCGGTCACCCGCATCGCCCCGCGGGCGCTGATCCGGCCACCGGGCTTCCCCGACTTCATGACCCGCGAGCGGGTGCTACGCCCCGGCCCGGTGCGGCTCGAGGGACGCGCCTGGTCCGGCGGCGGCGAGGTGGTCCGCGTCGAGGTGAGCACCGACGGGAGCACCTGGTACGACGCCGGGCTCGGCCCCTCGGCCGGTCCGCACGCGTGGCGTCCGTTCACGGCCGACTGGCACGCCGAGGTCGGCGACCACGTGCTGCGCGCCCGCGCCACCGACGCCTCCGGGCAGGTGCAGCCGGACGGGCCGGCGTGGACCCGCGGCGGCTTCGCGAACAACGGCGGCGACGCGGTGCCGGTGCACGTCGTCGCAGAGGACGCCTAGAGCTTCTCCTCGTGCCGGCGCAGGCCGTAGTTGACCGCGTCGACGAGCGCCATCCAGGACGCCTCGATGACGTTGTGGCCGACCCCGACGGTGACCCACGAGCTGAGCCCGTCGGTGGTCTCGATCAGCACCCGGGTGACCGCGTCGGTGCCGTGGCCCTGGTCGAGGATCCGCACCTTGTAGTCGATCAGCTCGAACTTCGCGACCTCCGGGTACGCCTGCCCGATGGCGTCGCGCAGCGCCTGGTCGAGCGCGTTGACCGGGCCGTTCCCCTCGCCCGTGGTGATGATCCGCGCGCCCCCGGCGAGCAGCTTGATGGTCGCCTCCGACACCGCCTCCGCCCCGGGCCTGGAGTCGGTGATCACCCGCCACGACTCGATGTCGAAGTACGACGGACGGGCGCCCTCGACCTCCTCCATCAGCAGCAGCTCGAACGACGCGTCGGCGGCCTCGAACGTGTGCCCGCGCGACTCGAGCTCCTTGACCCGGTGGGTGATCCGGGTGACCAGGACCTTGTCGTCGGAGAGGTCGAAGCCGAGCTCGGCGCCCTTCAGCTCGATGCTGGCCCGGCCGGCCATGTCGGAGACCAGCAGCCGCATGTCGTTGCCGACGCCGACCGGGTCCATGTGCTGGTAGAGGTTCGGGTCGACCTTGATCGCGCTCGCGTGCAGCCCGGCCTTGTGCGCGAACGCCGAGACGCCGACGTACGGCTGGCGCGACGCCGGCGGCACGTTCGTCACGTCGGCGACCGCGTGCGCGATCCGGGTGGCGTCGCGGAGCAGCCCCTCGGGGAGCACCGTCCGGCCCAGCTTGAGCTCGAGGTTCGCGACCACCGAGACCAGGTCGGCGTTGCCGGTGCGCTCGCCGTAGCCGTTCAGGGTGCCCTGCACGTGGCTGGCGCCGGCGTCGACCGCGGCGAGCGTGTTCGCGACCGCGCAGCCGGTGTCGTTGTGGCAGTGGATGCCGACCCGGATCCCGGTCGACTCCGCGACGTCGTGGACCACGTCGGCGACCCACCCGGGCAGCATCCCGCCGTTGGTGTCGCAGAGCGCGACCACCTCGGCGCCCGCGTCGTACGCCGTGCGCAGCACCTCGAGCGCGTAGTCGCGGTTCGCGCGGTACCCGTCGAAGAAGTGCTCGGCGTCGAGGAACACCCGCTGCCCCTCGGCCCGCAGGTGCGCGACGGTGTCGCGGACCATCGCGAGGTTCTCCTCCAAGGTGGTGCGCAGCGCGAGCTCGACGTGCCGGTCGTGCGACTTCGCGACCAGGGTGACCACCGAGGCGCCGCTGTCGCGCAGCGCGGCGACCAGCGGGTCGTCGGCGGCCTTCACCCCGGCGCGCCGGGTGGCGCCGAAGGCGGCGAGCGTGGCGTTGCCCAGCTCGAGCTCGGTGCGCGCGCGGCGGAAGAACTCGGTGTCCTTGGGGTTCGCGCCGGGCCAGCCGCCCTCGATGTAGCCCACGCCGAGCCCGTCGATCTGCCGGGCGATCGCCAGCTTGTCGGCGACGGAGAGGTTCAGCCCCTCCTGCTGCGCGCCGTCGCGGAGCGTCGTGTCGTACACCTGGAACTGCTGGTCGGTGGTCATCTCGGTTCCCTGGTCGAGGACGGGTCACGGCAACAAAAAGACCTCCCGTGTTCACGAGAGGTCAGCGCGCCAGGGGGTCCTGACGCGCTAGCTGATAATGATCTGCCGCTGCTGCACGTCGCTCAGTCTGCCACTGGTGTCCACGGGGTGGAACCGGATCTCGGATCCCGGTCAGCTCCCCGAGAGCGCGACCGCCACGCACGTCACGTCGTCGCGGCGTACGTCGACCGCGAACCGGCGCACCGCCTCCGCGCACTCGGCGACCGCCTCCTCCGGGGCCCAGCGCTTCAGCCCGCGCAGCACGCCGACCACCCCGGCCTCGCCGAACTCCTCGCCGGCGGTGTTCCGCGCCTCGAGCACGCCGTCGGTGCACACCAGCAGCAGGTCGCGCTCCCCCATCGGCGCGGTGCCGACCGTCCAGCCGCTCGTCACCGCGCTGATCAGCGGGCCCGTCGGCGCGAGCTCCACGACCGGCTCCTGGGGGTCGGAGGAGACCAGCAGCGCCGGCGGGTGGCCGGCGTTCACCCACGACACCTGCCGGGACCCGGGGTCGATGACGACCAGCAGGCAGGACAGGAACCGCTCGACGTCCTCGTCCGGCCGGGTCGCGGCGATCCGGAAGGCCGAGTCGACGTCGATCTCGGAGTCCAGCAGCGCGGTGATCCGCTGCTTGAACCGCAGCGCCACCAGCCCCGCCTCGGCCCCGTGGCCGGACACGTCCGCGACGATCAGCGCGGTGCTGCCGTCGGGGCGCTGCACCGCCTCCCACCAGTCGCCGGCCAGCACCCCCTCGGCGGACAGCACCATCCCCGCGACGTCCAGGCCGGACGCCATCGGCCGCGGCGTCGAGGAGAGCTCGCGCCGCAGCCCGGCCACCACCGGGCTGTGCTGGGTCAGCGCCTCGGTGGCGGACCGGGCCTGCTCGAGCTCCGAGACGATCCGCCGCCGCATCGCCTCCGCGTCGCGGCCGATCGCGGCCACCTCCGGCGGTCCCTCGACCGCGACCTCGTGCTCCAGGCGCCCGGCCGCGACCTCGCGCATGCTCGTGCGCAGCCGTTGCACCGGGAGCAGCACCCAGTGCCGGGTCAACAACGCGCTGGCCACCAGCAGCACCAGCACCGTGGCCCGGCTCCCCACCACCACGATCCGCAGCGTGCGCAGCTCGCGGTGGTCGCGCTCCTGCGCGCGCTCGGTCCGGTGGTCGATGATCGCCTGGAGAGCGCTGACCCGGTCGCGGACGTCGTCGAAGGCCCGCTTGCCGAGGCCGGCCCGCACGAGCTGTCGAGCGAGGGCCGCGTCGCCGCTGCTGCGGGCCTCGATCTCCGGCTCGGCGCCGACCCGGTGCCACCGGGTGGCCGAGCGCTGCACCGCGTCGAGGGCGCGCTGCATCTCGGAGTCGCCCCGGAACTTCCGGCGCATCTCGGCGAGCTGCAGCGCGAAGTCGCGACGGCCCTCGCGGTACGGGTCGAGGAAGGTCAGGTCGCCGGTGAGCACGTAGCCACGCTGCCCGGTCTCCTGGTCGATGAGCGACACCAGCAGGGCCCGGCTGTCCACCGCGGCCGGCTGCAGCCGGTCCATGACGAGCGTGTGGTTCTCCTCGACCCGGGCCAGAGCCGCGGTCACCGCGAACGCGGCGCTGGCGACGAAGGCGACCAGCACCGCGAAGAGAGCGACCAGACGCACCCGCAGCGACACGGAGCCACCGTAGATGTCGGCGGCCGGGGTGGTCTGGATCTCGCCCGATCGTTACCTGGTGAAGGTGAAGAACGTCTCGTCGGGTCCGAGCGGCTCCGGGTCACGGGCCAACCGCTGCGCGCCGACCCGGTACGACGTGTCGTCGGGCGCGTCGAAGGACACCTCGTCGAAGCCCTCCTCCGCGAACCAGCCCCGGATCGTCGACGTCAGGTCGCCCTCCCGGAACCGGCCCCGCGTCCACAGCACGGTCGCCCCCGGAGAGCACAGCCGCGGGAGCGTGGCCACCGTCCGCCGCAGGTCGTCGTCGGTGACGTTGCCGAAGACGCCGCACATCATCACCAGGTCGGCCGGCACCGTCCCGGCGTACGACGCGGTGCGCCCGGCGTCCGCCCGACGTACGTCGACGCGGTCGAGGCCGCACGCGGCGGCGTACCGCTCCGCCTCACCGGCCAGCACGTCGTCGAGCTCGAGCAGCCGGGCCCGGACCCGGCCGGCGTCCGGCCGCCGGGCCAGCACCCCGAGCAGGTCGCGGCCGTCGCCGCTGCAGGCGCTGGCCACGGTGAGCGTCTCGTCGTCGCGGGAGTCGAGCCACGCCTCGATCGACGCCTGCACGGAGCGGCGCCGCCGCGAGAGGTCCGACCCCGGGTCGTCGTAGTCCCGGTGCCACGCGCGCCAGTCGGTCACAGCCACCCGACGACGTCGCCGAGCACGGTGCCGGACCGCCACGGGGCGCCGGGCTTCGGCTCCCAGGTGACTCCGGAGGTGAGCAGCGCGTAGCCGCAGAGCGCCGCCATCACCAGGACGACGGCCACGCCCACCCAGCCGAGCCAGGCGCGGCTGGTGGTGGCGATGACCAGCCGTCGGGTCGGCACCCGTAGCCGCCGCGAGCCCGGACCCCACCAGACCGAGACCGCGAGCGCGGAGCCCATCAGCAGCAGGCCGGGCACCAGCGGCAGCCGGAACAGCAGGTAGGCCAGGCCGACCACGAAGGCGACGCCGGCGGCCCAGAGCAGGAGCAGCAGCGTGCCCGCGGTGGCGACCACCAGGTACCACGGCGACGAGCCGACGGTGAGCACCGGGTCGAACCACCGGCGCCGGCCGCGCAGGTGCTGCCGCTCCCGGGCCGACTCGGTCGTCCAGGAGACGGTGCGGACCGCGAGGGCGGCCAGGCACACGAGCCCCAGCGCGAGGTACGGCGCCCGCGCGAAGCCGAGCACCACGGCCGCGAACAGCCCGGTCAGCAGCAGCCCGCGCTGCAGCTTCGGGAGCCCGCCCGGCGGCGGTCGCCAGCTCTGCGACGGCACCAGGCGCGGGCGGCTGTCGGCGCGCGGTGGGGGCGGCTGCATGTACGGCGCCCGGGC
>JABFXA010000222.1 GCA_013361955.1 Nocardioidaceae bacterium
GGACCATCCAGGCGACGCACGCGAGCAGCGACAGGGTGGTCGGGCCGTTGCCGAGCTCGAGGGACGCGACCAGCAGCGGCACCAGGGTGCACGGCAGCGCCCACCCGAAGACCCACCGGTACGGCGCCCGCGCGGCCACGCCGCCGATGCCGGTGACCAGGAAGTGCAGCGCCACGCCGCCGCACATCACCCAGCGCAGCAGCCCGTGCAGCTCCTCGTCGGGGTGGAACACCATCTCGCCGAGCCCGGCGGCGAGGCACACCACGCCGAGCGTGGTGGCGAGGTGCATCGGCAGCGCGAAGCGCGGCGGCATCTGCGCCAGCCGGGTGTGCGGCGCCGCGGTGAATCCGTAGCTGAACGTCAGCCACCACAACCCGACCAGCATCACGAAGCCGAGCACGCCCGGGCGCAGCAGCTCCGGTGTCCACGGCCTCGTCGAGGCGGCGACCA
This sequence comes from Nocardioidaceae bacterium, assembly GCA_013361955.1. Lineage (GTDB taxonomy): Bacteria > Actinomycetota > Actinomycetes > Propionibacteriales > Nocardioidaceae > Nocardioides_B. The sequence continues at coordinate 451 of JABFXA010000222.1, forward strand.
CGAGCTGGCTGACCGCCTCCCCGAGCACGATGATCATGAACAGCCCCAGCCGCTCGTCGAGGTGCTCCTCCTCGACACCGACCACCTCCAGCTCGGGCACGGGCCGTCGCCCGCGGTCGCGGCGGCCGGTCATCCGGTCCCGCAGCCGCTGCATCTTCTCCATGGCCGGCTGCTCGCCGCGCACCAGCACGAAGAACAGGTCGACGCCCAGGCCGAGCGCCCACAGCCCGTACTTCGCCGGCGCCTCCACCCACATCGCGACGATCCACGGGGTCGCCAGCCCACCGAGCTGGAGCAGCGGCCACGACGTCAGGATCCGCCCGGTGCTCAGCGACCCGCGCGCGGCCACCGCCCGGACGAGGAGGAACGCCGCGGCGAACAGGTTCGCGCGCCGTTCGAAGTGCCCGGGCGCCGACGCCGCCATCACCGCCACCAGGAACATCGAGTAGACCACCGGCGAGACGCGGGTCCGGTCGCGGGCGACGTTGGCGTAGAGCACCACCGACACCCAGCTCAGCCAGATCGCGACGTACAGCACCACGAACAGGCCGAGGCCGCCGGGCGTGGGGTCCTCGCGCAGGCCCTCGGTGAGCACCGCGACCGCCGCGACCACGACCAGGTCGAAGAACAGCTCGAGCCACTCGACGGTCTCGCCGCGGTCCTCGACCACCGCGTCCTCCGTCATGGCCGCCGCGCCTCCAGCACCCGGAACCCCTTCGCGCTGGCCAGCCGCTCGGTCGGGTAGCCCTGCTCGCCCAGCCAGCGCTGCAGCGAGTCGGCGCCGAGGTTCTTCCCGACCACCAGCACGGCCCGGCCGCCCGTCACCAGGCGCGGCAGCCAGGTCAGCAGCAGCTCGTGCAGGGCGTCCTTGCCGATCCGGATCGGCGGGTTCGACCAGATCTCGTCGTACGCCTCGTCCGGAGGTACGGCGTCCGACAGCGTCGCCCGGAACCGGTCCCCGACGCCGAGCGCCGCGGCGTTCTCGGTGGCCAGCAGCAGCGCGCGCTCGTTGACGTCGACCCCTCGCACCTGCGCGTCGTCGACCGCGGTCGCCAGCGCCAGCCCGATCACGCCGTACCCGCAGCCGAGGTCGAGGTACCGCGCCGCCGACGGTGGCTCGGTCTCCCGGAACAGCACGGCCGTGCCCACGTCCAGCCGGCCCTGCGCGAACACCCCCGACCCGCTGACCAGGTCGAGGTCGCGGTCCCACACGCGGGCGCGCACCGGCACCCGGCGGAACGGCACCGACGGGTCGGCGGAGAAGTAGTGCTCAACCACCCGGCACCACCCGGACCCGGCGGGTCTCCTCGACCCGGCGCGCGAGCTCGTCGTCGGGCGGGTAGCCGACCTCCTCGAGCGTCAGCCCGTGCGGGTGCACCACGGTGACGGCCGGGTCGCGCACGCCCCGACCGAGGACCTCGGCCGGCCAGCCGGGGGGTCGGCGACCCTCCCCGACGGTCAGCATCGCACCGACCAGCGCGCGCACCATGTGGTGGCAGAACGCGTCGGCACGGACGTGCCCCACCGCGACCCCCCGCTCGTCGCGCGTCCAGGACAGCTCCAGCAGCCGGCGTACGGTCGTGGCCCCGTCGCGCTTCTTGCAGTACGCCGCGAAGTCGCGCTCGCCGACCAGCGCCGCCGACGCCTCGTTCATCGCGCCGAGGTCGAGGCGCTGCCGCCAGGCGAGCACCGAGTGCCGCTGCAGCGGGTCGACGAGGTCGGGGCCGTCGGCGACCCGGTACGCGTACCGGCGCCAGACCGCCGCGAACCGCGCGTCGAACCCCGACGGCGCCTCGGTCACCGCGTGCACCCGTACGTCGGCGGGCAGGATGCCGTTCAGCCGGCGCAGCAGGGCCGCGGTCGGCGGGCCGGTGCTCCGGCCGGCCGAGGTCGCGAGCACCTCGGGCTCGAGGTCGAGGTGCACCACCTGGCCCCGCGCGTGCACGCCGGTGTCGGTGCGCCCCGCGCAGGTGACCGGCACCGCCTCGACCCGCAGCAGCTGGGCCAGCGCCGCCTCGAGCGTGCCCTGCACCGTGCGCAGCGACGGCTGCACCGCCCACCCGTGGAAGTCGGTGCCGTCGTAGCCGAGGTCGAGGCGCAGCCGCACGTCGACATCCTGCCAAGAACCCGCCTCGGCCTATCGTCCGGTCATGGATCTGAGCGTCGACCCCGCCTCCCCCGTCCCGCCCTTCGAGCAGCTGCGCACCCAGGTGGCCGGCCGGGTGGCGAGCGGCGACCTGCCGCCCGGGACCCGGCTGCCGACGGTCCGGGCGCTCGCCACCCAGCTCGGCCTGGCCGTGAACACCGTGGCCCGCGTGTACCGCGAGCTCGAGGCCGACGGGGTGGTCGAGACCCGGGGCCGGCAGGGCACGTTCGTCCGCTCCGCGATGCTCGACGCGCACCGCCCCGACGTGGACACCGCCGCCCGCTCGTTCGTCGACACCGCCCGCCGCGCCGGCCTCACCCGCAGCGAGGCCACCCTGCTCGTGGAGCGCACCTGGCCCCCCGCCGGTTGAGGTGCGAGCGGGCTACCGCGAGCCTCGAGACCAGGACGTCGGTCGGGGCAGGTGGTCGTCGGGCGCGGAGCGAGCGCAGACAGCGCCGGCCATGCCGAAGGGCCCGCCTCCCTCACGGGAAGCGGGCCCTTCGCGGTGTTCAGGTCACTCGGACTTCTCGTCCGCGCTCTCCTCGGCGGGAGCCTCGTCGGCGGGAGCCTCCTCAGCGGCGGCCTCCTCAGCGGGAGCCTCCTCGGCCGGAGCCTCCTCGACCGGAGCCTCGTCGGCGGGGGTCTCCTCGACCTCCGGCTCGGGGGCCGGGGCGGCCTTCTTCGCGGCGGCCTTCGTGGCCGACCGGCCGGCCTTCGGGGAGTACTCCTCGGTCACCAGCTCGATGACCGCCATCGGGGCGTTGTCGCCCTTGCGCGGGCCGATCTTGGTGATCCGGGTGTAGCCGCCCGGACGCTCGGCGTACCGCGGCGCGATCTCCTCGAACAGGGTGTGCACGACGCCCTTGTCGCGGATCGTCGACAACACCTGGCGACGGTTGTGCAGGTCGCCCTTCTTCGCCTTGGTGATCAGCCGCTCGGCGACCGGGCGCAGGACGCGGGCCTTGGCCTCGGTGGTGGTGATCCGGCCGTTCTCGAACAGGCTGGTGGCGAGGTTGGAGATGATCAGCTTCTGGTGCGCGGGGCTGCCGCCGAGGCGGGGGCCCTTCTTGGGGGTGGGCATCTCTGCTCTCTCATTTCTCCCCGGCCGTACCAGGTACCGGGGTAGGTGTGCTCCCGGTGCCGGGGCCCCTCACGGAGCCCCGGTCACCCGCTGGTGGTCAGTACTGCTCGTCCTCGACGAAGCTGTCGTCGTCGTCGTCGTACGCCGCCAGGGCAGCCTGCGGGTCGAAGCCCGGCGCGCTGTCCTTGAGCGACAGACCCATCTCGTGCAGCTTCGCCTTGACCTCGTCGATCGACTTGGCGCCGAAGTTGCGGATGTCGAGCAGGTCCTGCTCCGAGCGCGAGATCAGCTCACCCACGGTGTGGATGCCCTCGCGCTTGAGGCAGTTGTACGACCGCACGGTGAGCTGCAGGTCCTCGACCGGCAGCGCCAGGTCGGCGGCCAGCTGCTCGTCGACCGGCGACGGGCCGATGTCGATGCCCTCGGCCTCGACGTTCAGCTCGCGGGCCAGGCCGAACAGCTCGACCAGGGTCTTGCCCGCCGAGGCGATCGCGTCGCGGGGACGGATCGATGGCTTGGTCTCGACGTCGATGACCAGCTTGTCGAAGTCGGTGCGCTGCTCGACTCGGGTGGCCTCGACCTTGTAGGTCACCTTGAGCACCGGGCTGTAGATCGAGTCGACCGGCATCCGGCCGATCTCGTTGTCGTTGCCCTTGTTCTGCACCGCCGAGACGTAGCCGCGGCCGCGCTCGACGACCAGCTCCATCTCGAGCTTGCCCTTGTCGTTCAGGGTGGCGATCTTCAGGTCGGGGTTGTGCACCTCGACACCGGCCGGCGGCGCGATGTCGGCGGCGGTGACCTCACCCGGGCCCTGCTTGCGCAGGTACATGGTCACCGGCTCGTCGTGCTCCGAGGAGACGACGAGGTCCTTCAGGTTGAGGATGACCTCGGTGACGTCCTCCTTGACCCCCTCGATGGTGGAGAACTCGTGGAGGACGCCGTCCACCTTGATGCTGGTGACGGACGCACCCGGGATGGAGGACAGCAGGGTACGACGGAGGGAGTTGCCGAGCGTGTAGCCGAAGCCCGGCTCCAGCGGCTCGATCACGAACCGGGAGCGGAACTCGTCGACGGACTCTTCCGAGAGGGTCGGGCGCTGAGCGATGAGCACTTCTAGTTTCCTTTCCGAGCCCGACCGCTATTTGACGGACTCGAACGTTTCGAAGGAAAGGGACGGTGACGGGTGGCGCCCGCCGCCAGGGTGTTACTTCTTCGAGTAGAACTCGACGATGAGCTGCTCCTGGACCGGGATGTCGATCTGCTGACGGACCGGGAGCTGGTGGATCAGGATCCGCATCCGGTTCGGCAGCGCCTCCATCCACGCCGGGACGACCCGCTCACCGTGGGTCTCGCGAGCCACGATGAACGGGGTCATCTCGAGGGACTTCTCCCGGACGTCGATCACGTCGTGCTGGCCGACCTGGTACGACGGGATGTCGACCTTCTTGCCGTTGACCTTGAAGTGGCCGTGCACGACGAGCTGGCGGGCGTGCCGGCGCGTGCGGGCGAACCCGGCGCGGTACACCACGTTGTCGAGGCGGCTCTCCAGCATCTGGAGCAGGTTGTCACCGGTCTTGCCGGCGCGACGGCTCGCCTCGGTGTAGTAGTTGTGGAACTGCTTCTCGAGCACGCCATAGGTGAAGCGGGCCTTCTGCTTCTCCTGCAGCTGTGCGCGGTACTCGCTCTCCTTCACCCGGGCGCGGCCGTGCTGGCCGGGCGGGTAGGGACGACGCTCGTACGCCGCGTCGCCACCGATGAGGTCGACGCCGAGCCGGCGCGACTTCTTGGTCATGGGGCCGGTGTAGCGGGCCATCTGTCAATGTCTCCTGTTCTTCGCGGCGGCCGGCGTCAGACGCGACGACGCTTGGGCGGGCGGCAGCCGTTGTGGGGCGTGGGCGTGACGTCCTGGATGGTGCCGACCTCGAGGCCGATGGCACCCAGGGAGCGGATCGCGGTCTCGCGGCCCGAGCCCGGGCCCTTCACGAAGACGTCGATCTTCTTCATGCCGTGCTCCATCGCGCGGCGGCCGGCAGCCTCGGCTGCCATCTGCGCGGCGAACGGGGTGGACTTCCGCGAGCCCTTGAAGCCGACGGTGCCGGCAGAGGCCCACGAGATCACCGCACCGGTCGGGTCGGTGATCGTGACGATGGTGTTGTTGAACGTGCTCTTGATGTGGGCCTCGCCCTGCGCGACGTTCTTCTTCTCCTTGCGGCGCACCTTCTTGGCGCCCGCAGCCTGACGGCTCCTGGGAGGCATTCGGGTCTCTCTCCTGAGGTTCTCTGGTGAAGTTCGGTGTCAGCCGGACGCTGGTCTCAGACCAGCGTCACTTGGCCTTCTTCTTGCCGGCGACCGTGCGCTTCGGGCCCTTGCGGGTGCGCGCGTTGGTCTTGGTGCGCTGACCGCGGACCGGGAGGCCCTGGCGGTGGCGGCGACCCTGGTAGCTGCCGATCTCGATCTTGCGGCGGATGTCGGCCTGGACCTCACGGCGGAGGTCACCCTCGATCTTGTAGCTGGCCTCGATCGCGTCGCGGAGCTTCACCAGCTCCTCGTCACCCAGCTGGTGGACCCGCATGTTCGGGTCGACACCCGTGGCCGCGAGGACCTGCTGGGCACTGGTACGGCCGATGCCGTAGATGTAGGTGAGTGCGACCTCGATGCGCTTGTCGCGCGGGAGGTCCACACCAACGAGGCGTGCCATCTTGGTGGCGTTTCCTTTCGGTAGGTCACGGTGGTCTCTGTCGTGCCGCGTCCCACGCCTCGCCTCGAGGGTGGGCCCCGGCCATCCGTTCCGGGGGTGGTTCGGCGCTGCTGCGCCTAAGCGGTCACGTTGTGTGCTGTTCAGTTGTGGTCGGGCGACGGGGCGGAGCGGGGCTCAGCCCTGGCGCTGCTTGTGGCGCGGGTTGTCGCAGATCACCATGACGCGGCCGTGGCGACGGATCACCTTGCACTTGTCACAGATCGGCTTGACGCTCGGGTTGACCTTCACGAGAGGCCTTTCGACTCGGCTGGGGACTTACTTGTACCGGTAGACGATCCGGCCCCGGGTCAGGTCGTACGGGGAGAGCTCCACGACGACGCGGTCCTCGGGGAGGATCCGGATGTAGTGCTGACGCATCTTGCCGCTGATGTGGGCGAGAACCTTGTGACCGTTGCTCAGCTCGACCCGGAACATCGCGTTCGGGAGTGCCTCGACAACCGTGCCCTCGATCTCGATCACGCCTTCTTTCTTCGGCATGTCCTCCACATTCCGTCGTCTCGACTGCGTCTTGTCGTCTACCGTTGGCCCGGGAACCGCCTCCCCGGCGGGGAGTGGACCTCACGAGCCCGCCGCGCACCCCATCCCGTGCACAGCACGTGAGCCGAGAAGCTCACGAGATTGGCCGGGCAGCCGCAGGGCGCCACAGAACGGACCCATGTTGGGCCGACGGGCAAGTCTACGGGAAAACGTTCACCAACCCTAATCGGCTCGGCTCCGCCTCGCCTGTCGCCCGTACCACCGCCGGTGAGAGGCGAGCCGGCTACCGCGAGCCTCGAAGACCAGGACGTGACGTCCGTGGTCACCGGTGCGGGCACCTCGTTCGCACCTCAACCAGCGGGTGCGTCCACCACGAAGTCCGCGACCGCCTCCGGGTCCACGACCAGGTGCAGGTGCTCCCCCGGGAGCACCTCGACGCGCCACCCCGACGCCCGCGCCCGGGCGGTCTCCTCGGCGTACGCCTCCCCGAAGGCCAGGTACGCCGCCGGCAGGTCGCGCCAGCCGGGCGGGCTGGGCACCGCGGCCTCGAAGTACGCCAGCGGGAGCCGGCGCTGCTCCCTCTCCACCGCGGCGCGGACGGTGCCGTCCGGAAGCAGGACGGCGGTGTCCTCACTCGGCCACCACTCGGTCCACGGCGGCAGCAGCCCGTCGGCGTCCGCC
>JABFXA010000171.1 GCA_013361955.1 Nocardioidaceae bacterium
GCCGCGTCGCGGTCGTGCTCGGCCCAGGGCCGGATGATGTCGACGCCGGCCTCGGGGTGCCACTGCACGCCCCACACGTGCGGCGCGAGGCGGGCGGCCTGCAGCTCGCCGCGCGGCGTGCCGGCCAGGACGGTGGCGCCGCCGGGCAGCCGGGTGACCACGTCGTTGTTCCACTGCACGGCCGGCAGCGCCTCGGTGCGCGCGGCCAGCCCGCCGAACATCGGGTCGGTGCCGGCGTCCGCGGTCCAGCCGACGTCGAGGACGCCGATCTGCTGGCCGAGCGGGTTCACCCGCACCTCGCCGCCGAGCGCCACGGTCGCGAGCTGCAGCCCGAGGCAGATGCCGAGCACCGGCGGACCGTCGGGGCGGCTCTCGCGGACCAGCCCCTTCACGTCGGTCAGCCAGGCGTGCGCGGCGTCGTCGTACGCGCCCATCTCGCCCCCGAGCACCAGCAGGCCGGCATGGTCGGAGAGGTCGCCGGGCAGCTCGTCGCCGGCGTACGGGCGACGGAGGTCGAGGCGGCAGCCCGCCTCGGCGAGCCACTCGCCCATCCAGCCGGGTGGGCACTGCGCCTCGTGCTCGACGACGAGGACGGGAGGACGGTCGGTCACGCGGGCGAATCTACCGTCGGCCAGGTCGGCGCGCCCTCACAGCAGCGGCAGCATCCGGTCGCGCTCGAACGCGGAGACCTGCACGCGGTACTCCTCCCACTCGGCGCGCTTGTTGCGCAGGAAGAAGTCGAAGACGTGCTCGCCCAGCGTCTCGGCGAGCAGCTCGGAGTTCTCCGCCACGGAGATCGCGTCCTGCAGGCTGCGCGGCAACGGGTCGATGCCGAGGCTCTGCCGCTCGCGCTCGGACAGCGACCACACGTCGTCCTCCGCCTCGCGCGGCAGGTCGTAGCCCTCGTCGATGCCCTTCATCCCCGCCGCCAGGACCACCGCGAAGGCGAGGTACGGGTTGCACGCCGAGTCGACGGTGCGCAGCTCGATGCGGGTGGACTGACCCTTGTTGGGCTTGTACATCGGCACCCGGATCATCGCGGACCGGTTGTTGTGGCCCCAGCAGATGTACGACGGCGCCTCGCCGCCCCACATCAGCCGTTTGTAGGAGTTCACCCACTGGTTGGTGACGACCAGGATCTCCGAGGCGTGCTTGAGCACGCCGGCGATGAACTGCCGGCCGGTCTTGGACAGCTGGTACTCCGCGCCCGCCTCGAAGAAGGCGTTGCGGTCGCCCTCGAACAGCGAGACGTGGGTGTGCATGCCGGAGCCGGGGTGCGTCGTGAACGGCTTGGGCATGAACGTCGCCCAGATGCCCTGGCTCAGCGCCACCTCCCGCACCACCGTGCGGAAGGTCATGATGTTGTCGGCGGTGGACAGCGCGTCGGCGTAGCGCAGGTCGATCTCCTGCTGTCCCGGCCCGCCCTCGTGGTGCGAGAACTCCACCGAGATGCCCATCGCCTCGAGCATCGTGATCGCCTCGCGGCGGAAGTCCGAGCCGGCGCTCTGCGCGGTGTGGTCGAAGTAGCCGCTCCGGTCCACCGGCAGCGGGTCGTCGCCCGGCGACGGGCTGTCCTTGCAGAGGTAGAACTCGATCTCGGGGTGCGTGTAGAAGGTGAGCCCCTTCTCGGCGGCCCGCGACAGGGTCCTCTTGAGCACGTAGCGCGGGTCGGCGTACGACGGGGAGCCGTCGGGCATCACGATGTCGCAGAACATCCGCGCCGTGCTCGGCCCCTCGCCGCGCCACGGCAGGATCTGGAACGTCGACGGGTCGGGCTTGGCGAGCATGTCGGCCTCGTAGACCCGCGCGAACCCCTCGATCGCCGAGCCGTCGAAGCCGATGCCTTCGGAGAACGCGCCCTCGAGCTCCGCCGGCGCGATCGCGACCGACTTGAGGTAGCCGAGCACGTCGGTGAACCACAGCCGGACGAAGCGCACGTCGCGCTCCTCCAGCGCGCGGAGAACGAAGTCCTCCTGCTTGCCCATCCGGGCCACCTTTCGTCGTCGCCTCGTGACGCTCGCCAGTGTGGCAGCCCCGCGTCCGGCTCAGCCAGCGGGCACGTGCCGTCGGAGCTCGTCTAGCCACACCCGCGCGTTGGCGTCGGAGGGTGCGCGCCAGTCCCCGCGCGGCGACAGCGAGCCGCCGGCCACCACCTTGGGCCCGTTCGGCAGCGCCGACCTCTTGAACTGGCTGAACGCGAAGAACCGCTGCACGAACACCTCCAGCCAGTGCCGGATCGTGGCCAGGTCGTACGACGGCCGGTGCCGCTCGTCGTACCCCGGGGGCCAGTCGCCGGCGTCGGGGTCGGCCCAGGCGTGCTCGGCGAGGAAGGCGATGCGGCTCGGCGGGAACCCGTGCCGCAGCACGAAGTACAGCGTGAAGTCCTGCAGCGCGTAGGGGCCGACGACCTCCTCCGTGCTCTGCGGCTTCTCGCCTTCGGCCACCGGCACCAGCTCCGGGGAGATCTCCTGCACGAGGATCTCACCGAGCACCTCGCTGGTGTCGTGGTCGAACTGGCGGCTGCTGATCACCCAGCGGATCAGGTGCTGGACCAGGGTCTTGGGCACGCCGGTGTTGACCGCGTAGTGCGACATCTGGTCGCCCACGCCGTACGTGCACCAGCCCAGCGCGAGCTCGGACAGGTCGCCGGTGCCGAGCACGATGCCGCCGCGGTGGTTCGCGAGCCGGAACAGGTAGTCGGTGCGCAGCCCGGCCTGGACGTTCTCGAACGTGACGTCGTAGACGGGGTCGCCCTCCGCGAACGGGTGGTCGAGGTCGGCGAGCAGCTGCCGCGCGGCCGGCCGGATGTCGATCTCCTCGAACGTCACGCCCAGCGCCTTGCCGAGCCGGGTGGCGTTGGCCTTGGTGCCCTCGCTGGTCGCGAACCCGGGCAGGGTGAACGCGTGGATGTCGCTGCGCGGGCGGCCCAACCGGTCCATCGCGTTGGCGGCGACGATCAGCGCGTGCGTCGAGTCGAGCCCCCCGGACACGCCGATCACGACCTTGGGATGACCGATCGCGGCCAGCCGCTGCTCCAGCCCGTAGACCTGGATGTTGTAGGCCTCGTAGCAGTCGAGCGCGAGCCGCTCGGGGTCGTCGGGGACGAACGGGAAGCGGTCGACGCGACGTCGCAGCCCGATGTCGCCGGCCGGCGGCGACACCTCGAGCTCGACGACGCGGTAGTCGTCCTCCTCGATGCCGAAGCCCGCGCGGTTGTCGTCGAAGCTGCCCATCCGCAGCCGCTCCTGACGGATCCGCATCAGGTCGACGTCGACCACCGTGCGGCGCGGGCCGTCGGGGAACCGCTCGGTCTCCCCGAGCAGCTCGCCGACCTCGTAGACCATCGTCTGCCCGTCCCAGGACAGGTCGGTGCTGGACTCGCCCTGGCCGGCCGCGGCGTACAGGTACGCCGCCAGGCAGCGCGACGACGCCGAGCGCGCCAGCAGCTTCCGGTCCTCGGCGCGGGCGACCGTGATCGGCGAGCCGGAGAGGTTCGCGAGGACCGTCGCCCCGGCCAGGCTGGCGTGCGCGCTCGGCGGCAGCGGCACCCACATGTCCTCGCAGATCTCGACGTGCAGCACCAGACCAGGCACGTCGACGGCGCGGAACAGCACATCGGGACCGAACGGCACGTCCTCCCCCAGGAGGTGCACCCACTCGCCGACCTGGTCGACGCCGGAGGCGAAGTGCCGCTTCTCGTAGAACTCGCGGTACGTCGGCAGGAACGTCTTCGGCGCGACCCCGAGGACCCGGCCGCGGTGCACCACCACCGCGCAGTTGTAGAGGCGGTGGCCCTTGCGCAGCGGGGCACCCACGACCAGCACCGGCCGCAGGTCGCTGCTCGCCGCGACCACGTCGGCGAGCGCGGCCTCGACCTCGTCGAGCAGCGTCTCCTGCAGCAGCAGGTCGTCGATCGCGTAGCCGGTCAGGCACAGCTCGGGGAAGATCGCGACCGCCACGCCCTCGTCATGGCACCCCCGGGCGTGCGCGAGCACCGCCTCCGCGTTGGCGTGCGGGTCGGCGATCGTCGTCGGGATCGTGCACGCGGCGACGCGTGCGAAGCCCTGGTCGTAGGCGGATCGGAAGTCCACGATTCGAGTCTGCCCCATGGCGCACACCACGTGACCACCGACACAGGCTCGGGCCGCTTCCACCGGGGCTAGCCTGAGTGAAGGTCCGGGGACTCCACCGGGGAGCCTCGAGAACGTGCTCGGAGGTCATCCATGTCTGAGACGACCGCGCCCTACGGCAGTGGCGCGTCCGGTGGCGACGCGAAGCCCGTGAAGCGGGTCCGCATCCGTCACCTGCTCGAGAAGAAGCAGCGCGGCGACAAGATCACCATGCTGACGACGTACGACATGTACACCGCGGCCATCTTCGACGAGGCCGGCATCGACATCCTCTTCATCGGCGACTCGGCGTCCAACAACGTCTTCGGCAACGCCACCACCATCCCGGTCACGGTCGACGAGCTGATCCCGCTGGTGCGCGCCGTCGCGCGCACCGCGAAGCGCGGGCTGGTGCTCGCCGACCTGCCGTTCGGGTCGTACCAGGCCTCCCCCGAGCAGGCGTTCCACACCGCGGTGCGGTTCATGAAGGAGGCCGACGCGCACGCCGTGAAGCTCGAGGGCGGTGCGGAGATGGGGCCGCAGGTCGAGATGCTCACCCGCAACGGGATCCCGGTGATGGCGCACATCGGCTTCACGCCGCAGTCCGAGCACAGCCTCGGCGGCTACCGCGTGCAGGGCCGTGGCGACGCGGCCGCCAAGGTGCTCGCCGACGCCCGCGCGATGGAGGACGCCGGCGCCTTCGCGGTGGTGCTCGAGATGGTCCCCGGCGACGTCGCGGCCGAGGTCACCAAGACGTTGAGCATCCCCACGATCGGCATCGGCGCCGGCGTCGACTGTGACGGCCAGGTGCTGGTGTGGACGGACATGGCGGGTCTGCGCACCGGCCCCGTGCCGCGGTTCGTGAAGCGTTACGCCGACCTGCACGGCGTCCTGCTCGGAGCAGCGCAGGACTTCGCGCGCGAGGTGACCGAGGGGACGTTCCCCGGTCCCGAGCACACGTTCTGAGGTCGTCAGCGCGCGACCAGCAGCACCGCGAACCACACCACGATCGCCAGTGCTGGAAGGAACATCACGCGTCGTGGGTGCGGCGTGAACCAGACGCACGCCAGCACGAGCAGCAGCACCCAGAACGCCGGGAGCACGACGCTGTGCAGCACGCTCGGCAACGCGATCGCGACGTACCCGTAGAGGAAAGCGGCGACGGCAAGACCACCGATGCCGATGAACGGACCGGGTTGTGCGCGATCCCGTTGCACGTCGTTGCTCCTCGTCGAGTGACGGTCGGTGTTCGAGAATCCCCAATGAGACAAGGGGATTCGACGTTGTCGACGCCGTCGGCCCTATCGGAAGTACGTGTGTCCTGCAATCGCGACACGCACACCGACTTTGCGGATTTCGTTCACTTCCCGCGTCAATGTTGCCAAGATCATAGGCGGGGCGACCGCACTGGCCGTCCACGCCTGATGAAGTCCGACGCACGATCGGCTCATAGACACGGGAGGCCACACGTGGCTGCAGTGAAGAAGACGGCGGCGAAGAAGTCGCCTGCGAAGAAGACGACGGCGAAGAAGACCACAGCGGCCAAGAAGACCGTGAGGAAGGCCGTCAACAAGACCACCGCGGCAGCGAAGAAGACGGCCAAGAAGACCGCGAAGAAGTCGCCCGCGCGCAAGTCGGCGGCCAAGAAGGTCACCGCGAAGAAGGCGCCCGCGCGCAAGACCGCGACCAAGAAGGCCGCTGCCACGAAGAGCGCGGCGAAGCGGACCACCGCGAAGAAGGCGCCGGCCCGCAAGACCGCGACGAGGAAGACCGCTGCCAAGAAGTCGACCGCCAAGAAGGCCGTGCGCAAGACCACCGCCGCGGCGAAGAAGACCGCCAAGAAGGCACCCGCGCGCAAGACCGCGGCCAAGAAGACCGCCACCCGCAACGCCTCCGCCACCAAGAAGGCCGCCGCGAAGAAGGCGCCGGCCCGCAAGACCGCCACCAGGCGCGTCACCAAGAAGGCCTGAGCGCCCGGCACTCACGCACACGACGAGGCCCCCACCGTGCGGTGGGGGCCTCGTCGCTTGTCGGTCAGTCGCTCGTCGGTCAGTCCTCGAGCTGCTCGTCGTTCCAGTTCGGGTCCTCGTCCCACTCGCGGTTGCGCTCCTCGACCTTCTCGAGCGCACGCGCCGCCTCGTCGTGGGTGGCGTACGGGCCCAGCCGGTCGATCGGCGCGCACCCGTCGGGTCCCTCGACCGTGTGGTGCCTGACGCAGTACCAGTACTTCTCCGCCATGGTCCGCTCCTCCTCGATGTCTTGGACTCGGTGTCTCGGAGTCGGTGTCTCAGACCAGGTCGTCGAACGACGTCGCGCCGGACTCCGCGAGCCGGCGCTCGACGCGCAGCACGCCGGCCTCGTGCTCGGCGTCGCCGGACATCACGGCGGCCAGCCGCAGGTGCGGCAGTGCGTCGGCGTACTTCGACTGCCGCTCCAGCACGCGACCCAGCGCGAACCGGGCCCACACGTCCGTCGGGCAGTCGTCGACCAGCCCGGCCAGCTCGGTCTCGGCGCGCTGGAGCTGGGCGCTCTGGAAGTAGGCCCACGCGCGCAGCGTCCGCAGGCTGCTGGAGTCCGGCTCGGTCTCGATCGCCGGGTCGAGCAGCTTGATCGCCTCGCGCGGCTGCTGTCCCTGCAGCAGCTCCCAGGCGCGGTGGTAGGCATCGACCGGGTGGGCGTCGTAGTAGCGGGGCGAGGTGTTCGTCACGTTCCCTCCCATCGCTCCAGTCAACACCCTCGGCGTCGTCCAGATTCCCACGTGCGTGTTCGCTGGTTGAGGTGCGAGCCCGCCAGGGCGAGCCTCGAAACCTCTGTGCCACCGAGGGGCAGCGTGCAGTGGGGGTGGGATTGGTTGTGGTGACCGGGCACTTGGGGTGACCCTGGCTGCTACTGGGGGTGCTCCGGGGGTGCGCCGGGCGCTGCGGCGGCGCGTCGCGAACCACCGGGTCTCGTTCGTCTGTTGGGTGCGGCCCGGGCGTCCGGTGGTCCGCACCGCGGCCAAGCCGCTTGACGCGCTCCGCCGCACCCCCTGCGCACCCCATCGGTCGGCCACGGGGCATGGGTGTGGCCCGGCCACCCGGGGAGGGGTGGTCGGGTCGCACGCCTGGAGGTTCTAGTTCAGGTGCGGGACGAGGTGCTCTCGGCCCAGAGGACTCGTCCACCGGTACGCGTCGGGGTCGCGAACGTAGGTCCAGCCGTGGTGGGTCTTCCGGTTGTGATGTCGCCGGCACAGGGGCGCGAGGTTCGACGGGCTGGTTTGACCGGGTGGGCCGTGCTCGTCGTAGGGGGCGATGTGGTCGAGGTCGCAGGCCCGGGCGTCGGTGCGGCAGCCGGGGAACACGCAGTGCTTGTCCCGGAGCACCACCAGGGTGTGCATCCAGTCCGGTGGGTCGTGCCGGTCCACCGCCTCTGACGTGCTCATGTCGAGC
>JABFXA010000303.1 GCA_013361955.1 Nocardioidaceae bacterium
AGATGGCCCAGCAGGTGTCGTCGATCGACGCGGCCGTCGAGGGCTGGGGACGGGCCGAGTCGGTGGTCGGCGACGTCAGCGGCAAGCACGGTGTCGGTGCGCTCGCCACCAAGGCCGACGGCCGGCTGCAGAAGCACTACGACGAGCGCGGCGCCGACGAGGAGGCTCCGGTGGTGCTCGGGTCCGGCAACCTCGGCCTGCTGTACCTGCGCGAGCCGACCCGGGGCTCCCTCGACGACCTGGAGCGGCGGTGGCCGCGGCTGGTACCCGAGCTCGCCGCGCACCCGGGCATCGGGTTCGTGGCGGGACTGGACGCCGCCGGCGTGCCGTGGGCGATCGGCGGCGCCGGCCGGCACAACCTGGCGACCGGCGTGGTGCAGGGCACCGACCCGCTGGCCGACTTCGGCGACCACGCGCCGCGGGTGCTGCGTCGCGCGGTGCTGATGCCGGAGGCGCCCGACCTGTACGTGAACAGCAGCGTCGACGCTCTCACCCTCGACGTGGCTGCGTTCGAGGGGCTGGTCGGGGCGCACGGCGGTCTCGGCGGGTGGCAGGACCGCGGGGTGCTGCTCGTGCCGGCCGACCTCGAGGGCTGCTTCCCGGAGCACGTGGAGGGTGCGGACGTGCTGCACCAGGGACTGGTCCGCATCCTGCGGCTGTGCGGGCACCGTCGGTCGCTGCAGGATCCGGTGTCGCGTCAGGTGCCCGCGGGGTGAGGTGACAGTCGCTGGTTGAGGTGCGAGCGCGTTGGGGCGAGCCTGTCGCTACCAGGGGGACTGTGTCTTGGGGTGGGGAAGTGGGTTTGGTGACCGGGGCTCTTGGGGGTTCCTGTGGCTGCTTGCCGGGGGGTGCTCCGGGGGGACGCCGGGCGCTGCGGCGGCGCGTCGCCGACCGCCGTCTTCTGTTTCTGCCTTGGGTTGCGTTCGGTGTCCGGCGGTCGTCGCCGCGGCCAAGCCGCTTGACGCGCTCCGCCGCACCCCCTGCGCACCCCTCATGTGGACACGGGGGCATGGGTGTGGCCCGGCCACCTGGAGGGGGTGGTCGGGTCGCACGCGTGCACGTTGCTCAGTTGAGGTGCGGGACGAGGTGTTCGCGGCCGAGGGGGCTGCGCCATTCGTAGCCGGTGTCGGTGCGTCGGTATTGCCAGCCGTGGTGGGTCTTCTGGTTGTGATGCCGCCGGCACAGCGGCGCGAGGTTCGCCGGTGAGGTCTGGCCGGGCGGGCCGTGCCTGTCGTAGGGGGCGATGTGGTCGAGGTCGCAGCTTCTGGCGTCGGTGCGGCAGCCGGGGAACACGCAGTGCTTGTCCCGGAGCACGACCAGGGTGTGCATCCATTCGGGTGGGTCGTGCCGGTCCACTGCCTCTGACGTGCTCATGTCCAGGACCGGCTGGATCCGGACCGTGCCGACCCGTTCGAGCCAGGTGGCGATCAGGGTGAGGGTGGCCGGGCCGAGCTTCTCGATGCTGCCCGCGGTGCCGGTCTCGAGGTCGTCGGCGTCGACGTGCAGGAACAGGGTCGGCGTGCTGACCGGACGGGCCGGGACGTCGAGGTCGAGGTCGAGGACGTGCTGGGGGTCGGCGAGCATCCCGAGCGCGGTCGCGCGGCGGGTGTCGATCGGACTCGTGTCGCCCAGCCGGCCCAGCGTCGTGGCGAGGTCGCTGATCGTCTCGTCCAATGCCTGGGCGTCCAGGGTGTCCAGCCGTGCGTAGACGTCGGTGGTGGCCGGGGTGTCCGGGCTGATGTCGAACCAGACCCCGCGTGCGGCCAGCGCGTCCTGCTCGCGGGTGCGCGCCTTCTCGGGGTCGAACCGTGTCTCGGCCAGCCCGACGGTGGAGGTGATGGTCTGGCCGGTGAGGCGACCGCGCCTCCCGGCGACGGCGAGGTGGCGGTCCACGAACCCGGCGGCCTCTTGGGAGAGGGGGATGGTGTGCTCGGCTGCCTTCAGTGCCTGCCACGCGGGCAGGGTGAGGTCCTGCACCAGCCGCCACAGCCTGGGGAGGCGGAACCGCAGCTCCAGGGTCTGCCCGACCAGACCCAACGCGGTGTGGTGGCTGATGCCCAGCGCCGCGGACAGCTCGTGCACCGCGCCCTCGGTCACCTGCGGACAACCCTCGCCGGACAGCGGAGGGGTGACGTCTTCGCCGTCCAGGCTGGCGTCGACCGGCCACGCGGCGGCGACGTCCCGCTCGTCGACGACCGGGTGGCAATAGCAGAAGGCCACGATCCCGGCCAGCCGGTTCGCCTCTGCCCGGGCCGCAACCCGCTGCTCACGCACGACCGACTCGAGCGCGGTCGTCGCGTCGAGGTCGAGGAGGGTTGCGGTGTCGGACATGGGTCCATCCAAGCAGTGGCCACCGACAGTTCCTGGGCCGAATCCCCTGCTGTGGAAAGGGATTCTCCGCATCGGCCTGTGGACGATATCCGGCTCACGTGCAGTTGGTTTCGAGGCTCGCGGCAGGCCGCTCGCACCTCAACCAACGGCTACTCCTCCCGGTGTCGCCAGTCGTAGATGACGTGACTGCGGGTGACGAGGTCGTGGACGGCGCGCGCCTTCCGGTCGACGGCGCACCAGGCGAGGCCGATCGGGAAGAACGTGGACAGGCCGGCGCGGACCAGGGCGGGCAGGAAGCGGATGTTGCGGTCGCCGCGGCCGACCACCCGCAGGCCCATCACGGCACACCCGTACGTGCGCCCGGCGATCCACCAGCCGATGGTGAGGTAGACGACGGCCAGGGCCCACGCGACCGCGAGCGAGAACAGGCCCAGGGACTGCGGGAAGGTGAAGCCGCGCGGGTTGATGGCGAACAAGGCCGCGGAGACGCCCAGGTACGCCGCCAGCAGCGCCCCGCCCACCACGCCCCCGTCGATCACGGCCGCCACCGAACGGCTCACCAGGCCGGCCGGACGCCCCTGGAACGCCTCGGCCTCGTCCGGCAGCACGGAGGCGCCGTGGCCGGTCACGGCCGGTCCGCCGGGCCCGGGGGCTCGGCCGCACCCGTCATGGTCGGGAGCTCGGTGCCGTTGCCGTGGCGGCGCAGCAGCAGCCGGTCACGGACCCGGCCGATGGCCTGGTCGGCGGCCGCGCTGCGCATCCGGGCGCCGCGGACGGTGTCGGAGGTCAGGGCCCCGCTGGACTCGCGGATGATGTCCGGCAGGTCGATCTCGTCGATGACCTGCTGCGCGATGGTGGCGAGGTCGACGTTCGCGAGGACCGCGTTCACGATCTCCACGAGGTCGAGTCGCCGCAGCGCCAGGTCGGTGAGGTCGAGCCGGTCGAGTACCGCGTCCACGTCGAGCCGCGCGGCGACCGCGTCGACGTCGAGCCCGGCGGCGATCGCATCCAGGTCCACGCGGGCCACGACCGCCTCCACGTCGACCCGGGCCACCACGCCGTCCAGGTCGACCCCCGCGACGATGGCGTCCAGGTCGACGTGCCGGCGTACGACGTCGGTCAGGTCGACGCGCGCGAGGACCTGCTCGACGAGCACCGGGAGCAGCCGGTCGAGGACGGCGAGGAAGGCGATCGTGAGCCGGTCGCGGACCAGGCCACCGCGCGCGCGGAACGCGTCGGCGAGGGTCGGCGGCTGCCAGCGGTCCGGCACCAGCGGGGGCCGGGCCAGCGGGCGGAGCACCGGCGTCGCGACCACACGCGTACGGCGCACGACGCGGACCGTCACGCGACCCATGACCGAGGCCACGCCGAGGGAGGTGTCCGCGAGCGCGACCCACCGCTCCCGGGCAGGGTCCACTCCGGAGCTGGTCACCGCGCCTCCCTGGTGCTCGCTCGCAGCGTCGGGCCGGTGGCGTGCGGAGGGCTCACCTGTTTCGGACCATCGGGTGCCCGGTCAGTGCAGCAGCGCCTTCATCAGGATCACCAGCACGCCGAAGAAGCCGGCTCCTGCGGCGTCCACCAGCGCGGGGAGGCCGCGGCGGCCGCCCTGGCGTGCGGTGAGGTAGCCCGCGCCGACCAGCACCAGGACCGAGAAGTAGACCGCGATGGTGGCGGCCCGGGTCGGGGTCGCGCCCAGCAGGTCGGCGAGGACGAACACCGCGATCGCCGGCAGACCGCCCTTGATGACGCTGGACTCGACGACGCCGGTGTGCGCGAGGCGGCGGAAGAAGTGCCGGCGGTCACCGGCCAGCTGCATGGACTGCGCCTCGATGTAGACGTGCGCGAGCCAGTAGACGACCAGCACCAGGAAGGTGGCCAGCGCGATGTAGGCGAACGCCTCGGCGTGCGCGCTGGCGGTGGCGAGCACCGACGCCGCGATGAGGGCGCCGTACAGCAGGCCGGCCGGGTCGTTCACCTGCGCCAGTCGCCGAGCGGCGCTCGTCACGCTCGTCGAGGCGGTGGACGGTTCGGTCGAGCCCACCGGACGACGGTGCGGCCGGCGGCTCGGTGGGGTCGTCACCCGCATCGGGTGACCTCCCCGGGCCCGATCTTCGGCAGCGTGCAGAGCCAGCAACGTGGGGGTGGAAGCGCAGGGGCGGGACATGGGTCGCAGCCGGGAGCCGGGACGGCGTGGTGGAGCGAGGACGCGGCAGCGGGTCTGGCACGCGTGCCTGCGGGTCGCCCTCGTGGTCGGGCTCGCCTGCGCCCTGGTGGAGTGGGGCCTGTGGGGTCCTGTCGCGACCGCGTTCGCGATCATGGTCCCGGCGTTCTCGGTCGCGGTGCTGGCCGGGGTCAAGGGCATCTGGCGCTCGATCAAGATCTCCGTCGAGGTGGGTCTCGGCCTGGTCGCCTGCGTCGCGCTGATCGCGGCGTTCGGCTGGTCCGGGGTGATCGTGGTGGTCGCCCTCGTCGTGACCTCCCCGGTGGTGCACGCGCTGCTGGTCACCGGACGGCTCTGGCCCGGCCCGGGACAGCCGGTCCGTTGGGACGTCACCTCCCTCATCGACGACGGCGGCCCGGGGGAGGAGCGCCGCGGACCGCCTCCGGACCCCCGGCTGCCGACCCGCACCGCGGTCGTGTCGCTGACCGAGCTGCCCGGTGCCGAGGGACTGACCACACTCGACGACCAGGCGCTGTGCCGGGCCTGGCGCCGCAGCTACCTGCAGCTCGAGGCGAGGGCCGGCGAGTCCGGTCGCCTCGAGGTGGTCCGGCTGCGGCAGCTGTACCTCGACGAGCTGGCCCGCCGGCACCCGATCGAGGTACGGCGGTGGCTGGCGTCCGGCGCACGAGCAGCCGGGAACCCGATGCCGTTCCTGGAGCGACCGCCGACCGGCAGCGACGACGCCGACCTCCCCGACGACCCCTGGCCCGAGCTCGAGTAGCCCCGGTCCCGACGATCACCCGCTACGGGTGAGCGGCGCCCCGGGGTGCCCGCTCAGGCTGGCAGCGCCGGAAACGACGCCCACAGAACGAGGAGTACCCGTGGCCACCCTGACCGTGTGGAAGTTCGACACCCCGAGCGGCGCGGGGAACGCGACGAAGACCTTGAAGGACCTGGCTAGCCAGAACCTCATCGTGATCCACGACGCCGCGGTCGTGGAGTGGGAGGAGGGCAAGAAGAAGCCCCAGACCAAGCAGATGAGCAACCTGGCCGCGGCCGGTGCGCTCGGCGGCGCGTTCTGGGGGATGCTGTTCGGCCTGATCTTCCTGGTACCGCTGCTCGGTGCGGCGATCGGCGCGGCCACCGGCGCGCTGTCGGCCTCGCTGGCCGACGTCGGCATCGACGACAAGTTCATCGCCAGCGTCCGCGACCGGGTCACCCCCGGTACGTCGGCGCTCTTCGTGATGAGCACCGACGCGGTCATGGACAAGGTGCGGGACGCGTTCGCCGACGAGAACCCCGAGCTGATCTTCACCAACCTGGACAACGACCAGGAGAAGGCGCTCAAAGAGGTCTTCGGCGAGTGAGCATCGTGCGCGGGCCGGGGGCCGGGAGACCGGCTCCCGGCCCGTTCGACGTGCTGGCGGCGTCGAACGGCGGCCCGTCGCTGCTGTCGCTGCGCCAGGTCCGCGACCTGCTGCCGGTCCTGATGCGGGTGGACTCCGTCGACCTCCGGCTCGTGGTCCCGGACGAGGGCCGGCTGCCCGCCGTACGCGCGCTGGCGCTGGACCCGCTCGACGCCCGCATCCGGCAGGTCTTCTTCTGCGACACCCCCGACCTGGCCCTGAGCGACCTCGGGCTGGCCGTCCGGGCCCGGCGTACGCACCGCCGCACCGCGGACTGCACGGTACGGCGGGTGCCGCTCGAGCCCGACGAGGTACCGCTCGAGCTGCGGCACGCGCCCGCGTTCAGCACCGAGGTGGACGTGCTCCCGGGCGGCTTCGTGTGCGCCGGCGCGCTGCACACCGACGTGGCCGACGACCTGGTGCTCGCCGTGCACCGCGGGCACGCACCGGTGCGCAAGCTGCTGAGCGCCGCGCAGCAGGAGTTCTACGCCGCCGCGGTCCCGGCCGGGCCCGGGCTCGACGACCTGACCGTGCTCGGCCCGGTCACGGTGCTCAAGCTGAAGGCGCGGCTGCCGGAGCTGGACCGCCCGCTGGTCGCGGAGCAGTGGCTGTTCCCGGACGGCTCCCGCACGCTGGAGCTGTCCACCCGCTGCGCGCCCGAGGAGGCGTTCGCGGTGGCGGCCGAGGTGAAGACCTGCCTGGCCGGCCGCGGCGTCGAGCTGACCGGCGAGCAGGACCGGCGCACCCGTCGCGCGATGGCGTCGTTCGCGGCCGTCGTCCGCGGCTAGGCGCCGAGGACCGGCTGCCCGGGCGCGTCCCCCGGCGAACGACGGCGGTGCACCGTCCAGGCACCCCAGGCGAGAGCGCCGACCGGGATCGGCAGCCAGAACGACATCAGCCGGTACAGGAGCGTCGCCACCACCGCGCCGTTCGCACCCACGCCGGCCAGCACCAGCGCGCCGGTGAGCCCGGTCTCGACGAACCCCAGCCCGCCGGGCGTCACCGGTACCATCGCCAGCGCCATCGCCACCACGTACGCCAGCAGCACCTCGGCCGGCCGGACCTTCGCGTCGACGGCGACCAGGGCGGCGACCAGCGCGGCGTAGTCGAGCATCCGGTTGCCCGCCGCGGCGATCACCGCACGCCACCAGTGCCCGCGGAACGCGGCGGCCACCCGGGCCCGCTGCCGCGCCAGGGCCAGCGCCAGGCCGGTCGCGGTCACCCGCGACAGCACCGGGTGCAGCAGCCCGCCGACGGTGTACCCGGTCGCGGTGAGCACTCTCGGCAGGGTCAGCACGGTGAGGCCGAGCCCGACGATGACCACGGCGACGATCAGCGAGACCAGCAGCCCGAGCTGCAGCTGCCTCGCGGGCGGCGGGCCGATCAGCAGGGCGGGCACGGTCAGCACCGGGAGGGTGAGCAGCACGCCCATGGACAGCAGCCCGGAGGACACCAGCGCGCTGGCGACGCGGGACACCGACTGGCCGCTGTCGACCAGCATCCGGCCCTGGACCACCCCGCCGGTGGCCGGCCCCCCGGGCAGCACCCGGCCGGCCGCGTTGCCGGCGAGCTGGGCCGCGGCCACGTCCCGCCACCGCGCGGACGCACGGC
>JABFXA010000323.1 GCA_013361955.1 Nocardioidaceae bacterium
AGCCGGTGCCCAGCGTGGCCGCGGCCCGCGCCGCCACCTCGGCCGGCTGGTGCGCGAAGTACCCGTGCAGGCCGTCGACCCGGTCGCGCGCGAGGTCGGCCGCGACGATGCCCGCCTGGACGCCCGCGCCGGCCTCGGGGAGCACCCGGACCAGCGGCATCAGCTCGGCCACGCCGGGCTGTGGGACCGCCCCGTCGCCGGGCTTCGTCGCGTAGACCCGGGCCAGCATCCCGGCCCGGGCGAGCGCCACCAGTTCGCCGACGGCGAAGGTCTCGGAGGTGCGCGGGAAGCCGCTCATCACGACCGCGAGCCGGGTGGTCATGCGACCACCACTCCGGCGGTGGGGGTGCGGCCGCGCACCCAGGCCAGCTCGGCCGCCAGCCCGTCGGGCAGCGACACCACCGGCGTCCAGCCGAGCGTGCGCCGGGCCAGCCCGACGTCGGCGGAGGTCCGGCGCACGTCACCGCGCTGCGCGGGTCGGCGGTCCAGGGTCAGCCGGGTGCCGGCCAGCCCCTCGAGGGTGCTGATCACCCGCGCCAGGGTCGCCTCGTCGCCGCCGCCGATGTTGTAGACCGGCGCGGGGTCGTCGACCGTGCCGGCGCGCAGCGTGGCGTCGACCGCGTCGGTGACGAACGTGAAGTCCCGCGACTGGAAGCCGTCGCCGAGCTGGGGGAACGTCGCGCCGGAGCCGAGGGCCTCGCAGATCTTCCGGATCGCCATGTCCGGCCGCTGCCGCGGGCCGTAGACCGTGAAGTAGCGCAGCCCGGTGATCGCCAGGCCCCGGCTGCGGTAGATGTGCGCGAGGTCCTCGCAGGCGCGCTTGGTGACGCCGTACGGCGAGCGTGGCCGGGTCGGCGTCGTGGCCTCGACGCACGGGTGCGTCTCCGCGTCGCCGTACACCGACGACGACGACGCCCACACCACCCGCGGCACCTCCGCGTCGGCGGCGGTCTCGAACACCCGCTGGGTGGCGACCAGGTTGTCTCGCGCGTACTGCGCGAAGCTGCTGCCGAAGCTGCCCCGGACCCCGGCCTGCGCGGCCAGGTGGAACACCGCCGAGGCGCCGGCGAAGGCCTGCTGCCAGCCGTCGTGCGCGAGGTCCCGCTCGACCAGGTCGAAGCGGGGCTCGTGGACGAGGGAAGCGAGGTTCGCCTCCTTGTCCTGGCGCGGGTAGTAGTCCGTGAAGCAGTCGACGCCGGTCACCTGCCAGCCATCGGCCACCAGCCGCTCGGCCAGGTGCGAGCCGATGAAGCCGGCCGCCCCCGTCACCACCGCGCGACGGGTGGATGCGTTCATGCGCATGAGGTCGTCACCTTCTCTGCCAGGTCCAGCACGGCCGCGCACTTCGCGGGCCAGTCCTTCTTGAGGCGGCGGAACGGGCGGTCGCAGCGCCGCAGCAGCGCCACCGCCAGGAACCACCGCAGGGCGGGCGGCTCGCCGTGCGCGGCCACGAGGGCGTCGAGGGCTTCGCCGGCGCGGTCGTCGTCACCGGGCCTGCCGCTGACCAGGTTGGCGGCGTACGTCGCCACGTCGAGCGCCTCCGGAGCCAGGCCGGCCTCGTCGACGTCCGTCACCACCAGGTCGCCCGACGGAGTGAGCAGCAGCTGGTCGAGCGTGAAGTCGCCGTGGCTGGGGACCAGCGGCAGCAGCGTCGGCGCCGTGGACCCGAGCCGGCGCAGCAACGACTCGGCGCGGCGGCGCTCGACGGGCAGCACCGTGCCCAGCACCTCGACGGCTGCGCAGGCGTCGGCGACCACGTCGGTGGCGTCGCGACGGACGGCGGGGACGGCGTGCGCGTCGTGCAGCCGGCGCAACAGCCCGCCGGCCCGCTCCGCCACCACGAGCGGGTCCTGGGCCGACGCGGCGGGGACGCCCTCGAGCTGCTCCTGCACGGTGACCCGGTGGCCGGGCAGCGAGGCCAGCAGCCGGGGGGTGCGCAGCGCGGCACCGGTGGCGAGCAGCAGCCCGCCCGCGACGGCGTTCGCGTGGTCCTCGGCCGTCGCGTAGGTCTTCAGGACGTAGGGCGACAGCAGCAGGGTCGCCCTCCGTCCCGGCACGTAGGCGAGCACTGTGGGCGTCTCGCCGGTCCGCGGGCGGTCGCCGAGCAGCCGCCGCAGCCGGGTCGTGGGCCAGGCCAGCAGCGGCAGCTCGGGGTCGGCGGGAAGCCAGTGCAGCAAGGCGTCCCGACCGGGAAGGGGAGTCCCGGTGGCCCGCGCGGCGCGGTCCGCGGCGGCACCGGTGCGCACCACTCCCTGGAGCGCGACCCCCGCGACGTAGGCCGTGAGCTGGACGGTCAGCGAGGAGCGCGGGACGTACTCGAGGTACTCGACCCGGACCCGCTGCACCGGCAGGTCCGGACCGACCACGGCGTCGACCGCCTCCGCGAGCCGGGAGACGTCGAGCAGGTCGAGCTCGGACAGCCGCGGGTCGGCCGGCGGGGCCGGGCGGCGCAGGGTCGCGGTGCTCGTCACAGCTCCACCGCCAGCCCGTCGACGAGCACCGGCGCGGCGGGCCCGAAGGTCCGGTCGTCCGCGCGACCGAGGTGCTGCTGGGTCTCGGTGAGCCGGCGGAACCGGGAGTCGGTGGCCAGTAGCCGCTCGGGGGCGTCGTACTCCGCGACCCGGCCGTCCGCCATCAGCGCGACCATGTCGGCGCTACGCGCCAGCGAGGTCGAGTGCGTGATCAGGATCGTGGTCCGGCCCTGCACGAGCCGGTTCAGGCCGGCCAGCACCAGCGCCTCGCTCTCCGGGTCGAGACCGGTGGTCGGCTCGTCGAGCACCAGCACGGCCGGGTCGCGCAGCAGCACGCGGGCGATGCCGATGCGCTGCCGCTGCCCGCCGGACAGGCCGGTGCCGCCCGGGCCGAGCATGGTGTCGAAGCCGTCCGGCAGCGCGCGGATGAACGACAGCGCGCCCGCGGCCCCGGCCACCTCGCGGACCGTCAGCGCGTCGGCGTCCGTGCCGTACGCGATGTTCTCGTGCACGGTGCCGCTGAACAGGATGGTGTCCTGCAGCAGCACCCCGACCTGGCTGCGCAGCCAGCGCAGCGACCAGTCCCGGGCGTCGCGGCCGTCGAGGCGGACCACCCCCGAGACCGGGTCGTAGAAGCGCGCGACCAGCGCGCCGATCGTTGACTTGCCGGCCCCGGACTCGCCGACCAGCGCCAGTGTCGAGCCGCTGGGCACGTGCAGCGAGACGCCTTCGAGGGCGCGTCGCTGCGGCAGGTACCGGAACCGTACGTCGACCAGGTCGACCGTGCCCTCGGCACGACGCCCCGGCTCGGTGGAGCCGGCGCCCTCGGCCAGCACGGTGTCGTCGCCGAGCACCTCCGCGACCCGCTCGAGCCGGGCCATCGACCGGGCCACCCGGCTGGCCTGCTTGGCGATGTCCTTCAGCGGCTTGTAGAGCTTGTTCGTGTAGGCGACCACCACCACCAGGTCGCCGGCGCTGATCCGGCCGCGGGCCACCGAGACCACGCCGAGGCCGAGCACCAGCGCGGTCGCGACCGCGCCGAGCACGTCGACCAGGGCGCTGAACCGGGACTCGACCTTGGAGACCTCGACGCCCACCTTGAGCCGCTCGGCGCTGCGCTGGTGCACCCGGCCGTGCTCGAAGCGCTCGGTGCCGAAGGCCTTGACCACCTGCATCGCGGACAGCGCCTCGGTGGCCATCGAGGCGATCTCGCCCTCCTGGTGCCGCTGCGTGCGGGCCATCAGCCGGATCCGCTTCTGGTAGTGCAGGCTGGTCGCCAGCAGCACGGGGCTGACCAGGAACGCCACGACCGCGAGCACCGGGTCGATCCAGAAGGTCACCGCGAACATCCCGACCAGCACCAGCACCGACGAGGTCAGCGTTCCGAGCGTCTGCGCGAACAGGTCGCCGACCGCGTTCACGTCGCTGGTCACCCGCGCCACCAGGTCGCCGGTGGGCCGGTTGGAGTGGAACGCCAGCGACAGCTTCTGCAGGTGCTCGTACGTCGCCGTCCGCAGGTCGTGCACGATGCTCTCGCCGGACCGGTTCAGCCAGTAGCTCGACGAGAACGTGGCCAGCGCGTCGACCGCCGCGATGCCGAGCACCAGCGCGGCCAGCCCGACGAGCAGCGACACGTCGGCTGGGCTCAGGTCGAAGTGCGTGCCGCGCCCGCTCACCAGCGAGTCGATCGCGATCTTCAGCGGCCACGGCGCGGCGAGCTCGGCCAGCGTGACCGCGACCGTGGACAGCGCGGCGCCGACCAGCGCGCCCCCGTGCGGGCGCAGGTAGTGGAGAAGCACGTGGCCGGTGCGCGGGCGCGCACCCGCTTCGGGGTCGGCGCGATGCCTCATCGAGCGCTCCGGGACCCGGCCAGCAGCCGCATCCTCCGGGCCGCGTTCCCGGCGCCGTCGAGGTCGATGCCGGCGTCCTGCAAGGCGTCGGGTCGCAGCGTCCGCGGACGGCCGAGCAGCCAGGCCACCTCACCGACGTCGGCGCCCTCGTCGACCACGTCGGCCAGGCCCAGCGCGGCGAGGCGACCGGCGCGGATCGCCTGCTCGCGCCGCGGGCTGCGGCGCGGCATCAGCACCGGGCGTTGTCCGGCGGACAGCGCCTCCAGCGTCGAGTTGTAGCCGGCCATGCACAGGATCGCGTCCGCCCTGGAGAACCAGTGCGCGCAGGTCGCCGAGTCCCGCTCGACCCGGGCGCGCCCCTCGACGGCATCGCCGGCGCGGCGCAGCGCGGCCAGGTCGGCGTACGGTCCGGCGGCGAACAGCCCGTGCAGGTCGGTCTGGTCGGCCAGCAGCCGTGCCCCGAGCTCGAACACGGCGGCGCCGTCGCCGCCTCCGCCGGCGGCCACCACGAGCAGGTCGGCGACCGGTCGCCGCCGGGCCGCGGGCTCGACCACCCAGCCGCAGTACGTCGGGGTGCGGGCCAGGCCGTACTCCGCCTCGTGGTCGACGAAGTCCCGCCGTCCGTAGACGAGGATGTCGTCGAAGAGGTCGGGCACGCCCACCCAGCCCAGCCCGGTCAGCTCGGTGCGGACCACGGTCGGCTCGTCGAGCACGTCGCGCAGGCCGAGCACCAGGGCGGCGCCGTCCGTGCGGGCCACCTCGAGCCCGGCCCGCAGCTCGCCGGCGGTGCCGTAGGGGTGCCGGTCGACGACCACGACGTCCGGACGCTCGCGCTCGACGAGCTCGGCGAACACCCGCTCCCGCTCGGCGAGGGCGTCCTCGAACGACATGCCCTCGTTGCGGTACGACCCGTCCTTGGCCTTGAGCATCGGCGGGACCCGGTGGATGCGGACGCGCGGGGTCTCGGTCAGCCAGCGCGGTCGCACGGCGAGCCCGGTGACCAGGCTGACCCGCGCGTCGGGGTCCTCGTCGAGGACCGCCTGGGCGATCAGGCTGTTGCGCCGGACGTGCCCGAGGCCGTACCCGTCGTGCGAGTAGAAGAGGTAGTGGCTGCCGGCCATCGCTCGCGCGTCCCTCCGCTCTCGTCTGCGGCGCGTCCGGGAGATTCGCGGGAGAAGGCCGGGGTGGCCGGACCCGCTCCGGGTGCGCGGTGAAACTTCAACGAATCGTGCGCAAAGGGCGGGTCAGGCTTCCAGTGGACGTTGGTACTAGCACCGGAGGCGTTGTAAAGCAATGGCTACGTCGAGCCGGTTTCGCTCACGCCCGGCGGCTGAAGAACCAGACCATCGCCATGAAGAACGCCGCGGCCACCAGCTCGAGCACCCCGGCGGCGACATGGTCGCGGAGCAGCGAGAACAGCCCGAGCAGAGCGAGGGCGGCCACGATCACGAGCAGCGCGCCGGTGCGCACCGGCCGGCCGGGGGAGTTGCGTGCCACCCGGGCAATGTATCGGGCCGCGGCGGACATTCGGTGGGTTCGCCGCGGCCTCGTCCACACTGGCCGGCATGCGCGGGTTCACCACCACGACCTGGCTCGGCGCCGTCACGGTGCGCTGGGCCCTGCGGGACTGACGGCGATGGGCGACCACGACGTACTGGAGGCGACGCCGGCGGAGCTGGACCTGACCCTCGTGTGGCGGCGCGGCGACGAGGGCAGCCTCGTGGGCGAGCTGCTCGCCACCAACCGCGCCGACCACGCGGTGCGGGTGTCGAGCAAGCCGGTGCTGGTCGCGTGCGGTCTCGACGGTGCGGACCTGGGCGTGCAGACGATCGTCACGGCCGAGCTCCGGATCCCCGGCTACGTCGTGCTGGCGCCCGGCGAACGCGCGGAGGCCGGTGTCTCGTGGGGCGGCTGGGACGGTCCGCCGTGCAGCGGCGAGTTCCTCGTCGGCCTGCCGGGCGGGCGGGTACGGCTGACCGCCTCCGGTCCGCGGCAGCCCGAGAGCCGGGGGCCGGCGACCAACCTGTGGTCCTCGTGGTTCGAGCGGGTCGACTGAGCCCGAAGTCCTCACCCGCGTCTTGCCGTCCTCTCAGAACCGCTTCCTAGCCTGTACTCACCAGGAGCACAGCACGAACGAGCAGGAGGTCGGTGCCGTGATGACGAGGCACCACGGCGACCGGCGCCGACGTCACCACCCCGGTCGGCCGGCCCGGACCACGCCCGCCCGGGCCTGGCTGCAGCCCACCCAGGACCGGGACCGCTGGCTGCCCGGCGGCCGGACCGCGGACACCTGGTCGATGTTCGTGGAGGAGACCCGGGAGAACCTCGACGGGCCCTTCGACATCCTGGTGATGGCCGCACGATCCCTCGGCGTGAAGGAGCTGCACGTGTGGTCCCGGACCCGGTTGGTCTTCGAGCCGTTCGACCCGCGGACGACGTACTGATCCCTCAGTCGTCGGGCAGGCATGGCCCGTCGCCGGCTATCGCGAGCCCGCGCAGGTCGCCGTCGGCGTAGTCGGTGACCCCGTCCCGGGTCTCGCGGTACATCAGCTGGCTGCTGTCGTCGACGTGGTCCAGCCCGACGACGTGCCCGAGCTCGTGCTGCACGATCCCGCGCGCGGTCGCCCGGTCGCGCTCGCGCGTCAGGCGCCGGAACGCGTCCAGGTCGAGGACCACCTGGCCGGTCACGAAGTGCTCGGTGCCGCCCTCGCGGCTCACGGAGTAGCCGCCGCCGACACCGGCGACGAAGCCGGCCAGCTCGGGGTCCTCCCGGTCGGTGGCCCAGCCGATCAGCACGGGCACCCACCGGTCGCCGTACCGCTGCCGCTGCACCGGCCTGCGGGTCTTCGTCCAGGGCTCGTCGGTGCGGCCGTCGTACGTGAAGCGCAGGCCGGTGGCCGCCGAGGCGCGGGCGACCGCCTGCCGGACCAGGCCGACCCCACCGCGCGGGGCGCGGTCCGGGTTGACCACGTAGTGCAGCGGCCGGCACGGGTCGAACCGGGTCGGCGTGGCGTCGGCGCTGATGCCGATCAGCTCGTACCCGCCGGACCCGGCCGGCGCGGTCGGCAGCGGCAGCAGCCGGGTGGCGCGCTCGTCGGACACCTGCGCCGGCCAGCCCGCCGGACGCGGGTCCTGGGTCGGGGTGGCGTCCGCCGACGCCTCGGCGCTCTCCTGCTGCGGGCCGAG
>JABFXA010000405.1 GCA_013361955.1 Nocardioidaceae bacterium
GTGAACGTCTCGTGCACGACGTCCCAGGCGCTGCGCTCGCGGAGCCGGAGGTACGCGCCGGTGACCGCGTCGCGCGGCTGCGGCAGGTGCGAGCTCCAGCGGCCGTGTGCGGCCGCCAGCCCGCCGCGCCAGTCGTCGATCATCGTCCGGAACGCCTTCGCGTCGCCGGGGGAGAACCGCGCGAGCTCCTCGCAGGTGGCCTCCAGGTCCGGCCGGACCACCAGCACGTCGCCGTCGGCCTGCGGCAGCACCACCGCCGGGTCGGTGGTCAGGTAGCGCAGCCCCTGCTCGGCGACCAGGCCGAGCTCGTCGTCACGCACCAGCGGGTTGTTCTGGATCAGCACGTGCGCGCTGCTGCACGAGTCGTGCGCGAAGCCCGGCAGCGTGAGCTCCTCGGTGCGGGTGTTGCCCCCGACCGTGGGGCCGGCCTCCAGCACCAGCACCTCGAGGCCGGCCCGCGCGAGGTACGCCGCGGCGACCAGCGAGTTGTGCCCGGCGCCGACGACCACCACCTCCGCGCGCGCGGGCAGGTCCGGCGTCTCGTCGGCGGGCTCGGTCATGGTCGCCTCCTCGCCCGCAGGCTGGCAGAAAGCCACAACCGTTTGCAATCTTGACCGCTGTTCGTCGCCCGGGAGGTCCAGCCCAGCGCACGCTCACGGCCGATATGACCCAGGATGCTTGACACATGTGGTCCCAGTCACAAGACTGACGGAGCCGCAATCGATTGCGGACTCACAGAGGAGCAAGCATGTCCCTTGTCTCGATCCGCCGGGGCGCCACCGTCGTGTCCCTGGCTGCCGTGATGTCCCTCGGGCTGGCCGCGTGCGGAGACGGCTCCGGCGGGAGCAGCGGCTCCGGCGACACCCTCACGATCGGCGCCTCGCTGCCGCTCACCGGCGACTTCTCGCAGCCGGGCAAGGCGGCCGAGCAGGGCTACAAGGTCTGGCAGTCGATGGTCAACGCGGACGGCGGCCTGCTCAAGAAGAAGGTCGAGCTGAAGGTCAAGGACGACGCCTCCAACCAGAACACCATCGTCGCCGACTACAACGCGCTGATCAGCAAGGACCAGGTCGACCTGCTGCTCGGCACGTTCTCCTCGCTGCTGAACCTGCCGGCCTCGGCCGTCGCCGAGAAGAATCAGATGCTCTACGTCGAGCCGGCCGGCGGCTCCCCCGACATGTTCAGCCGCGGCTTCAAGCACCTGTTCTTCGCGCAGCAGGCCACCGCCGACAAGCAGGGGCTGGTGTTCGCCGACTGGGTGAAGAGCCTGCCGGCGAGCCAGCGGCCCACGACCGCGGCCTACCCGACGCTCGACGACCCGTTCGCGGCGCCCAACGTCGACGGCATCCGGCAGGTCCTCGAGGGCGCCGGCATCAAGACGGTCTACAAGACGACGTACGCGATCGACACCAAGAACTTCGACTCGATCGTGGCGGCCATGAAGGCGAAGAACCCCGACCTGGTCGTGCACGGCGCGACGTTCGAGGACGGCGTCGGGCTGACCCGGGCGATGCTGAAGGCCGGCTTCACGCCGAAGATGTTCTACGAGACCAGCACCCCGTCGTTCGCCGACCAGTACACGAAGGCGATCGGGGAGGGCAACACCGAGGGCGTGATGTACGCCGTGAGCTACTCGCCCGACGCGGACACCCCGGGCAACAAGGAGTTCGTCGCGCAGTACAAGAAGATGTACGGCAGCTCGATCCCGCCGGAGGACGCCGCCGACGCGTACGCTGCGGCGCAGGTGATGCAGGCGGCGGTCGAGGGGGTGGGCAGCATCGACGACCAGACCAAGCTCGCCGACTGGCTGCGCGGACACACCGTCGACACCATCCTCGGCCCGCTCTCGTGGAACGCCGACGGCAGCCCGAAGAGCGAGTTCCTGATCGGCCAGTGGCAGAAGGGCGTCGCCGAGGTGGTCCTCCCGCCGGACCTCGCGACGGCGAAGCCGGAGATCGGCTGGCACCCGAGCTCGTGACCGAACTCGTCCAGACCCTCGTCCTCAGCCTGCTCCTGGGCGGCGTCTACGCCCTGGTGGCCAGCGGACTCACCCTGATCTTCGGGGTGATGCGGGTGATCAACATCGCGCACGGCGCGTTCCTGATCCTCGGCGCGTTCATCGCCTACACGCTGTGGCACGCGCTGGGCCTGGACCCGCTGGTCGGGGTGCTGGTCACCACGCCGGTGGTGTTCGCGATCGGCTGGGCGATCTACCACGGGCTGGTCCGGCCGATCCGCAACGCCCCGATGTCGTCGACCGTGCTGCTCACCTTCGGCCTCGCGCTCGTGACCGAAGGGGTGATGGGCTTCGTGTGGGGCAACGACTCCACCGCGATCACCCCGTCGTACGTCGACACGTCGTTCCACGTCGGCGGGGTGTTCCTGCCCAAAGCCCAGGTGTACGGCGGCATCGTCGCCGTCGTGGTCCTGGTGGCCCTGTGGCTGGTGCTGACCAAGACCTGGCTCGGCCGAGCGATCCGGGCCGCCGCCGCCAACCCGGCGTCGGCCGAGCTGGTGGGCATCAAGGTGACCTCGGTCGCCGCGCTGGTGTTCGCGCTCGGGCTGGCCGCGGCCGGCGCGGGCGGCGCGATCACCGGCGTGCTCTACCCGTTCGTGCCGGGGTCGCACTACCTCTGGATCGCCCGGCTGCTCGCGATCGTCGTGCTCGGCGGGCTCGGCAGCCTGGAGGGCGCGGTGCTGTCCGCGCTGGTGTTCGGCATCGCGGAGACGGTGACCGCGGTGTACGTGTCGCCGGCCTGGGCGACCGCGGTGCCCTACGCGATCGTGTTCGCCGTGCTGCTGATCCGGCCGCAGGGCCTGCTCGGCACCCGGCTCCGTGACGACGCGGTGACCGCATGAGCGCCGCGACCTCCCCGGAGGAGGCGCCGACCGGCAGGGCCGGGGCGTCGACCCTCTGGGTGGGTCGCGGGATCGCCGCGGTCGCCGCGGTCCTGCTCCTGCTCTACCCGGTGATCAACGACAACCGCTACTACCAGAACATCATCATCCTCTCGCTGGTGTTCGCGGTCGCGGCCAGCGGGCTGAGCATCATCACCGGCCTGGCCGGCTACGTGTCGCTCGGCCAGGGCGCGTTCATCGGGCTGGGCGGCTACACCGTGGGCATCCTGGCCACCCACCACCCGGACACCAGCGTCTGGCTGTGGGTGCCGCTGGCCGGGGTGGTGGCCGCCCTGGTGGCACTGGTCCTCGGCTTCGTGGCGCTGCGCGCCCGCGGCCCGTCGTTCGTGATCATCACCGTCGCGTTCCTGTTCCTGGTGCAGGTGATCGCGATCAACTGGCGCTCGCTCACCGGCGGCACGGAGGGGCTCACCCTGCCGCTGCCGACCTGGAGCGCGGACATCATGAACTGGCCGTTCTACTACGCGCTGACCGCGATCCTCGCCCTGCAGCTGCTGCTGGCCTGGTGGGTCCGGCGGATCAAGCTCGGCACCGGACTGGTCGCGATCCGCGAGGACGAGACCAAGGCGGCCACGGTCGGCATCAACCTCCCGGTCGAGAAGATGATCGCCTTCGTCGCCAGCTCGGTCTTCGTCGGGATGGCCGGCGGCGTCTACGGCTACTACCTGACCTTCATCGACCCGCGCGGGATGCTGAACATCCTGCTCAGCGTGCAGACCATGCTGGCCCTGCTGGTCGGCGGCAAGGCGACCCTGTGGGGCCCGGTGCTCGGCGCCTTCCTGGTCGAGCCGCTCAACGAGTACGCCAACAACAACCTCGGCGGCGGCAACACCCGCCTGGTGCTCTTCGGCGGGCTGCTCATCCTCATCGTGCTGTTCCTCCCGCAGGGCGTGCTGCCGGCGATCGAGTCGCTGCTGAGCTGGCTGCGCACCCGCGGCAGTGCCGGGCTCGTCGGTGCCCGGATCGGCACCGGCGGCAGCCTCGCCTCCCTCACCGAGCGGCTGCACCCGGTCGAGCGCGAACCCGGCGCCGCGGTCCCGCCGATGCTCGAGGTCAAGGACCTGCGCAAGTCGTTCGGCGGTCTCAAGGCGGTCGACGGCGCGTCGCTCGTCGTACCCGAGGGCTCGATCACCGGGCTGATCGGGCCGAACGGATCCGGCAAGACCACGCTGTTCAACCTCGTCGACGACACCATCCACGCCGACGGCGGCGAGATCTGGCTGGCCGGCGAGCGCATCGACGGGCTGTCGCCGTGGACCCGCGCGCACCGCGGCCTCGGGCGGACCTTCCAGATCACCCGGCTGTTCCGCGAGATGACCGTGCTGGAGAACGTCGTCGCGGCGCAGCACTCCTTCTCCTGGAGCCAGCTCGGCCGGATCGCGGTCAGTGGCGCCGAGGCCAAGGCCGCCGAGGAGCTGCTGGAGTACGTCGGCATGCGGGCGTTCCGCGACCAGAAGGCCCGGGCGCTGTCGTACGGCCAGCAGAAGCTGGTCGAGCTCGCGCAGGTGCTGATGCTCGACCCGAAGCTGATCCTGCTCGACGAGCCCGCTGGCGGCATCAACCCGGTGCTCGTGGAGCGGATGTCGGAGATGATCCGCGAGCTGAACTCCTACGGGAAGACGTTCCTGATCGTCGAGCACAACATGCCGTTCGTGCTCGGGCTCTGCGACCCGGTGCACGTGCTCGGCCGCGGTCGCACGATGGCGTCGGGCACCCCCGACCAGATCCAGAACGACCCGGCCGTGGTCGACGCGTACCTCGGCGACGACTTCGTGCTCGAGGCGACCGAGCAGGTCGAACGCGCCGAGCAGGAGAGGGCGGGCAGCACATGACCGACGACCTGCTCCGGCTGTCCGGCGTGGTCGCCGGGTACGGCGGCGGCGACGTGCTCCAGGGCGTCGACATCGCCGTCGCGACCGGCTCGGTGTCCTGCATCGTCGGCCCCAACGGCGCCGGCAAGTCCACCGTGCTCAAGACCGTCAGCGGCCTGCTGTCGCCACGTCTGGGCGAGATCCACCTGGCGGGGGAACGGATCGACCGCGCCCCGGCCGCGGAGATCCTCGGCCGCGGCATCTCGCAGGTGCCGCAGGCCGACGCGCTGTTCCCGCACATGACCGTGCGCGAGAACGTCCTGCTCGGCGCGTACATCATCCGCCGCCAGAAGGCGCTGGTGAACGAGCGCTACGAGAAGGTCGCCGAGCTGTTCCCGATCATCGCGGAGCGCAGCAGCCAGCACGCCGGCAACCTCTCCGGCGGCCAGCGCCGGATGGTGGAGTTCGCCCGCTCGCTGATGCTCGACCCGGTGCTGCTGCTCCTCGACGAGCCGTCGCTCGGTCTGGACCCCAAGGCGCTGCGCTCGCTCTACGACTCGGTGATGGTGCTCAAGCAGAGCGGCAAGACCATCCTCGTCGTGGAGCAGAACGTCCGCTTCGGCATGCGCCTGGCCACCCACGGGATCGTCATGGAGAGCGGCAAGGTGGTCACCCAGCGCGACGCCGCCTCGCTGGCCGACGACCCCGACCTGGCCCGGATGTACTTCGGCGGCCAGCCCGCCACCCACCCCTGATCAACCAGCGGGGGTGGTGACCTCCTCGATGGGCGCGGTCGGGTGCCGGTCACCCACGGGCAGCACCAGGGCGACCCAGGCACCGCCCTCGGGGGCGACCCGGGCGCGCACCGCGCCGCCCTGGGACCGGGCGACCTGGCGCACCAGCTCCAGGCCGAGGCCGGTCTGCCGGCGGGCGTCCTCGGCGAGCGGCTCGGCGTCGCAACCGGTCGCTCGCCGGTTGACGCCGTCGAGCAGGTCCGGAGCCAGGCCCGGTCCGGAGTCCGCGACGCCGAGGACCACCTCGGCGTCGGCGCGGTACGCGAAGAGCCGCACGGTGTCGTCCTCGTCGGTGTAGCGCAGCGCGTTCTCGACCAAGGTGTCCAGGCACATCCGCAGCCGCTCGCGCGAGCAGGTGAGGTGGCCGGCCGACGCGTCCACCACCCAGCGCCGGGTCGCGACCGTGCCCCAGCGGCGGCCGACCTCGTCGAGGAGCTCGTCGACGTCGATCGGCTCGGGGTGCTGGTAGTCGGTGACGGCGAGCATCCGGACCAGCCGGTCGCCGACGCGTTCGAGGGTGCCGAGCTCGTCGTCGATGACGATCAGGTCCTCGTGCTGGTCGCTGGACAGCCGCTCGGCCTGCAACAGGCTCAGGTACCCGCGGGCGATGGTGAGCGGGGTCCGCATCTCGTGCGAGTACATCCGGGACACCCGCTCGCGCTCCTCGTGCCGGGCCTTCTCCGCGTCGGCGAGCGCCCGGACGTGCCGCATCGACTGCACGCGACGGTGCACGTGCCAGGCCATCACCAGCGCCATCACCGACATCAGCGGGATCTCCGCGGTCTCCTGCCAGCCGAGCACGCCGTCCGCGGCGCGCATCGTGAGGACGGCGCCGCTGGCCAGCGCGTAGCCGGTGATGGACAGCACGGTGACGGTCGGCGGCCAGAGCGCGAACCCGTAGCTGACGCAGAGGCTGATCCAGCCGAGGTGCAGGGGAATCGTCTCCTCCCCGGGCGACAGCGCCATCAGCAGGCAGCACAGCGCCGCGAACCCGCACCAGGGCAGGAACAGGGCCGGAGGGCGCCACACGTCAGGCCCCGTAGAAGCAGTAGCCGACGCCGCGGATCGTCTCGATGGCCAGGTCCGCGATCTTGCCGCGCAGCCGCCCCACACATACGTCGACCACGTTGCTGTTCGACCCGAAGGTCTGTCCCCAGATGTCGGCCAGCAGCTCGTCGCGCCGGCACACGTCGCCGCGCCGACGCATCATGTGCGCGAGCACCGAGAACTCCCGCTCGGTGAGGACGACGTCGGTGTCGCCGGTGCGCACCCGCCGGCGGTCCAGGTCGAGCGTCAGGTCGCCGGCGGTGAGGTAGCGCTCCTCGACCTGCCGCGGCTCCGCCGGCTGGGCGACGTGCCGGCGTACCCGGGCCACCAGCTCGGCGGTGTGGAACGGCTTGGTCACGTAGTCGACGGCACCGCGCTCGAGCGCCGCCACCCGCGCACTCACGTCGGTCACCGCCGACAGCACGATCACCGGCGTGCGGTCCTCGCGGCGCTCCATCTCGGCGAGCACGTGCAGCCCGTTGCGACGGGGCATCACCAGGTCGAGTAGCAGCAGCCCGACGTCGCCGCCGTCGAGGGCGTCGAGCGCGGCCTGCCCGTCGGGTACGGCGACTACGGAGTGGCCGGCGGACGTGATGGCGCGGGACAGGAAGGTGCGGACGCGCTCCTCGTCGTCCGCGACCAGGATCTGTGCCATGGCATTTCCCCCCAGAGAAATGGCGGTGCGCACCATTGATCCACCGCCGTACGACGCCGGGCAAGACCACGACGGGTGGCTCGTGCAAGCACATGCGGGCTACCGCGCACCCCCCGCGGGGCCGGCGATGACGGCCGGATGACAGCCGGATGACCGCCGTCTGACGCCGCGCCGGTTGCCCAAGGTTCTCCCAATCTCCGGGCGACGAACCTGTGCCCGGAGGGCCGCGGGGGCCGTGGCCCGGATGGGATGATCATGAGGAAGAAACTGGTCGGTGTC
>JABFXA010000399.1 GCA_013361955.1 Nocardioidaceae bacterium
TTGACTTTTGTCATCTCGCGCTCGTGACAGGGCGGCACTGCCGAGCCCGGTCACCGGACGGGAGTCTGGTGACCATGGCAACGACAGAGGCGGTGCTGACGGCCGAAGGGCTGCGGTACCGGTACGGAGAGACTGTCGCACTCGCAGGCGTGGACCTGCGGGTCGATCCGGGAGAGTGCGTCGCGCTGCTCGGACCCAACGGGGCCGGGAAGTCCACCCTGGTGGCGCTCGCGGTCGGACTGCTCTCGCCGCAGCAGGGGACCGTGCGGATCCTGGGCGGTGACCCGCTCCACGCGACGACCCGCCGGCGGCTGGGCGTGGCGCAGCAGACCCTGGGATTCCCGAACACGCTGACCGTGGGCGAGCTCGTGAGCGGTGCCGCCGTCCGCGGCGGGCTGCGGGCGACCGCGGCTGTGCCGGTCCTGGAGGAACTCGGGCTGACCGATCTGGCGCGCAGGCGGGTGGCGAAGCTGTCCGGCGGTCAGAAGCAACGCGTGCAGTTGGCGATGGCACTGGTCACCGAGCCGGCGTTGCTGGTCCTTGACGAACCGACCGTCGGCCTGGACACCCAGGCCCGGCGGCACTTCTGGGAGATCCTGGCGCGGCGCCGGGCACAGGGCACCGCCGTGCTGGTGACCACGCACCTGATCGAGGAGTCGGCCGCGGTCGCGGACCGTGTGGTGGTGCTCGACCACGGCCGGGTCCTTGCGGACGGGTCGCCGCAGGAGCTGGTGTCCCGCCTGCCGGACCGGACCGTGACCGTCCGGACCACCCTCGACCAGGACGGACTGGAGGGCCTGCCGGGTGTGCTCCGGATCGGGCGGGAGCACGGTCTGGTGACGATCCAGACGCGTTCGCCGGAGGACCTGCTGCGCGTGCTGCTGGACCGGGACCCGCAGGTGTCGGAACTGCGGGTACGGGACGCCGGTCTGGAGGAGGCCGTGGTCGCACTGACCGACGGCGGGGAGGCGGTCGGACCTTCCCCGTCCGCGCCGTCGCGGGATCGTGGAACCTCAGGACGCACTCACGAAGGCAGCACGGCATGAACATGATGATGGGACGGGTGTTCCTCGCCGAACTGCGGGACGAACTCCGGTCGATCGTGCGGGAACCCACCTCGTTGTTCTTCGGCATCCTCATGCCGGTCGGGATCTTCGTGCTGTTCAACCTGCTGTACGGGCACGATGCCGTGCAGGGCCTGTCGGCCGGTACGGCGATGGTGGCCACGTTCGGCACCTACGGGGTGATCACCGTGGCCTCACTGCAGCCGGGGATCGGGGTCGCACAGGACAGGGACCTGGGCTGGCTGCGCATGAAGCGGGTGTCCGCCGTACCGATCTGGATCAGCCTCACCGCCAAGGCCACCGCCGCGCTCCTGTACGGCGTGGGCGTGCTGGTGCTGATGGGGTCGGCGGCCGCGGCCTTCGGCACGCTCCTCGCCTCGCCCTGGGCGCTGTCGCGGGTGGCGCTGGTGCTGCTGCTGGGCAGTGTCCCGTTCACGCTGTTCAGCGTGGCGGTCGGTTTCCGGTTCCGCACGGGCGCGGCGAACGCGCTGCTCAATGCGGTGCTCTTCCCACTGGCGGTGCTGTCCGGGCTGTGGATGCCGATCCGGTTGCTGCCCTCGGTCGTCCGGGACATCGCCGAGTTCCTGCCCACGTACCACCTCGCCCAGCTCGGGCTCGCCCAGCTGGGTCAGGGCACCTCCCTGCTCCACGTGCTCGCCCTGGTGGTCACCACAGTTGTGGCGGCCGGTGTGGCGGCGGCGTCCTACCGGCACGCACGGATCTGAGGCCGGTCCGACATGGGCAGGACGTGGACATGAGCGGGATCGACGGTCCGGCTGCCGGGTCCGTGGCCGAGCGGCTGCGGACCTGGGAGTGGATCTACCTCGGCTACCTGGTGTTCCTGCCGGCGCAGCCGTACTTCTCCCCGGATCCCGCGTGGTGGGAGTGGCCGCTGGCGATCGTGGTGTGCGCGGCCACGGTCCTGCTGTACGCGATCGCCCTGCTGCGGAGCCGGTCCGCGTGGAGCGTCTGGGCGTCGATGGTCCCGATGGCCGTGCTCGGCGCGCTGGCCACGCCGTTCAACGCCGCCGCCAGCGTGCTGTTCATCTATGCCGCGGCCACCGCGGGCAACTCGCTGCCGTGGCGGGTCGCACGGCGCTGGTTCGCCGCTCTGACCGTGCTGGACTGCGTCACGGCACTGCTGTCACAGGTACCGGTGTCCTACCGGCTGCTGGGCTTCGGTTCGGCGCTCGTCATGATCTGGGTGATCGGGCTGCTCGAACTCAGGCAGCGCGACCGGAGGCAGGAGCTGGAGAACCAGCGGCTCCGTAACGACCAGGTCGAACTGCTCGCGACCCTGGCGGAACGCGAACGCATCGCGCGTGACCTCCACGACCTGCTCGGGCATTCGCTGACCGCGGTGGTGATGCGCGCGCAGCTGACCAAGGAGCTGGTGCTCGCCGATCCCGAACGGGCGCGCGCCGAGTCCGAGGAGATCGAGCGCAACGCACGGGAGGCGCTGGCCGCGGTGCGCAGCACGGTCACCGGCTGGCGACGGACCAGCGTCCGGGCGGAGCTGGAGGTGGCACGGCGTACGCTGGCCGGGACCGGGGTGACGTTGCGGGTGAACGTCGACGGCGAGCCGGGCCTGGTCGCGGCGACCGAACACGAGCTTGGGCTGGCGCTGCGCGAGGCGGTGACGAACGTGGCCCGGCACGCGGAGGCCTCCAACTGCCGCATCGGACTGGACACGGACGGGGAACACGTGCGCTTGGTGATCGCGGACGACGGGATCGGCGGCGACGCCCCGGAGGGCAACGGGCTGACCGGGCTCCGGGAGCGGATCACGAAACTCGGGGGTTCGGTGCAGCGCTCCGGCTCGGCCGGCACGACGCTGGTCATCACGGTGCCGGTGGAGGCGGCCGGATGATCCGGGTGGTGCTGGCGGAGGACCAGGGCATGGTGCTGGGCGCGTTCGCGTCCCTGCTGGACCTGCAGGCGGACATCACGGTGGTGGCGACCGCGACCGACGGCGACGACGCGCTGGCCGCGGTGCGCGAGCACCGGCCGGATGTGCTGGTGACCGACATCGAGATGCCCGGCCGTACGGGTCTCGACCTGGCCGTGGAGCTGAACCGCCTGGGTGACCCGACCCGGGTGCTGATCGTGACCACGTTCGCGCGCAGTGGCTACCTGCGGCGCGCGGTCGACGCGGGGGTGGCCGGGTATGTGCTCAAGGACGCGCCGATCGGGGAGCTGGCAGCGGCCCTGCGCCGGGTGCACGCGGGCGAGCGGGTGGTCTCGCCGGAGCTGGCGGTGGCCGCGTGGGACGCGGCCGATCCGTTGACGGAGCGGGAACGTGAGCTGCTGCGCGCGGTCGCGGAGGGGGCGGGCAGTGCCGAGATCGCGGCGCGCCTGTGCCTTGCCGAGGGGACCGTCCGCAACTACCTCTCCAGTGCCATGGCCAAGCTGGGCGCGCGCAACCGGACCGAGGCGGCCCGGGTGGCGCGGACCCGCGGCTGGCTCTGAAGGCTGCCCGTCAATCGCGGTCCCGGTTACGGCCGTTGGTGGTCGCGTAGAGGGTTCCGAGCAGTATTCCGCCCACCACACAGACACCGACCCCCATCGTGGGGCTGATCATGAAGCCGCTGACGACGAGGGCCGCGAAGACCATCGGTGCGGCGGTCCTGAGGTTCCTGTTCATCTGTCGTGCTCCTTCTTGCTCTTCTTCTCGGACTTCTTCTTTGAGGTCGTCTCAGCCGAGTGCCCGGGACATGAATCCCCTGACGCCGGTCACCGCGGTGACCGCCATGGCGAACAGCAGCACCAGTGCGTCCGTCCACAGCGGGATCGACGACGGAGGACCGGGCAGTGCCGCGGCTCGCAGTCCTTCGCTCACGTACGTCAGCGGGTTGATCGCGGAGATCACCTGGAACCACCTCAGGTGACCGAGGGACGACCAGGGGTACTGGACGGACCCCGTGAACGTCAGCGGGGCCATGACGAGCGAGAAGGTGACACCGATGCGGTCCGGCGAGACGATCGTGCCCAGTGTGAGGCCGAGGCCGGCACCGGTCGCCGAGCCGAGCAGCAGGATCAGCAGCGCACCCGGCCAGGCAGTGAGCGGCCAGCCGGCGCCGCCCAGCACGAGGAACCCGACCGGCGCCATGACCAGCCCGGCGAACAGGCCGCACAGTGTTCCGAACACCATCTTGGCGACGGCGACCAGCTCTCCCGGCAGCGGTGCGAGCAGCCTGTCCTCGATCTCGCCGGACCACGAGAAGTCCATGATCAGCGGCATCGCGGTGTTCTCCAGGGAGACCAGCAGCGCGTTGAGCGCCATGACGCCGGGCAGCAGGGTCGCGCCGAAGTCACCCCTGGTGTAGCCGGCCTCGCCGAGCACCTTGCCGAAGACGAAGAACAGCAGCAGCGGCTGGACGATCACCTGCAGCAGGAACGCGGTCGGCCGACGGGTGGTGGTGTACACATCGCGCCACAGCACCGCCAGGAAGGTCCGCGTCACGGAACCGGCGTCGTGACGCGGTCGCCGACCGGCGGCCTCGGCGGATCGAGCGGGCTCGACGGCCTCGACGCTTTCACTCACGGTGGTCACCGCAGTTCCCTTCCGGTCAGACTGATGAACACGTCCTGGAGGCTCGGCCGGGCGATCGACAGATCGACCAGCTCGACCCCGCGGTCGACGACGGTGCGCAGGACGTCCGGCAGCAGGACCGACGGGTCCTTCTCGGTCCGCACCCGGAAGTACTGGCTCTCGCCGCCGGCGGACCCGCTCGGCGCATCGTGCTCGACGGTGCCGGAGCCGGGCAGATCCGTCAGCGCGGCGAGGATCTCGGTGCTCGGCACCTGCGCACCGCGGACCTGTGCGGTGATCGTGGTGCCGCCCTGGACTGCCCCGGTCAGCGCGCGCGGCGTGTCCAGCGCGAGGAGCCT
Source organism: Nocardioidaceae bacterium (assembly GCA_013361955.1). Taxonomy (GTDB): domain Bacteria; phylum Actinomycetota; class Actinomycetes; order Propionibacteriales; family Nocardioidaceae; genus Nocardioides_B. The sequence continues at coordinate 4,956 of JABFXA010000399.1, forward strand.
GCCGTGGTCGACGATGCCGATGCGGTCGGACAGGCTCTCGGCCTCGTCCATGTCGTGGGTGGTGAGCACCACGGTGACGCCCCGGTCGCGCAGTTCGCGGATGCGCTCGTGCAGGAACAGCCGCGACTGGGGATCCAGGCCGGTCGAAGGCTCGTCGAGGAACAGCACTTCGGGCGCGTGCATCAGGGCCCGCGCGATGACGACCCGCTGCGCCTGACCGCCGGAGAGCCGCTCGACCCGTTGGCCGGCCTGCTCGGTGAGCCCCATCAGGTCGAGCAACTCCTCGGCGCGGCTGGTCCGTTCGTCCTTGCCGACGCCGTGGTAGCGCGCGTGGAAGAGCAGGTTCTGTCGTACGTCGAGGGAGCGGTCCAGGTTCTGGCGTTGCGGTACGACGGCGAGCAGCCGCTTCGCCGCGGCCGGCCGGGCCACCACGTCCGTGCCGAAGACCAGGCACCGGCCGGACGTCGGCCGTATCCGGGTGGTCAGCACACCGACGGTGGTGGACTTGCCCGCCCCGTTGGGGCCGAGCAGGCCGAAGACCTCGCCCCGCTCGACCGTGAAGCTCAGTCCGTCCACGGCGGCCGGTGCGTGCGGGTGGTAGCGCTTGACGAGTTCGCTGACGGAGACGGCGTGGGTCACGGGTTCGTCCTTCCTCGGGTTCGTGGGCCGGTCACAGCCGGCCGCCGCTGTCGACGAAGCCGATCAGGTCCTCGATGCGGTCCATCGCGGTCACTCCGTGTACGTCCTCGACGGCGCGGGAGACGACGTGGCAGATCAGGTTGCGTTCCAGCTCGCCGATGCCGAGCCGGTACATGTTGAGGTAGAGCCAGTTGAGGACGACCCGGTACTGCTGGAAGGTGTTCCAGCCGCCCAGTTGGTCGGCCGCCGTCCGGTGGCCGACCAGGACCCGGTGGAACTCGCTGCGGTCCGACCAGGCGCTCCAGGTCGAACCCCATGCCTCCGGCTCACCGTTCATGTCGGTGTTGAGCGCCAACTCGCCTGTCCCGATCAGCTCGTTGGCCCGATTGCGATAGCGGAGCAGGGTGTCGAGGAGGTCGCTGAACGGGACGACGTCGTGGTAGTCCGCCGCCCCGGTGATCTCGGCGACCCGCTGCCGGAAGCTCCCGGCGTTGGCCTCGTAGACCTGGTCGAAACGTGCGCGCAGACCGTCGGGCATCTTGGCCAGGAAGGCGTCGGCGTGTCCGCGGTAGGACATGTAGCCGTAGGTCACCGGCGGCAGGAAGCGGTTCGCCGCCCCGATGAACAGGTCCACCGCGAGCGCCATCTTCGAGCCCCCGCCACGGACCCAGTCGAGGATGTCGAACACGAGGTCGTTGGTGTCGACGTAGTAGTCGGCGAGCAGGTCCGCCGCGGCCGGTCCGCCGAGCACGTACTGGCGCCGGTCGTAGGGCTCGGTCTCGACGGTGTTGTTGGGCGCCCAGGGCGTCAGCGGCCCGCGTTCGCACTCCACCTCGGCCAGCCGGACGTGCTCGGCGTGAGCTGCCTGCTCGTCGAGGAGGACGGTCGACGGATGCGCCCGCAGGTACGTCTCCAGCACGTCGGCCACGGCCGGTGCGACGACCTCGTCGAAGACGTCGGCGCTCGCCTGGATCGGTATGCGGACGTGCGGCCCGCGCCGCCAGTGCGGCTGGTAGTACACCCTGGCCGCCGAAGGGGCCACGGCCGTGATGAAGGGGCGTACCGCGTCGAGCAGCAGATCGGTGCGGTCGCCGTCGTGGTGGAACACGTTCACGGTGCGCCACACGGACTCTGTCATTCCTGGTCTCCTCGGCAGTTGAGCTCGATGACGTATTCGGTCACTCTCGGCACGCCCTGGTGGTCGAGGAGAGCGGCCTCGGGCTTCGGTGTGACCTCCTGGAACACCGCCGCGGCGGCCGGATCCCCGGCCAGCCGCTCGAAGGCCAGGACGAGGGGCGGCGATCCGATGTCGACGTACATCGGTTTGCGGCTGCGGTCGCCCGCGAACGAACCGGCCGGTACCGCGCCCATGCGCAGCACGGACACGAAGAACCTCGGCGGGAGGCCGTGCCCGGTCAGCCAGGTCGCCAGCGTGAGCAGGAAGTCCGCGTCGGACTGGCCGGCCGCGCGGCGCGGGAGCGTTCCCGACTGCGCCACCCAGGTGGCCCGCCGGAGCACCACCTGCCCGATGCTCAGCCGCGGCGCGTGCAGGACGCGGCCCTGTCCGCTCCCGGCGCTCGCGTCGTGCTGCAGCGGCTGGTCGGGGCGCAGCAGCAGGGGATTCTCGCCGAACGCCTCGATCAGCAGCGCCATGACCGGCGGGAGCTGCCGCTCGTAGGACAGTCCGCCGTGGACCGGGCGGACGACCGGGCCGCCGTCGAACAGGGCGGGCAGTCCGTCGCCGTCCAGGCCGACCGTCAGCCGGGCGGGCGGCGGGTAGTCGAGCCGGTCCGGCAGGGCCGCCTCGCGCTGGTTGAGCGAGGTGGCGAGGGTCTGGGTGAACTCCGCGTACACCGGTGCGCACGGGTACACGGCATCAACCGGGAGCGGGTCTGACTCGACGT
>JABFXA010000046.1 GCA_013361955.1 Nocardioidaceae bacterium
CGGCGAACGTGGTGCCCGCCGGTCCGGGCGCGGACCTGGCCGCCATGCTGCGGGACGGCGAGGTGGACGCCGTCGTCGGCGCGCTCGAGGTCGACGACCCCGACGTGGTGCCGCTCCTGCCCGACGCGGAGGAGGCCGGCTTCGCCGCGCTGGCCGAGCGCGGCCACTACCCGGTCAACCACCTCGTGGTCCTCCGGGACGACGTGCTCGCCGAGCACCCGGGGGCGGCGCAGGCCGTCTTCGACGCGTTCGACCGCGGCAAGGCGGCGTACGTCGAGCAGCTGCGCGCCGGCACGATCGCGGAGCCGACCGCCGTCGACCGGATGCACCAGCGGGTCATGGAGATCACCGGCGGCGACCCGCTCCCCTACGGCCTCGACGCCAACCGGCCGGTGCTCGACGAGCTGGTGCGACACGCGGTCGCGCAGCGCATCCTGCGCGGGCCGGTCGACGTCGACGCACTGTTCGCGGTGCGCGGCTGATGCGCGTCGCGGTGGCGGCCGACCACAACGGCGTCGAGCTGAAGGTCCATCTCACCGGCTGGCTGGAGCAGCGCGGCCACCAGGTCGACGACCGCGGCACCGACGGGACCGACGTCGTCGACTACCCCGCGCTCTGTGCGGACGTCGGGCGGCGGGTGGCGAGCGGCGCCGCCGACACCGGGCTGGTGATCGGCGGCAGCGGGCAGGGCGAGGTGATCGCCTGCAACCAGGTCCGCGGCGTCCGCGCCGGCCTGTGCCACACCGACTTCGCCACGCAGGTGTCCCGCGGCCACAACGACGCCAACGTGATGGTGCTCGGCGCCAAGGTCGTCGACGCCGCGATCGCCGAGCGGATGCTGGAGCTGTGGTTCGCGACGCCGTTCAAGGGCGGCCGGCACCAGGAGCGCGTCGAGCAGATCACCGCCCTCGAGGGCTGACCGCGGGACGGTACGGTCGACGCGTGACCGACGACAACAGCCGCCTCGCCGTGCTGATCGACGCCGACAACACCTCGGCGAAGCTGGTCCAGGAGATGTTCGAGGAGCTGGCCGGCTACGGGACGATCACCGTCAAGCGGGCGTACGGCGACTGGACCAACCCGCACCTGACCGGCTGGCGCGACGTCCTGCTCGGCAACGCGATCTCGCCGCAGCAGCAGTTCGCCTACACCTACGGCAAGAACGCCACCGACTCCGCGCTGATCATCGACGCGATGGACCTGCTGTACTCCGGCAACGTCGACGGGTTCGCGATCGTGTCCAGCGACAGCGACTTCACGCCGCTGGCCACCCGGCTCCGCGAGTCGGGCAAGCGGGTGATCGGCGTCGGGCGCCGCAAGACCCCGAAGGCGTTCGTGGAGGCGTGCGAGAAGTTCGTGTTCCTCGAGGTGCTCGCGGCCGACGACGCGACCGACGGGCAGGCGCCCGAGCCCGGCAAGGACGACCAGCTCCGCCCGATCCAGAGCGTGCTCACGAAGGCGCTGAACAAGGTCGACACCGACGACGACGACTGGGCCTCGCTGAGCGCGCTCGGCAACCACCTGGTCCGCACCGACCCGTCGTTCGACTCCCGCAGCTACGGCTTCGGCAAGCTCGGCGACCTGGTGAAGGCGCAGCCGTACCTGGAGACCCGGGCCCGCACCGGGTCCGGCGGCGGCGGCCAGCTGTGGGTGCGGCTGAAGGGGAAGACCACGAAGAAGACGGCCGCGAAGAAGACCGCCAAGAAGGCCGCGAAGAAGGCGCCGTGACCAGCAGCGACTACTGGGACGCCGAGACCGCCGCGCGGTACGACGAGACCTCGGCGGACATGTTCCGGCCCGAGGTGCTCGACCCGGCGGTCGACTTCCTCGCGGCGCTGGCGGGCGACGGTCCGGCGCTGGAGCTGGCGATCGGGACCGGCCGGGTCGCCCTCCCGCTCATCGACCGCGGGGTCCCGGTGAGCGGCATCGAGCTGTCCCAGCCGATGGTCGACGAGCTGCACCGCAAGCGCCCCGACGTCCCGGTCGTGGTGGGCGACATGGCGACCAGCACGGCACCCGGCGAGTTCTCGCTGGTCTACCTGGTCTTCAACAGCATCGGCAACCTGCGCACCCAGCCCGAGCAGGTCGCCTGCTTCCGCAACGCGGCCCGCCACCTCGTCCCGGGCGGGTACTTCGCGATCGAGCTCTGGGTGCCCGGCATCCGGCGCTTCCCGCCCGGCCAGCAGGCGGTGCCGTTCCACGTCGACGACCGGCACGTCGGCTTCGACACCTATGACATGGCCACCCAGCAGGGCACCTCGCACCACTACCACCGGCACCCCGACGGCACCGCCGAGTACGGCGCGAGCAACTTCCGCTACATCTGGCCCAGCGAGTGCGACCTGATGGCCCAGCTCGCGGGGCTCGAGCTCGACCGCCGGGTGGCCGACTGGCACGGCACCCCGTTCACCGGTGACAGCGAAGGGCACGTCTCGGTCTGGCGCAAGCCCGCCTGACCTCGCCTCGCCGCCGGGCGCGGAGCTGGTCGAGCAGCCACGCCGGTGCGTCTGCCTGCTCGATGGCCGCGGTCTTGGTGAGCAGGTCACCGGTCGCCAGCGCGTACCGGCCCCGCGCCATCGAGGTGAGCCCCAGGTCGGCGATCACCGGGCTCAGCCACATCCGCGGGCGCCGCGACGCCCACCGCCAGTACCCGCAGATCTCGGCGCGTACGGCGGCGCGCACCTCGTCGTCCGTCACCGGCGGCAGCAGGTCCGCCGGGGCTCGTCCGGACACGGCGAACCCGTGCCGCACCAGCTCCACCCGGGTCACGCCGGAGAGGATGCGCTGCACGAGGCTGCCGTGCGTCCACGTCGGGTGCAGCGCCGCCGGGTCGAGCAGCCGGGCCTCGTCGACGTACACGCAGCCGAGGTCGGCCCCGGCCGCGTCGCCCCGGTCCAGGTCGCGGTGGACGGCCACCAGCGCGGCCTCCCGCTCGGCGCCCACCGGCCCGTCGACGACGGCGACCAGGTCCAGGTCGCTCACGCCGGGGACGTGGTCGCCGGTCGCCAGCGAGCCGGCCACCAGCAGGTCGGTGACCCAGCCGAGCTCCGAGAGCCGGGCGGACAGCGCCGTCACGGCGACCGGCCTCACGCCTCGAGGCTCGCGGCGGCGGCGAGCACCTCCTCGACGACCGCGGCGACGTCGGCGTCGGTGGTGCGGTGGTTGGTGATGCAGGCGCGGAGCACGAACCGGCGGCGCACGGTGGCGTTGGACAGGTAGACCCGGCCGCGGCGGTTCACCTCCTCCAGCAGGGCGGCGTTGAACCCGTCGGGGTCCTCCGCGGCGGTCCAGCGGAAGCAGACCGCGCTCAGGGTCACCTCGGCCATCCGCTCCAGTCGGGGCTCGTCGTCGACCAGGCGGGCCAGCAGCCGGGCCTGCTCGAGGTTGCGCGCAACGGCCGCCCGGTAGGCGGCGAGGCCGTGGTAGCGCAGCGACAGCCACAGCTTGAGGGCGCGGCTGCGGCGGGACAGCTCGATGGTCTCCTCGAAGAACACGTCACCCTCGACCGGGTCGGTGCTCGACGAGGCGGCGTAGTCGTCGGTGAACGCGAAGGCCCGCCGGGCGGCGGCCGGGTCGCGGTAGAGCAGCAGGCTGCAGTCCAGCGGCTGGTAGAGCCACTTGTGCGCGTCGAGCGACACCGAGTCGACCCGGCCGATCCCGGCGAACAGGTCCGGCGCCGCCATCGCCGCGGGCAGCCCGTAGGCGCCGTCGACGTGCACCCACAGGTCCTCGTCCTCCGCGACCGCCACCAGCTCGGCGATCGGGTCCACGGCGCCGGTCACGATGGTGCCGCCGCACAGCACCACCGCGAGCGGCCGCAGGCCCTCCGCCCGGTCCTTCGCGACCGCCTCGCGCAGCGCGTCGGGTCGCAGCCGGCAGTCGTCGTCGGCCGGGAGCAGGCGCAGGTTGTCGCGGCCCAGGCCGAGCAGCGCGACCGCCTTGCCGATCGACATGTGCACCTCGCTCGACGCGTACACCACGCCGTACGGCGCACCGGTGGCGTTCGCCGGGGCCCGGCTCTCCCGCGCCATCGCCAGGCCCATCAGGTTCGCGAGCGAGCCGCCGCTGGTGAGCACGCCGCCGAACCCGGCGCAGCCCACGGCCTCGGCGAGCCAGGAGACCACGGTCCGCTCGATGACGGCGGTGGCCGGGCCGGACCGCCAGGCGGTGGCGTTCTGGTTGAGCACGGACGCGAACAGGTCCCCCAGCGCGGCGACCGGCTCGCCGGAGCCCATCACGTATCCGAAGAAGCCGCCGGTGCCGACCCGGCTGTGCGCGACCACGTCCGCGAGGTCGTCCAGCACCCGGGCGCCCCCACCCTGCTCCGGCGCCGGGGTGCGGAACAGCTCGAGCGTCTCGCTGCCGGTCGACGCCGGCCGGATCGGTACGTCGTCGAGGCCGGCCAGGAACCGGGCCGCCCGGTCGACGACACCCTCCGCCAGGCTGGTGAACTCGCTCGGGCTGAGGTCGAGGGGTCGCGGCATGGCGTCAGTCTGCACCCCGGCGCGCGCGGCCGGAGTAGCGTCGGCGCGTGCTGTCCCTCCAGGCCGCGGTGGACGAGGTGGCCGCGCGCAGCGGGTTCTCCGGGGTGGTGCGCGTCGACCGCGCGGGCACGACCGAGCTCTCCGCGGCGTACGGGCTCGCCGACCGCGCGCACGGGCTGCCGGTCACCGTCGACACCCGGCTGGCGACCGCCAGCGCGACGAAGGGGCTGACCGCGCTGACCGTGATGAGCCTGGTCGAGCGGGGTGCGCTCGGGCTCGGCACCACCGCGCGCTCGCTGCTCGGCCACGACCTGCCGCTGGTCGCGGACGACGTGACGGTCGAGCACCTGCTCGCGCACCGGTCCGGCATCGGCGACTACCTGGACGAGGAGGTGCACGCCGACGTCTGCGACTACGTGATGCCGGTGCCGGTGCACGAGCTCGACACCACCGAGTCGTACCTGCGGGTGCTCGACGGGCACCCGACCGCGTTCCCCGCCGGCGAGCGGTTCGAGTACAACAACGGCGGCTACGTCGTGCTCGCACTGCTGGCCGAGCGGGCCGCCGGCACCGACTTCCAGACGCTGGTGCGCACCCTGGTGTGCGAGCCGGCGGGCATGCGCGACACCGCGTTCCTTCGCTCCGACGAGCTCCCGGGCGACGCCGCGCTCGGCTACCTCACCGCCGACGGCGCGCGGACCAACGTCCTGCACCTGCCGGTGCTCGGCAGCGGCGACGGGGGCGTCTACTCGACGGCGGCCGACTTCGCCGTGTTCTGGGACTCACTCCTCGCGGGGCGGATCGTCGCCCCGGACCGGGTCGCCGAGATGCTCCGGCCGCGCAGCGAGCGGCCCGGGCCGAAGAGCTACGGCCTCGGCTTCCACGTCGACGTCGACGGCGACCTGCCCTGGCTCGAGGGGTACGACGCGGGGGTGTCGTTCGCGAGCCGGCACCGGACGTCGACGGCCACGACGTACACGGTGATCTCGAACTGGTCGGACGGCGCCTGGCCGGTCCTCGGGGTGCTTGACGAGCGTCTCGGCCGCTGAGCCACGACGGATCGGCCGAAAGGGCTGTCTGACACGAACGGGTGATGCGAGACTACCCGAAAAGACTAGTTCCTCGGTTTCGGCGTGACCTGTGCTTCGGGTCACCCTATTTTTGACCGATTGACATGCCGAGCCGCCCGTTCGGTGGCCTCCATATCGAGAGCCTCGGTGAGTGATGAGCAGCAAGCGCCCTGCCAAGCGCGACGGACAGTCCGCGTTGGCCGTGTCCGCGTGGCCTCTGCGTCGCAAGATGGCCCTGGCCCTGGCCATCCCCCTCCTGCTCGCCGGGACCCTGGGTGGGCTCCGGGTGCAGAGCGACCTGGCCAAGGCGGAGAACTCCTCCGCCAGCGCCAACCAGGTCACCGCGCTGCGGCCGGCGGTCGACTACCTGTCCGCGGCCGAGCAGGCCACGGTCGCCGCGGTCGGCACCGACCAGGCCAGCAAGGACCGGCTCGAGGCGGCGATCGGTGACATCCGCAAGGCCGGCGAGCAGCTCACCGCCGCCAAGCAGTCGGCGGACCTCACCGAGGCGCAGGCCAACCAGGTCGACGCGGTGCTCGACCTCAGCCAGGCGATGCGGGCCGACGACGCGAACAAGCTCAGCCCCGGCACCTGGCAGGCCCAGCTGCGCCAGCTGCAGTCCGGTGTCACCCAGCTGATCACCGCCATCGTCAACGAGCAGATCACTCCCGAGCCGCGGCTCGACCTGCTCTCGCAGGCCCTGGCCGGCCGGTTCTCGCTGGCCATGCAGCAGGCGCTGGTCGCCACCGACCGCAACGGCGAGACCGGCTCGACCGAGCTGTTCTCCGAGCTCGGCGCCGAGGGGGCCGCGATCGACCGGCTGGCCGCCGGTCTCGGCACCGACCAGAAGGCCGTGGCGTCGCTGCGCACCGCCAACGCCGAGCGGTTCCGCACCGTCCGCATCGGCAAGTCCGACCTCGGCGGCACCGAGGCGTACGCCGACTACGACAGCACCATCAGCTCGCTGCAGGACGGCATCGACCAGGAGCTCGAGGCCGCGGCCGACGACGCCCGGGTCGCCGCCCTGGTCAACGCGGGCATCACGCTGGCCGCCCTGGCCGCGGCGATCCTGCTCGCGCTGCTCGTCTCCCGCCTGCTGCTGAACCCGATCCGCCGGGTCCGCGAGGGCACCCGCGCGGTGGCCCAGGACCAGCTGCCCGAGGCGGTCGCGCGGATCCGCGCCGGCGAGGAGCCGGGCGAGATCGTCCCGATCGACGTCACCACGCAGGAGGAGATCGGCCAGCTGGCGCGGGCGGTCGACGACATGCACCGGCAGGCCGTGGTGCTGGCCGTCGGCGAGGCCGGCCTGCGGGCGCAGGTCAGCCAGATGTTCGTCACGCTGTCCCGCCGCAGCACCTCGCTGATCAACCAGCAGCTCAGCCTGATCGAGCGCCTGGAGCGCGACGAGGAGGACCCGAAGCGGCTCGAGAGCCTGTTCCACCTCGACCACCTCGCCGCCCGCATGCGCCGGACGGCGGACAGCCTGCTGATCCTCGCCGACGCGCCGACCGCCTCGTCGGTGACCGACCGGCTCACGGTCAGCGACGCGCTGCAGGCCGCGACGTCCGGCGTGACCGACTACCAGCGGGTGCGGATCCGCTCGGCCGAGCCGACCCGCATCGACGACGCGGCCGCCGCCGACGTCGTGCACCTGCTGACCGAGCTCGTCGACAACGCGTTGACCTACTCCCCGCCCTCCACCACGGTGACCGTCGGCACCACGGTGACGGCGCAGGGGCTGGCCATCGAGATCGCCGACGCCGGTCTCGGCATCCCGGCCGACCAGCTCGCGACGATCAACCAGAGCCTCGGCTCCGGCGGCGAGGTCACCACCGACACCGCCCGCCGGATGGGCCTGTTCGTGGTCAGCCGGCTCTCGCAGCGGCACGGCATCACCGCCTCGCTGCGCGCCAACGAC
>JABFXA010000037.1 GCA_013361955.1 Nocardioidaceae bacterium
ACCGGGCACCAGCGCCGCGACCCGGGTGGTCGCCTCGGCCAGCCGCTCGGCCGGCAGCACGCCGTCGGCCACCGCGGTCTCGACGGCCGCGGCGATCTCGTCGAGCACCGCCTCCGCGTCGTAGCCGCCCGGGAAGGCCGGGTTGCCGATGCACAGCAGGTCGGCACCGGCCGCCAGCGCGGCCACCGCACCGGCCGCCCGGCCGACGCCGGCGGAGATGGCCTGCATGTCGAGCGCGTCGGTCACCACCACGCCCTCGAAGCCGAGCTCGTCGCGCAGCAGGCCGAGCAGCACCGGGCTCAGCGTCGCCGGCCGGTCGTCGAGGGTGCGCACCACCACGTGCGCGGTCATCAGGCTGCGGGTGCCCGCGCGCACCGCGGCGGCGAACGGCGGCAGGTCGCGGGCGCGCCAGGTGGCCTCGTCGACGTCGAGCACCGGCAGCGCGACGTGACTGTCGGTCCGGGTCGCGCCGTGGCCGGGGAAGTGCTTGCCGCAGGCGAGCACGCCCGCGTCCTGCAGGCCGCGCACGAACGCCACGCCGTGCCGGGCGACGAGCTCGGTCGTGGCCCCGAACGACCGCACCCCGATCACCGGGTTGTCCGGCTCGGAGCTCACGTCGAGCACCGGCGCCAGCACCAGGTCGACGCCGAGGTCGCGGGCGCGCTGCCCGAGCCCGAGCGCGACGTCGTACGTCGCCCGCTCGTCGTCGAGCGCCCCGAGCGTGCCGTGACCGGGCCAGCGCGAGCCGGTCGCCAGGTCGACCCGGGTCACCGACCCGCCCTCCTCGTCGGAGGCCACGAGCGCACCCGGCCGGGCCGCGTGCACGGACCCGGTGAGGGCGCGGAGCTGCTCGTCGGACGCGACGTTCTGGCCGAACAGGCACACCCCGGCGAGACCGTCCGCGAGCCGCGACGCCAGCCACGAGGGCAGCGTGGTGCCCTCGAAGCCGGGCAGCAGGACCGGGAGGGCGCTCATCGCCCTGCTCCTCTCGTGGTGGCCACTTTGTACCAGAGGTCTAAGACCTCTGGTACGCATCTTGGCGACGGGGCGGAAGGAACGTCAAGCCTCCGGCGGGAAGATGTCGACCACGATCCGGTACCGGTCACCGCGGTACGTCGACCGGACGAACTCCGCGACGCCGCCGGAGCGGACCCGCGACGTGCGCTCGAACAGGAACACCGGCGACCCCTGCGGCACGCCGAGCAGCCCGGCCTCGGCATCGCCGACGAGCGCGGGCTCCACGGTCTGGGTGCCGCTGACCACCGGGTCGTCGTACCGCTCGGCGAGCAGGTCGTAGAACGACCGGCCCTCGAGGTCGGTGCCGGTCAGGCCCGGTGCCACCGTGGCGGGCACGTGCAGGTCCTCGACCGCCATCGGCTCGTCGTCCGCGAACCGCAACCGGCGTACGAACAACACGTCGGTCTGCGGTGGTACGTCGAGCAGGCCGGCGAGCATCATCCCCGCCGGGGACCGGCGCGACTCGATCGTGCGGCTGCCCGGGCGCATCCCGCGCGAGCGCATGTCGGCGGAGAACGAAGTGGCGGCGAGCCGCTGGTTGACCTTGAGGCCGGCGACGAACGTGCCGGAGCCGCGCCGCCGGATCAGCCGGTGCTCGTCGACGAGCAGGTCGACGGCCCGCCGCAGCGTCATCCGGGCGACGCCCAGGTCGCGGGCCAGGTCGCGCTCGGCTGGCAGCGGCTCACCCGGGGCGAGTCCCGCGATCAGCGTCTCCAGCTCCTCGCGGACCCGCTGCTGCTTGGCCGGCGGCCCGACGGGCGACCGGGGGTCGAGCGAGGTCATGGACCATTGGTACAACACCCGCGGGCCGCACGCCACCGCACACCCCGCCGCTCGAGGTGCGAGCGGGCCATCGCGAGCCTCGAGCCCTCCCGGCGTGCGCTTGGATGGACCGGTGACCGACCCGTTCACCGACCTCACCCCCGGCGACCGGGTCGCGCTGCTGGTCCCCGGCTCCCTCGTCTACGTCGAGCTGGTGACCGCGCTGCTCGCGGCGCAGCGGGTCGCCGTACCGCTCGACCCCGGGCTGACCCCCGCCGAGCGCGCCGGCGTCCTCGCCGACCTCGACCCGGCACAGGTGGTGACCGACGAGGCCGAGCTGGCGTCGCTGTGGGAGCGCTGCCCGGACCGCTACCGCGGCGCGCTCCCCCGCTGTCGGCCGATGCACGTGACCAGCGGCACCACCGGACGTCCGAAGGGCGTGTGGTCGGGCATCCTCGACGAGCCGGCGGCCCAGGCGCTGGTCGCGGAGGAGCGCGACCTGTGGGGGTTCGCCGCCGACGACGTGAACCTGGTGCTCAGCCCGCTGCACCACTCGGCGCCGCTGCGGTTCGCGATGGGCACGCTGCTGGCCGGCGGCCGGGTCGTGGTCCCCGGCCCGTTCGACGCGGCGCGCGTCACGGCCGCGATCCGGGCCGAGCGGCCGACCACGATGTTCTGCGTGCCCACCCACCTGCAGCGGCTGTTCGCGCACTGGGACGCGGTCGGCGTCCCGGACCTGTCCTGTTTCCGCCTGGTCGCGCACGCCGGAGCAGCCTGCCCGCCCGCGGTGAAGGAGCGGCTGGTCGCGCTGTTCCCCGAGAGGTCCACGTGGGAGTTCTACGGCTCCACCGAGGGCCAGTTCACCGCCTGCCGCAGCGAGGAGTGGGCGGGCCGGCGCGGCACCGTCGGCCGGGCCCGGCCGGGCCGCGAGCTGCTGCTCGACGACGACGGCACGATCTGGTGCGCGGTGCCCGAGCACGCGCGCTTCACCTACTGGGCCGACGAGGCCAAGACCGCGGCCGCGTGGCGCGAGACCGCGCGCGGACCGGCGTTCACGGTCGGCGACCTGGGCCGGCTGGACGACGACGGGTACCTGTTCCTCGACGGCCGCCGCGAGGACCTGGTGATCTCCGGCGGCGTGAACGTGTACCCGGTCGAGGTCGAGAACGCGCTGCGCGAGCACCCCGCCGTGCGCGACGTCGCGGTGTTCGGCGTCGACGACGCCGACTGGGGCCAGCGGGTGGTCGCGGCGGTGGTCGGGGACGCCGACGAGCGGGAGCTGCGCGACCTGGCGCGCGACCGGCTGACCGGCCCGAAGCGGCCCAAGGAGTACCACTACCTCGACGCCCTCCCGATGACCGCCACCGGGAAGGTACGCCGGCTCGAGCTAGGCGCTCTGCTCGGCCTCGAGTGAGTCATCGGCGCAGCTGAACGTCGCGCGGTACTGCTGCGGGCTGACCTGCCGCGCCTTGGTGAAGTGGTGCCGCAGCATGGCGGCGGTGCCGAAGCCGACCGCGTCGGCGATCCACTCCACGGACCGGTCGGTGGTCTCCAGCAGCTCCTCGGCCCGCATCACCCGCTGCCGGGTCACCCACACGTGCGGGGTGGTGCCGGTCTCGGCCCGGAACCGGCGGGCGAAGGTGCGCGGCGACATGGTCGCCTGCTTGGCCAGCGACTCGACGGTGTGCGCCTGGTCGAGGTGCTCGGTGACCCAGCCGAGCAGCGGCCCGAGCGTCTCGGCCTCGTCGGCCGGCGCCACGGTGCGCACGAACTGCGCCTGGCCGCCGGCCCGCTGCGGCGGCACGACCATCCGGCGTGCGGTGGTCGCCGCGACCCGCGGCCCGAACTCGCGGCGCATCAGGTGCAGCGCGGCGTCGAGGCCGGCCGCCGAGCCGGCGCCCGTGAGGATGTTGCCGTCGTCGACGTACAGCACGTCGGGGTCGACGACCGCCTCCGGGTAGCGGTGTGCGAGCAGGGTCGCGTAGCGCCAGTGCGTGGTGCAGCGGCGACCGTCGAGCAGCCCGGCCTCGCCGAGCGTGAACGCCCCGGTGCAGTGCGCGAAGACCACCGCGCCGCGCTCGGCGGCCCGGCGTACGGCGTCGACCACCGCGGGCGACTGCTCGAGGAACTCCCGCTTCGGGACGATGCAGACCAGGTCGGCGTCCTCGAGCTCCTCGAGCCCGTGGTCGACCTGCAGGTCGTAGCCGTGCGCGCCCGGCACCCGGCCGGGCACCTCGGTGCAGACCACGAAGTCGAACGTCGGGGTCCGGTCCTCCGGGTGCGCCGGCTCGCCCCAGACCTCACAGATGGCGCCGAGCCCGAAGGCCTCCACGCCCTCCTGGACGACCGCCACCACCTTGCGAATGCCTGTCATGGGACCAGCGTGACACGAGGTTGGCAGGAAATCAACGCAGGATGGCATTCCTGCCACTGGTGGCAGGATCTCGCGTACGGCATTGTTACTGCCATAAGAAGAGCAGAGCCCACGTCAGCCTCAACCGCGGCTCAGGAGCCGCACCCGAACCTGGGAACGACGAGGCACCCGACCGGGGAAGGAGATCCCACCATGAGCACCCTGCTGATCGTCACCGTCACCGCGATCGTCGCCGCGATCGTGCTGGCCTACGCCGGCTACTACCTGACCCAGGTCATCAAGGACGACGGCGGCCGGATGGCCCGGCGCACCCCGCCGCGCAGCCACCACGCCGACCTGTTCGACCCACGGTCCCGGCTCGCCTGAGACCCGACATCGGATAGGTATGAGTGACCCAGGGGTCACCAAGACATATCCGATGTCGGAGGGCTGACGCGAGAAAGGGCCCGCTCACCGAGGGGTGAGCGGGCCCTTTCGTGTCTGCGTCGGGCGCGGACCGGGCGGGTGCTAGTTGCCGCCGCCGGTCAGCTTCTCGCGGAGCGCCTGCAGCGCCTCGTCGGACGCCAGCGAGCCACCGTCGCCGGAACCGGACGCCGCCGGCTCGGAGCTGTACGACGTCGCCTCGCCGGCCTCGACCTCGGCCTTCTTGGCCTCGGCCTGCTGCTTGACGTGCGCCTCCCAGCGGGCGTGCGCCTGGGCGTACTGCTCCTCCCACGCGGCGCGCTGCTCGTCGAAGCCCTCGAGCCACTCGCCGGTCTCCGGGTCGAAGCCCTCCGGGTAGATGTAGTTGCCCTGCTCGTCGTACGACGCGGTCATGCCGTACAGCGTCGGGTCGAACTCCTCCGCGTCGGTCGCGGCGGCGGTCTCGTTGGCCTGCTTGAGGGACAGCGAGATCCGGCGACGCTCGAGGTCGATGTCGATGATCTTCACCATCACGTCGTCGCCGACCTGGACGACCTGCTCCGGGATCTCCACGTGACGCTCGGCGAGCTCGGAGATGTGCACCAGGCCCTCGATGCCCTCCTCGACCCGGACGAACGAGCCGAACGGCACCAGCTTGGTGACCTTGCCCGGCACGATCTGGCCGATCTGGTGGGTGCGGGCGAAGTGCTGCCAGGGGTCCTCCTGCGTCGCCTTGAGCGACAGCGAGACCCGCTCGCGGTCCATGTCGACGTCGAGCACCTCGACGGTGACCTCGTCGCCGACCGCCACGACCTCCGACGGGTGGTCGATGTGCTTCCAGGACAGCTCGGAGACGTGCACCAGGCCGTCGACACCGCCGAGGTCCACGAACGCACCGAAGTTGACGATCGAGGAGACGACGCCCTTGCGGATCTGGCCCTTCTGCAGCTGGGTCAGGAAGCCCTGGCGGACCTCGGACTGGGTCTGCTCGAGCCACGCGCGGCGGGACAGCACGACGTTGTTGCGGTTCTTGTCGAGCTCGATGATCTTCGCCTCGAGCTCCTTGCCGACGTACGGCTGGAGGTCGCGGACGCGACGCATCTCGACGAGCGAGGCGGGCAGGAAGCCGCGGAGACCGATGTCGAGGATCAGGCCGCCCTTGACGACCTCGATGACGGTGCCGGTGACGACGCCGTCCTCCTCCTTGACCTTCTCGATGGTGCCCCAGGCGCGTTCGTACTGCGCGCGCTTCTTGGACAGGATCAGCCGGCCTTCCTTGTCCTCCTTCTGGAGGACGAGGGCCTCGACCTTGTCGCCGACCTCGACGACCTCGGCGGGGTCGACGTCGTGCTTGATGGACAGCTCGCGCGAGGGGATGACGCCCTCGGTCTTGTAGCCGATGTCGAGGAGGACCTCGTCGCGGTCGACCTTGACGATGGTCCCGTCGACGATGTCGCCGTCGTTGAAGTACTTGATGGTCTCGTCGATAGCGGCGAGGAAGTCCTCTTCCGAACCGATGTCGTTGACCGCGATCTGCGGGGTGTCCGGAAGAGTGGAAGAGCTCGTCATGTGTGAGATGGCCTCGGAAGTGGATAGGTGTCGTGCGGACGCGCGAGAAGCCTTGTTTCACTACCGTTGGTTCACAGCCGCCGGCGGCCCCCGTCGGTCGAGCGGGCCATCGAGGCGATAGCGAGCGTGAATCTGCTCCGTCTGAGACTCAGGCAGACTCCTGCGCACCTCACAGAATACTCAGCCGTCCATCCCGGAGTCCAACCGCGCACCCTCTCGTACGCCGCTCAGCCGGCGAGCACGATCCCGACGAACAGCGTCGCTATGGCGCTGAGCCCGGTCAGCGCCCCGAACACCGCCATCGCGGAGCGGGACGAGGCGCGCGCGTGCACGAACGCGCTCACCCCGGAGACCACGACGAGCACCAGCTTGAGCACGAGTGTGTTGCGGTAGGCCGATCCCTGGTCGCCCTCCGCGGCCACGTTCCACACCCCGGTGAGCAGCAGCACCGCGAACGCCGGCCAGGCCACCTTCTGGAACGCGTTCGCCGCCGCCCTCGTGGCCGCGCCACCGGCCCCGCGCAGGGCCGGGACCAGGGCCGCCAGCGTGATCTGGCCACCCACCCAGACGGTGGCGGCGAGGACGTGCACGAACAGCCGGACGGTCTCCAGGTCGACGGTCATCACGGGGCGAGCCTGTCAGGGGCGGACGCCGCGCCCGTCAGGGGGTGGCGTGCAGGTCGCCGCTGCGGGCGATCGCGCCGAGGAGCACGTGCGCCTGCTCGGTGACCGGGTTCTCGCCGCGGCGAGCGGCGAGGTCGACGAGTGCGTAGAGGTCCGCGGCTCGGGCCAGGTCGAGCACGTCGTCCGGCGCGTCGACGACGTCGTGCCGGTAGGTCTCGAGCACGGCCTGCGCGAACGCCGGGTCGCGGTCGAAGCGGAGCAGGTTGCCGAGGTCGGAGATCGGTCCCCCGGCGTGCGCGAACTCCCAGTCCACGAGCCCGGTGACCGCCAGGGTGTCCGGGTCGACGAGCACGTTCTTCGGGTTCAGGTCGCCGTGCACGAGCGTGGTGCGGGTCACCCGGTCCAGCAGCGTCTGTGCCGTCTCCGCGACGCCGAGCAGGGCGGCGTAGCCGCTGTCGGGCCACAGCGACAGCGCGGTGCCGGCCCGCCGCGACGCCACGAACGCCGGCAGGTCGCCGTCCGGCCACGGCCGCACCCGCAGGTCGCCGTCGGCGAAGAACCCGGCCCGCGGCATCGGCATCTGGGCCAGCCGGGCCGCCAGGGCGCCGGCCTCGCGGCCCACCGTTGCGCGGCCCGTGCCGTCCAGGTCGGGGAGCAGCACGTCGAGC